>NZ_JBHVWN010000016.1:0-135988 GCF_042882275.1 Streptomyces sp. NPDC058231 | reverse complement strand
GGGCCCCTGTACTGGGCCCCACCATGGTACAACTGTCCGGGGGGCTGGGGGGGGGGGGGGGGGGGCACGGGGGCGGGTTCGTTGGGGGGGGGGGGGTGTGGGGGGGGGGGGGGGGGTCGTGGTGGTGGGGGCCCCCCGCCCCCGCATCGTGCGATCCGTACCCGGCGCGTCCCCGCCCGGAAGGTGCGGACCGGCGGGACCTGCTCAGCCGACTGCCCACATGGTTCGGGGCTGCCACCGGCTGAGTCCCCCAGGCTTCGGTGACAGCCCCGTCGATCCCGCGCCGGATCAACCGAGAAGGCCGCCGATCGGATTCCGGCCGCCCGACGTGCCGCCGGAGGACGAGCCCGTGGAGCCACCGCCCGTGGCTCCGCCGCCGGTCGCCCCACCGCCGGTGGAGCCGTCGCCCGCACCGGTGGTACCGGAGGAGCTGGGTCCCGCGCTGGTCGTCGGCGGCGGCTGCGGCACCGTCCGCTGCGGGGTCTGCTGACCGGTGCCCTGCGTCTGGCTGGGCTGTCCGGCGCCCGCGGTCTGGCCGGACTCGCGCTGGGTGACCGTACCCGGCGTGGACGCCTGGGCGGACGGCGTGGTGGCGGCGCCCGACCGGGACGGTGAGGGCTTCTGACCGGCGGGGCTGTGCGAGGCCCGGCCGCTCCTGGACTCCTGCGGAAGCGGGGAGCCGGGGAGCTGGTTGGTCGGGATGCCGTTCGGACCGGGCACGGTGACGACCTCGGAGGAACGGACGGCACCGCCGAGCATCGAGCCGATGAGCAGCGTGAGCCCGACGACGACGGTGGCGACGACGGCACCGCGGCGCAGCACCCGGCGGCGCAGGTCCCAGATCGCAGAGCGCGGGCCGAGCCTGCGCCACGCCTCTCCGGCCAGGCGCCCGTCCACGGAGTAGACGGGTGCGCCCGCGATGACCAGCGGACTCCAGGCGGCCAGGTAGATGATGTCCGGCGCGTCGTAGACGGCGACGGTCCGCCAGCTGACGGTGACCAGCAGGGCGGCGGAGAGCAGGGCGCCGACGGAGGCGGCGACCCGCTGCCAGAGCCCGAGGACGGTGAGGACGCCGACGACGACCTGGAGGAAGGCGACGGTCAGCCCGGCGCCGACCGGGTGCGAGAGCGCGAAGTCCCGCAGCGGTTCGGCCAGTCCCCAAGGGTGCAGCGAGGTCAGCCACTTGACCATGGAGCCGCGTTCGCCGCCGTCGAAGTAGACGGGGTCGCAGAGCTTGCCCATGCCGGCGTAGATGGAGATGAAGCCGAGGAACACCCGCATCGGCAGGAGCACGACCCCGAGGTTCATCCGTCGCCCGGGGTAGTACGCGTGCCGGACGCTGTCGTTGCCGTGCCGCGGCGGCCTGCTTCCGACCGTCTCGTCGAACTCGTCGTCCTCGTACGGCTCGTGACCGTACGGATCGGTGTCGACGAGGTCGTACGCGCCTTCCGCCCGCCGCATGGGCGGCAGCAGCGGACCGTTGCCGGACCGGCCGTGCCGGTGCGGGGCGGGGATGACGGGGTTGGGCTGGGTCTCGTCCAGGCGCGGGATGACCTGGGTGGCGCCCGCGACGGGTACGCCGTCGAACTCGGAGCCGTACGAGCCGTACGTGCCGTCGGAGCGGCCCGCGGTGGAGTTCCGTACAGCCTGGAGCAGCCCGGTGGCGCCGGGGTCGCCGGGGGCGGACCTGCCGCTCCACACGACGGGTGCGCGCCGTCCGCGACCCGCCCGGCTGCCGCTCATCGCGGGGATCCTGGCCGAACCCGCGGGGGCGGCACCGCGCAGCCGCGCGCGCTGCCCGGGCGCGAGCTGTACCCGGAAGCTGGCGTGGTTGACGATGACCTGCGCAGGGTCGCAGTCCACCTTGGTCATGCTCAGGGCGGGTAGTTCGTCGAACCGAGGCGTTCTGGTGTCCACACTCATCTAACCGAGTGATGTGTGATTAGGACACTGCCTTGACGGCGTCGATGTGTCCGAGACCCGTCAACAGCCTGTGCAGGGGCGGACGTCGGGCTGGGCACGGCAGTCCGCGACGGTCCGCGTCGACCGCGTCTGCCGAGGTCGGAGCCCTGGCGCCGCCAACCGGAAGCACCGGCTCCCGGCCGCGTGCCGTGACGCGGGAAAAGTTTCTCCGGGTCGGTGTGTCACGCGCCGGCGGTACGGCGGACGGACGGGCCCGCGCCCAGGCCCGTCCGCCGTACCGGTCAGACGCGGCGGCGAGCCGCTTCGTACAGCACGATGCCCGCCGCGACGCCGGCGTTCAGCGATTCCGCACCGCCCGGCATCGGGATCCGCACCAGGTAGTCGCAGGTCTCGCCGACCAGCCGGCCCAGGCCCTTGCCCTCGCTGCCGATCACGATGACGACGGGGCCGCCGAGGGCCTCCAGGTCCTGCACGGTGTGCTCGCCGTCCGCGGCGAGGCCGACGACCGTGATGCCGGCCTTCTGGTAGCCCTCCAGGGCGCGGGTCAGGTTCGTCACACGGGAGACCGGCGTACGGGCCGCCGTACCCGCCGAGGACTTCCAGGCGCCCGCCGTCATCCCGGCCGCGCGGCGCTCCGGCACGACCACGCCGTGACCGCCGAAGGCGGAGACGGAGCGGACGATCGCACCCAGGTTGCGCGGGTCGGTGACCCCGTCGAGGGCGACGATCAGCGGGTCCTCGCCGTTGTCGTACGCGGCGGCGGTGAGGTCCTCCGGGTGCGCGTACTCGTAGGGCGGGACCTGGAGGACGAGGCCCTGGTGGTTCAGGCCGTTCGTCATCCGGTCGAGCTCGGGGCGCGGCGCCTCCATCAGGTTGATGTTGCCGCGCTGGCCGGCCAGCTGGAGCGCCTCGCGGACCCGCTCGTCGTTGTCGATGTACTGCTGGACGTACAGGGTGGTCGCCGGGACGCCGTCGCGCAGTGCCTCGTAGACCGGGTTACGGCCCACGACCATCTCGGACGTGCCCTTGGCGCCACCGCGCCGCGGGGCGGGTCGGCGAACTGCGGCCTGCCGGGCCTGGGCGTTCGCCACCCGGTTCTTCTTGTGTCCCTTGCGGGCGGAGGCGGGCGGCGTCGGTCCCTTGCCTTCGAGACCACGGCGTCGCTGGCCACCGCTGCCGACCTGCATGCCCTTCTTGTTGGACGTGCGGCGGTTCCTGCGCTGGCTGTTCCCGGCCATGACCTACCTGTTTCGTTGCTTCAGACGTGCGTGCGTATAAGTGAAAGTGTGCCGCCCGGATCGCCGGGCGGCACATGGGACGACTACTGGCGCGGGCCGAGTGTCCACCGTGGGCCCGTCGGGCTGTCCTCGATGACGAGGCCCGACTGGTTGAGCTGGTCCCTGATGGCGTCGGCAGCGGGCCAGTCCTTGCGCTCGCGGGCCGACTGGCGCTGGTCCAGGACGAGGCGTACGAGGGTGTCGACGACCCCGTGCAGATCGTCGCCGCGGTCGCTCTCCCCCGCCCAGTGCTCGTCCAGCGGGTCGAGGCCGAGGACACCGAGCATCGCACGGACCTCCGCCAGCCGTGCGACGGCCGCTTCCTTGTCGTCCGCCGCCAGTGCGCTGTTGCCCTGCCGGACGGTGGTGTGGACGATCGCGAGCGCCTGCGGGACGCCCAGGTCGTCGTCCATCGCCTCGGCGAACGCGGGCGGCACCTCGGGGGCGGCCGCGACCTCGCCGCCCGCCTTCTCGATGACCCGCTGGACGAAGCCCTCGATCCGCGCGAACGCGGACTCGGCCTCGCGCAGCGCCTCTTCGCTGTACTCGATCATCGACCGGTAGTGCGGGGTGCCGAGGTAGTAGCGCAGCACGATGGGGCGCCACGCCTTGACCATCTCGCTCACCAGCACCGAGTTGCCGAGCGACTTCGACATCTTCTCGCCGGACATGGTGACCCAGCCGTTGTGCACCCAGTACTTCGCGAACTCGTCGCCGTAGGCCTTGGCCTGGGCGATCTCGTTCTCGTGGTGCGGGAAGATCAGGTCGATGCCGCCGCCGTGGATGTCGAAGGCGGTGCCCAGGTACTTGTGCGCCATGGCGGAGCACTCGAGGTGCCAGCCCGGGCGGCCGCGGCCCCACGGCGTCTCCCAGCTCGGCTCGCCCGGCTTGCTCGCCTTCCACATCGCGAAGTCGCGCTGGTCGCGCTTGCCGGTCTCGCCGTCGCCGGACGGCTGGCGCATCTCGTCCAGGTCCTGGTTGGAGAGCTCCAGATAGCCGGGGAACGACCGCACGTCGAAGTAGACGTTGCCGTCCGCCGCGTACGCGTGACCGCGGTCGATGAGACCGCGCATCATCTCGATCATCTCCGGGATGTGACCGGTGGCACGCGGTTCGTACGTGACCGGGAGGCAGCCGAGGGCGTCGTAGCCCGCGTTGAACGCACGCTCGTTCTCGTACCCGATCGCCCACCACGGGCGGCCCTGCTCGGCCGACTTCGTGATGATCTTGTCGTCGATGTCGGTGACGTTCCGGACGAACGTCACGTCGTAGCCGCGGTAGTCGAACCACCGGCGCATGATGTCGAAGTTCAGTCCGGACCGGATGTGCCCGATGTGCGGGGCGGCCTGGACGGTCGCGCCACAGAGGTAGATCGAGACACAGCCCGCTGTGAGCGGGACGAAGTCACGGATCTGCCGGGCGCTGGTGTCGTACAGGCGAATAGTCACCCCTCAAGGGTAGTGGGCCCGCACCTGTGCCCAGTGCCCCCTTGGATATGTCGCCGTGTTGGCCCCGTCCCAGGACGGGTTGGGGGTGTCTTCCCGGTCCGCCGTGGACCGGCCGTCTCGCGGGTGCGGTGAGTGCCACCTGGCCGAGGGCGCGGTCAAGGTGTGGGTGGGGCCGTGCAGGGGAGTCCCCGCAGGGGCCGGCGTACGTCCCGGGCTCCGCCGCGGTGCGGGCTTCCGCGCCGGTCCCGAGGAGACGCCCCGGAGGGGCCGCACCCACCCCACCGACCGGCGAAGGCGCCCCTCACCCCGTCGCCGGGCAACCACTCTCGAGCCCGTCCGGCGATTGAGGACGGAACCGGCCACCCCGGACCGGGGCGGGAAAACAGGCACCCCGGACCGGAGGAGCACCCCGGACCGGGGCGGGACGACTACGACGGGCCGTCAGGCCACCCGGTAGACCATCGCTGTGGCGAGCCCCGCGAGCCCCTCGCCGCGCCCCGTGAAGCCCAGGCCGTCCGACGTGGCGGCCGACAGCGAGACGGGGGCGCCGACCGCCGCCGACAACACCTTCTGCGCTTCCTCGCGACGCTTGCCGATCTTCGGCCGTACGCCGATGACCTGGACGGCGACGTTCCCGATCTCGAACCCCTCGGCCCGCACGATCCGCGCCGCCTCGGTCAGCAGGGTGACGCCCGCGGCACCGGACCACTCGGGGCGCCCCGTCCCGAAGTGCCGGCCGAGGTCGCCGAGCCCGGCGGCCGAGAAGAGCGCGTTGCAGGCGGCGTGCGCGACGACGTCGGCGTCGGAGTGTCCGGCGAGCCCGGGACCCTCGTCCTCCCAGCGCAGGCCCGCGCACCACAGCTCGCGGCCCTCCTCGAAGGCGTGGATATCCGTGCCGATCCCGACCAGCGGAATCACGGGGGTGTTCTCAGAAGCCATCGTTCGCCCTCCTGCGCGCGAGAACCGCCTCGGCCAGCACCAGGTCGAGCGGGCGGGTCACCTTGAACGCCTCTTCGTGCCCGGGTACCACGACGACGGGCACCCCGAGCTGTTCGACCATGCCCGCGTCGTCCGTCGCGCCCTCTCCGTCGACCGTGACGGTCGCATGGGCGCGGACCAGGGTCTTCCGGTCGAAGCCCTGCGGGGTCTGCACGGCGCGCAGCCTGGCCCGTACGGGTGTGCCGAGCACGGGCTCCGGATCGCCGGGCGCGCCGGGCTCGACCTCCTTGACGGTGTCGGCGAGGGGCAGCGCGGGGACGACTGCGGGCGCCCCGTCGCGTACGGCCTCGATCACCGCGTCGACGGTGTCGACCGGCACCAGCGGGCGGGCGGCGTCGTGGACGAGGACGGCGGCGATGTCGTCGGGGAGCGCGTCGAGGCCGAGCGCGACCGATTCCTGGCGGGTGTCGCCGCCGGGGACGACGAGATAGTCCGTCCGCTCGGGCAGTGCGTGTTCGTCCAGCAGGTTCTTGACCTCGGGCGCGCCGTCCGGAGGTGCGACCACGACCACGAGGGAGACGGACCGGGAAGCCGCCATGGCCCGTACCGCGTGGATGAGCATGGGCGTCCCGCTCAGCGCGCGGAGCGCCTTGGGGGCGCCCGGGCCGAGCCGTACGCCTCGGCCGGCGGCGGGAATCACCGCGGCGGTGCGGTACGGACGCGATTGATCAGACATCGGTTGCACTCCGAAGCATCAGCATGTTTGTTTCCACGGCCGACATGGGTATGGCCACAAGCGAGCCGGGGCGACGCCTTGACTTGACCGGAACCCTTTCCGTGACATCCGGTCGAGTTCGGGCAGGCCGCACCGGCCGCTCGGGGTCGGCTGCAGCAAGATCGCGAGCAATTATCGACGGGCCGGGCGGTTCTGGATCCGGACATGCCGCAGCGCCCGACGACACACCGTGAATACGGCTGGTCAGCGGGCACCGCGGCAGATTTTTTTCGACCGGTGCGATCCAGGTCAGGACGCGAGGACCTCGTCGAGCAGAGCCTCGGCCTTGTCTTCGTTCGTGTTCTCCGCGAGAGCAAGCTCGCTCACCAGGATCTGGCGAGCCTTGGCCAGCATGCGCTTCTCACCTGCGGAGAGTCCGCGCTCACGCTCACGACGCCACAGGTCGCGGACGACTTCGGCGACCTTGATGACATCGCCGGAGGCGAGCTTCTCGAGATTTGCCTTGTAGCGTCGGGACCAGTTCGTCGGCTCTTCGGCGTACGGCGCGCGCAGCACCTCGAAGACCCGGTCCAGCCCTTCCTGCCCGACTACGTCGCGCACGCCCACGAACTCCGCATTGTCCGCCGGCACACGAACCGTCAAGTCGCCCTGGGCGACCTTGAGCACCAAGTAGGTCTTGTCCACGCCTTTGATCTGGCGAGTTTCGATAGCCTCGATCAGCGCGGCCCCGTGATGGGGATAGACCACGGTGTCGCCAACCTTGAACGTCATGTGACA
Organism: Streptomyces sp. NPDC058231; assembly: GCF_042882275.1. NCBI lineage: Bacteria > Bacillati > Actinomycetota > Actinomycetes > Kitasatosporales > Streptomycetaceae > Streptomyces > Streptomyces sp. NPDC058231. Next base: position 128,888 of record NZ_JBHVWN010000016.1, on the reverse strand, counting down.
GGTACCCCTTCCGTGGCTATCCAGAGTAACACGAGAACAGCTTCTCCTGAATGGCGTTTTCGCAGGTCAGGGCATATCTCGGGGCTTGACAACAGAGACACGAACGTGCTGCGGAAGGCTTGCGGAAGACGGTATTCGCAGGTCGGAGCGGCTGTACGGGGGAGGTGAAACGCATGCGTTACACGCCCCCGAACCTCCTCCGAAGTGGCCGAACGTCCCGTTTTGCCGGATTCCAGATGATGAACTTTCCGTACTCCGTTCGAAGATCGATCACCCGCACGGCCCTAAGTACCGATGGCCAATGAAATTGATCAACGTCCGGGGGTCGTGGAGATTATGCGCAAGGAATGCGTCAAGGCCCCGAGGAATTGATCAAGCTTCTTATGTGAACAGCGCACGAATCGTGGGCGCGGGACGGAGGGCGGGCGGATCCGGGACACCGGCCGCGATGCCCGCCGGGCCGTAGGGGCGGGTCGGGTGCGGGGCGGGGACGACGGCTCGGTAACCTAAGCGCGCTGACACACCCTTAGGGCGGCTTTACGCCGCTCGTACCTCCCGTCCGTGAAGTCCGTACGTTCAAGGAGTTGCCGCAGCCGTGAGCCGCAGCCTTCGACGCGGCGCCCTTGCCGCCACTGCCATCGTGATCTCGATCGGTGCACTTTCCGCGTGTGGCGCGGGCAATGACGCGCAGACGCTCGAAATCAAGCCGGACAACGCTGCCACCACCATCGGTGACATCAGGATCCAGAACGCGAACGTCGTCACCCAGCCGGAGCGCAACGCCGAGGGCCCGGCCGTCGTCACCGGCACACTGTTCAACAACGGTGTCGCCCAGCAGACGCTGGACGCGATCACCCTGCCGGGCACCGGTGCCACCGTGCAGCTGCACGCCGCCAAGGGCTCGGGACCGGTCGTCGTCCCGGCCGGCGGCAGGGTCGTGCTCGGCGGCGAGGGCAATGCCGCCGCCGTGATCGAGAACGGCCGCGAGGCCGGGCAGAACGGCAACGTGCAGTCCGTCGTGTTCAAGTTCAGCAGGACCGGCGACGTCACGCTCCGCGCGTTCGTCGTTCCGGCCACCAGCTACTTCAAGGGTTTCGGCCCGAGTTCGCTGCCGGTGACGCCGGCCGAGACGCCCGCCACGCCGTCCGCCTCCGAGACCACGGGCGCGCCGGCGGCCGGCTCGTCCGACGCGGACAACTCCGACTCGGGCACGTCGGACTCGGACTCCTCCGACTCCCAGGGCGACACGGTGACCCCGACCGACGCCGCGTCCGCGTCCGCGTCGCCGCAGGGCTGAGCTCCGCACGCGCATACGAAGGAGGCGCCTCCCCGCGGGGAGGCGCCTCCTTCGTATGCGCGTGGTGTCCGCCCGGGTCTACGGCTCGAACTTGTATCCCAGGCCGCGCACGGTGACCAGGAAGCGCGGCGCCCCCGGGTCCGGCTCGATCTTGGCGCGCAGGCGCTTGACGTGGACGTCGAGGGTCTTGGTGTCACCCACGTAGTCCGCGCCCCAGACACGGTCGATCAGCTGCATCCGGGTCAGTACCCGGCCGGCGTTGCGCAGCAGCATCTCCAGCAGGTCGAACTCCTTGAGCGGGAGGTCGACCTTTCCGCCGGAGACCGTGACGACGTGACGGTCCACGTCCATCCGGACCGGGCCCGCCTCCAGGGCGGCCGGCGTGACCTCCTCCGGCTCGCCGCGGCGGCGCAGCACCGCGCGGATGCGGGCCACCAGCTCCCGCGAGGAGAAGGGCTTGGTCACGTAGTCGTCGGCCCCTATTTCCAGGCCGACGACCTTGTCGATCTCGCTGTCCTTCGCCGTGACCATGATCACAGGGACATTGGATCTGTTGCGCAGCTGACGGCAGACCTCGGTGCCGGGCAGACCCGGCAGCATCAGGTCGAGGAGGACGAGGTCGGCGCCGTTGCGCTCGAACTCGTCAAGTCCGTCCGGGCCCGTGGCCGCGATCGCGACCTCGAAACCTTCCTTACGGAGCATGTAGGACAGGGCGTCGCTGAAGGATTCCTCATCCTCGACGACGAGCACTCGGGTCACGGAAGGACCTCCGGGGCAGGGAATGATTCAAGGATGTGGGGGCCGGCGGTCCCGAAGGTCCCGTCGTCACCGTTGACGATGAGCGGCCCGCCCGATGTGCGGTCTCGGTCCCTGCTGGAGCCCGCTTCGGGCAGCCGCAGGGTGAAGGTGGAGCCCTGTCCCTCCGAGCTCCAGACAGTGACCTCTCCGCCGTGCGAGGCGGCCACGTGTTTGACGATGGCGAGGCCGAGACCGGTGCCACCGGTGGCCCGTGAGCGGGCCGGGTCGACGCGGTAGAAGCGTTCGAAGACCCGCTCGCGGTCCTTCTCCGAGATGCCGATGCCCTGGTCGGTCACGGCTATCTCGATCTGGTCCCCGCCCGGTACGGACAGACGTCGCGCGGCGATGCCGACGCGGGTGCGGGCGGGGCTGTAGTTGACGGCGTTCTCGACGAGGTTGCCGAGGGCCGCGGCGAGCTGGCCGCGGTTGCCCCAGATGCGGAGCGCGGCGGTGCCGCCCGCGGCCATGGTGATCTGTTTCGCGCCGGCCTGCTGGCGGCAGCGGTCGATGGCCTCGGCGACCAGTTCGTCCACCCGGACCGGCTCGGCATCCTCCAGCGGGTCGTCGTTCTGCACCCGGGAGAGGTCGATCAGTTCCTGTACGAGGTTGGTCAGCCGGGTCGCCTCGATCTGCATCCGGCCCGCGAACCGCTCCACCGCCTCCGGGTCGTCCGAGGCGTCCATGACGGCTTCGGAGAGCAGTGACAACGCGCCGACCGGGGTCTTGAGCTCATGGCTGACGTTGGCCACGAAGTCGCGCCGCACCGCTTCGATACGGCGGGCCTCGGTGAGGTCCTCGACCAGCAGGAGGACCAGCCGGGAGCCCAGTGGGGCCACCCGGGCGGAGACCGCGAGGGCCTCGCCCCGGCCCGTACCCCGCCGCGGCAGATCCAGCTCGACCTGCCGTATCTCACCGTCCCGGCGGGTGTCCCTGGCCATGTGCAGCATCGGTTCGACGGCCAGGCGGCCGCCCCTGACCAGCCCCAGCGCATACGCGGCGGAGCTGGCCTTGACGACGCTGTCGCTCTCGTCGAGCACGACCGCCGAGGAGGAGAGCACGGAGAGCACCGTGTCGACCCCGGGGGGCAGGGCCCCGTTGCTGTCGGGCCGCAGGGACGTACGCGTCGGCTTCTTCTGGTCGCGCTCGCTCCAGCGGAACGCCAGCATGGCGATCACGCCGGTGCACAAACCGGCCATCGCTGCGGCTGCGGCGACCGCCGCGTTCACGTCCATACCTAAAGGTTAAGCGGGTGCGGCGGCCGACTCACAGCCATTCGAGTGCGTACTCGAACACTCGTCGCCCAGAGTTCACCGAGGCGCAAGGGTTGGTTCACTTGGTCGGCCGGATCCGGACGCGTGCGCCCCACAGGGTGAGAGCGTGGGGTTCAGACCTGGCCCCGGCCTTAGTGAGGACTGGAGAGGGACTTCCATGCGCGACGCGTACCACGAGGAACTCGACTCGATCGGCGAAGGGCTGGTCGAGATGGCCCGGCTCGTCGGGTCGGCGATCGGGCGGGCGACGACGTCCATGCTCGACGCCGATCTCAAGCTCGCGGAGAGCGTGATCGCCGCGGACCAGAAGGTCGACGACCTCCAGCACGACCTGGAGGCGCGGGCGATCGCCCTGCTCGCGCGCCAGCAGCCCGTGGCGACCGACCTGCGGATCGTGGTCACCTCGCTCCGGATGAGCGCCGACCTGGAGCGCTCGGGCGACCTGGCCCAGCACGTCGCGAAGCTGGCCAGGCTGCGTTTCCCGCAGTCGCCGGTGCCGCACGACCTGCACGCCACCATTCTGGAGATGGGCCAGCTGGCCCAGCGTCTGATGGCCAAGGCCGCCGAGGTGATCATCACGAAGGACGTCGACCTGGCTCTGCAGCTGGAGCAGGACGACGACGAGATGGACCTGCTGCACCGCACGCTCTTCCAGCACCTGATGGACGACCGCTGGAAGCACGGCATCGAGACGGCGGTCGACGTCACGCTGCTCGGCCGCTACTACGAGCGGTTCGCCGACCACGCCGTGTCGGTCGCCAAGCGCGTGGTCTACCTGGTGACGGGCGAGCACGCGGACGACCTGCAGGCGGCAAACCCGGTGGAGGGCGCGTAACGGGTACGCGGTATCGCGTTCTGCGCGAGTGCGCCACTGATGCGCCGTCGATGCGCCGTCGATGCGCGGTTGATCGGACGGCCGGAGTGGGCATGCAATGAGGAGGGGCGGCAGGCGGTACGCCTGGTTGTACGCCCCGGTCGTACGGCTCCGAGGGTCGGACGGCCCTGCCGTACGCCTGGATGTACGTCCTTGAGGAGGAACCATGGCCGACTCCCCCATGACCGACCCACAGCAGGAGCCACCGGCTGAAGTGGTCCATCTGACGGTTCTCGGCGCCTGCGGTTGCGGCTCGGGCTGCGGGTGCGGCTGCCAGTCGGGCGCCCCCTGCCAGTGCGGCGGCTGACGCGACCGACGCGATTCACCGGACGGCACGGGACCGGCACCCCCAGGGGTGCCGGTCCCGTGCCGGTCCGAGCGCTCCCCGTCGCCGGTCAGACCGCCCGTTCCACCGCATCCTGCGGCAGACCGGCGGCCGCGTCCTGCCCGGGCTCCGCAGCCGTCACCGCCACCAACGCCACGCTCTCGGTCACCTTCTCCTCCGCCGGGAGCCCGCGCATGAGCATCCAGTACCCGCCCGCCGCGGCGGTCCCCAGCACCGCACACATACCCCACAGCCACGTCGCGCCGTAGTGGTCGATCACCACGCCGGACATCAGCGGCGCGACCAGCGCGGCCGCCGACCACGACATCGTGTACATGCCCTGGTAGCGGCCCCGGCCGTGGGCCGGGGAGAGCCGGACGACCAGGCCGCTCTGGACGGGCGCGTTGATGATCTCGCCGATCGTCCACACGCAGATGGTCAGCGCGTACACGGCGACCGATCCGGCGAACGCCGTCAGCCCGAACCCGTACCCCGCGAGCAGCGACGACACGACCAGCAGACGGCGCGGGTCACGATGCTGGATGAAGCGGGTGACCGGGATCTGGAGCGCCACGATCAGCACGCCGTTGACGGCGATCGCGGTGCCGAAGTCGGAGCTGGAGAGCCCGTCGGTGCCCATGGCCACCGGCAGCCCCACGTACCCCTGCTGGAAGACCAGCGCGACGACGAACGAGAGCCCGACGACGCTCATGAAGCGTCCGTCGCGCAGCACGGTCGAGAGCCGGACCGCGGGTTCGGCCGGGGTGTCCCGCACGGCCGCCGCCGTCCGTTCCGGCCGGGACTCCGGCACCTTCAGGAAGACCACGGCCGCGCAGACCAGCGTCATCCCGGCCTCGGCCATGAACCCGGCGAGATAGCTGCGCTCGGCGATGAATCCGGCGCCCGCCGACGACACCGCGAAGCCCAGGTTGACCGCCCAGTAGTTCAGGGAGAACGCCCGCACCCGGTCCTCGGGGCGGACGATGTCGGCCATCATCGCCTGCACGGCGGGCCGGGACGCGTTGCTGCTCATGCCGACGAAGAACGCGACGGCGGCGATCGCGGCCGGATGGACCATGACGCCGAGCACCGCCACCGACACGGCGGTCGACGTCTGCGCGATCAACATCGTGGGCCGTCGCCCGATCCGGTCCGTCATCACCCCCGCGCCGAGCGAGGAGACGACCCCGCCGAGACCGTGCAGCGCGACGACCAGCCCCGCGTACGAGGCGGAGTAGCCCCGGTCCAGCGTCAGATACAGAGCCATGAAGGTGGCGACGAACGCCCCGAGGCGGTTGACCAGGGTGCTGGTCCACAGCCACCAGAACTCTCTGGGGAGACCGGAGACGGTCTCGCGTGCGGCCCGCCTGAGACCGGCGACAGACATACGGGTTCCCCCCACGGGCGTACGGAACGGTTCAGGCTGTAAGTGGCCCGATAGCAGACAGAACATTACGAAGTCCTGGTTCCCGACCGCCACCGGATTGACGGCCGGCGTCAATCGTCGCCGTCCCGCCACCCGTCGCCCGCACCTTCCCCGACCGCCGTCCGTCCGTCATCTGTCCGTCCAGTGACCGGCTGCGCGGAGCCCGTACGGGTTCGATTACGCTCGGGCTCATGGCCGACGCACCGTACAAGCTGATCCTCCTCCGCCACGGCGAGAGCGAATGGAACGCCAAGAACCTGTTCACCGGCTGGGTGGACGTCAACCTGACCGAGAAGGGCGAGAAGGAGGCAGTCCGCGGCGGTGAGCTGCTCAAGGACGCCGGTCTGCTCCCCGATGTCCTGCACACCTCGCTCCAGAAGCGCGCCATCCGCACCGCGCAGCTCGCGCTCGAGTCTGCGGACCGCCACTGGATCCCGGTCCACCGCTCCTGGCGGCTGAACGAGCGCCACTACGGCGCGCTGCAGGGCAAGGACAAGGCGCAGACCCTCGCCGAGTTCGGCGAGGAGCAGTTCATGCTCTGGCGCCGTTCGTACGACACCCCGCCGCCGGTCCTCGAGGACGGCGCGGAATTCTCGCAGAGCGACGACCCGCGCTACGCGTCGATCCCGAGCGAGCTCCGTCCGCGCACCGAGTGCCTCAAGGACGTCGTCGAGCGCATGCTGCCGTACTGGTACGACGGCATCGTCCCGGACCTGCTGGACGGCCGCACGGTCCTGGTCGCCGCCCACGGCAACAGCCTGCGCGGACTGGTCAAGCACCTGGACGACATCTCCGACGCCGACATCACGGGCCTCAACATCCCGACCGGCATCCCGCTCGCCTACGAGCTGGACGCCGACTTCCGCCCGCTGAAGCCGGGCGGCACGTACCTCGACCCGGACGCGGCGAAGGCCGCCATCGAGGCCGTGAAGAACCAGGGCAAGAAGAAGTAACGCGACGTCAGTAAGCCCCCTACCTGCGGGTTCTCCACGGGTAGGGGGCTTACTCGTGGGCCTGGGCCGTCTCTGGGCCGTCAGGTGCGACGGCGCCAACGGCGGATGCGGATGTCGAAGACGCCGCATCATGGCGAACGGCCCGTCCTGCTCTAGAGCAGGTTGTCCGAGGGTAACGATGCCCCGTGATCGACCTGATAAGGATGAGGCCAGAGCTCCAAACAACGGGACGATGCACCCGGCAAAGGGTGCGTCGCCTCCCTCACCTGAGCTCGTCATCGAGATGCCCCAGCCATCCCCCGATGTAATTCGACGAGCCCGATGCGCAGGAAGTGTCCCTGGGCATGGACACACATTCTGTTCGCAAGGGTGAGGCGACATATCCAACCGGCATCCGGTGGCCACGCACAAATCCGGTGATGACGCGACCGTGGCCTTCTGCCAGTGGTGGCCAGGAAAACAGGCGGGCGGCCTGACATCAGCGGCCGACACCAACCGGCGTACACGTGCGCACAGCGGCACACCGTTCGCACGATGAGTCCCGCGAGTGACCAGCCGGGTTCTCCAGGCGGAGAGTGGTGATTACGGGGGCACGCCCACAAATTCTTATCAGAAAGGCGGTTCGTCGGGCCATTGCGAGATGCTGACCTGACTAGCGAAATCGGCGAGCCCATCATCTTTGAGAGCACCCGCGTATTCTGACCGCTTGGGCCAAGGGATAGCTTCGAGCAGGGCGCGGTGCGTCCCAAACCGGTTATGACGGGATCCCGCTGAGTTACTCCTTCAGACTGTCGTCATCGTCCTCAATTGGCGTGTCGGGAAACACCGCATGGTTCGCCCCGTTACCGTGCGGGGGTCGACCACAAAGGGCTGCCCGGCGGCTGGCGGGTAAGGGCTCCCTCAGCCGCGTACCGGCGTAGCCCGATCGAGAGGATCTGGACCTTGAGCGATTTTTCCCGCCGCTACCTGCTCAGGGCGTCAGCGGCCGCCGGCGCCGGGGCGGTCGTCGTCCCGGGCCTTATGGCCGCAGGCGCGCCGGACGTTGCGGCCGCGAGCACCTCGGGCCTTCTGGCCGCGAGCGACCCGACTAAAGGGTCGTCGGGATGTCCGCCGGCGAAGCTGACCGGTCGCGTCGTCCGCCCCGGTGACGCCTCGTACACGGATGATCGCATCGACTACGACCAGCTGTTCTCTCACTACCCGCTGGTCATCGTCTTCGCCCAGAAGACCCAGGACGTGGTGAACGCCCTCACCTGGGCGCGGCAGCACAACGTCGCACTGCGGGTACGCAGCGGCCGCCACGCCCTGGAGGGCTGGTCGAACATCGACAACGGCATCGTGATCGACGTCAGCCAGCTCAAGTCGGTCCACATCGACACCGACGCTCGTATCGCGAAGGTCGGCGCCGGCCTGACCCAGTTGGAAGCGGTGGCGACGCTCGCCAAGCAGGACCTCGCGGTCACGACCGGAAGCGAGGGCAGCGTCGGCTTGGTCGGTGCGACGGTCGGCGGGGGCCTTGGCCCCCTCAACCGCTGGCTCGGCATGGCCTGCGACAGCCTGATCGGGACCGAGGTCGTCGTCCCGTCGGGTCGCGACTGCGCCAAGGTGATCCATGCCGACCTGAAGGACCACTCAGACCTGCTCTGGGCGCTCCGTGGGGCGGGAAACGGCAACTTCGGAATCGTCACGCAACTCACCTACAAGGTGCACCCGCTCAAGCGCATCGCCTATGTGCAGGCGACCTGGGACGGCCTTACGGACCTGCATGGGATCTTCGATGCATGGCAGCGTACGGTACCGTTCGCCGACAAACGCCTCGGATCCGAAGTCGAGATCCACAAGTCCCAGATCCTGCTGTTCGCGTGGCTCGCGGAGGGCACGGCGGCAGAGGCCAGAAAGATGCTGGCCCCGATCCTGTCGATCGGCACGCCCGATGTGAAGGTGCAGGTCGGTAACTGGGGCCCCGTCTTTGCCGGAGCCCAGGTCCCGCGCTCGCAGGAGCCCGCCAACGTGAAGTTCTTCTCACAGTTCGCCAAGAAGCTGTTCCCGAAGAAGGCGATCGACGTCATCGGCTACTACATGCGAAACGCTCCCACGGAGGACAGCAACTACTTCGTCGATGCCTTCGGCGGGGCGATCAAGAGGGAGCCCCGCGGCGGCACCGCGTTCGTGCACCGCGACGCGATCTTCTACGGCGAGATCGGCGCAGCCTGGGGGACTCCTTCAACGACACCAGGCGTCTGCGACCCGCTCACCTCGACGTGCCAGGCCTGGACCGCCGAATTCAGCCAGGCGATGCGCAGCTTCGTGGACGGCGCCTACGTCAACGTGCCGAACGTCGGCATGCAGGAGTGGGAGACCGCCTACTGGGGGAGACGCCACTTCGAGCGGCTGCGCGAGATCAAGGCGAAGTACGACCCCTACAACGTCTTCCAGTACGAGCAGAGCATCCCGCCCGCGTCACGCTGATCGACAGTGCGCCGTCGGGGCCCCGCCCCGGTCAGGCTCGGCCTTTCACGCAGAAGGGCCCGACGCAGTCGAAGGGGTGTCGTTAGCCTCGATCTTGCATGAGGGATCGTCAGCTTGCTGACGATCCCTTTGCTCGCTCAGAGTGAAGATTTCTGCTTGCGGGCGGCGCTGATGGTCCGGCTGTCGTGCCGGGTGGGCGCCGGGTTCTCGGGGCCCGCCCTTGCATGCGGCCTATCTCAAGAGGAAGATCCTGCCGGTCAAGGAGGCGCGATGCTGCCGTTCATGGGCTGGTCCCTGGCCACGATGGGGTGTCTGATCGTTCTCGGAAGTCTCGCCGGCCGCTGGTGGGAACGCACCATGGTTTCGAAGGGACAGAGCCCCGGCCAGGTCATGCGCTTCTTCTGGCCCCCTCTCCTCATGGGCCTAGTGTTGATCGGCGGCCAGGTGCCCGGCCTGTTGCACGCGCCCGCCCTCCGGTCGGGCGTCGCTTCTTCCGGTGGCGCGGCACAATGTGACAGCCACGACGGCGGGTGCCCACCAGGCTCCTCTTAAGGATCTGCCCGACCGACTGCAATACAGCAGCGAAGTACAGCAACCACAGCAACCGGCCCCGTCCGGCAGCGTCCTCGTACGGCCGTCGCCCGACCGGTATGACCGTCACCGACCGATCCACATAGAGCTACGGAACAGAAGATCGACGCACCGGCCCGTCCTGAAGCGTGACGGGACTAGGATCGCAGCGGGCGAAGCCGTAGCGCAGGGGTAGTCGCGCGCGGTCTCCAAAATCGCGAGGACGCCGGTTCGAATCCGGTCGGCTGAGCCTGCCCCGCTACGCGTTTAGAACGATGAGCGGCCGTGCTAGACGTGTGCCAGAACAGCTGGTGACCGGCGGTCTGTCCCGGTTGTCTCGGAGTGACCGGGACAGCCTTTCCGCAGCTCAAGCATCCTGTCTCAACCTGAAATGGGAAGCCCCTGGCTTCAAGCAGGACGGGTACGACTACCGCGCGGTGAGCATCGTGCCTCGGGCTGCCTGACATCCACAGCTGACATCAACGACGGCGTACGTCCACGGTCCCCAGCCGTCCGCAACACCACCGCACTCTTCACCGCAACATGCAGTAGCTCCCGGTTGATCGAACTCCTAAAGCGGGTGTCGCAGGTTCGAATCCTGCCAGGGGCACAGAGAGAAGGGCCAGCTCAGGAGGATTCACCTCCCGGGCTGGCCCTTCACCGATTCAGGCGCCGTGCCACACGCGTGCCACTACGTCCGTGCGGAGCCCTTGTCGCCGTTGTCCGAGGGGTCTCCCCCGCCGTCGCGGATCGGCCTCGCCCAGACGAGATCCGTCAGCGCAGCGGCAAACCGGGGCGGCGCTTTGTGGCGCGCGGAGATCTGGCGGACGAGCAATGGGCGGTGCCGGAGTCACTGTCGCCAAGGAACAAAAAGTCCGGTCGACCGCCGATATGGACCAGGAGGCAGCTGATCAACGGCATACGCTTCCGGGCGGCACCATCAAACCCGACGACGGGGAGACGCCGCACCAGGGCACTCGCCGCGAGACGGTCGAAGAGATCGGTCTCGACCGGGAGCCCGGGCGGCTGCTCGCGGTGGACCAGGTGTACGGCGTTGGGCAGTCGCCACTGGTGGCGCACCTGTACGACGGCGGCGTCAGCGACTTCGCGGCGATCCACCTGTTGAAGAACGGCCACAGGGCAGGCCGACTTGCCGGGCAAGCACGCTCTCTTCGCGGAGTCAGTGTCAGACAGCCGCCCTTCGGTGGATCCGGAAATCGCTCACACGAGTGAGACCTCCACGTCTGGGCGATCACGGCTCAGCTTGGCCGTCAATCATGACCGGATGAGCATTTCTGCGTAAATCATGACGTTGCAGGATGCAAGCGGCATATCGGTGTGGTTGATCTCTATTTACGTATATCTGACCTTACGCTACCGCTGTCGATCAGCGACGTCGAAAGGAATACTGTGCCTCTCGAGCCCAATCATGGCCGTCGGTCGGCCGTGAAATCCGTGCTCCCACGCTTGAAGTGCCGTGCTGGCAGACGCCTGGGACGGCTACGGGCCGCCGTCGTGGCCGGTGCCCTGCTCGCCGGACTGAGTCCGGTGGCGGTCGGTGCGCCACAGGCAGCCGCCGCGACAGGGCACAAAGGCGATCCGACGCAGTATTGGAACAACGTCCTGCTCCAGACGTTCCGCAATGCGCGGGGCTGGGACGCCTCGCCCGGCAAACTGTCCAGGTCCGGGGCGATGGTCTTCGCGGCGATCTACAACGCGGAGAGCGCCTATCAGTACACGTACGGAACCCTGAAGTACGAGCCATACCTCAACCGGCCGCTGAAGTACGCCGACAAACACTCGCGGCCGCGTCCGGACGACGAGGAGCGACTGATCGACCGCACGGCGTACCGGATGATCTCGCAGCTGTACCCGGGCGATCAGGGGTACATCGACGCCAAGTACAGGGCCCGGACCGGCCGCTCCCCCCACTCCTACGACCCCCTCGACCGCCTGGTGGTCGACCGCGTGGTGAGGCAGATCAACAAAGCCCGGGCGGGCGACGGTTCGGACAACCCGGAGACCTACAGCGGCGACACCACCACACCTGGAGCCTGGCGGCCGACGGGTGAAGAGGCGACGGCTGACGAAGGGGCCTGCAAGCAGCCGAGCGACGCGGTGACCCCGAACTGGGGCAAGGTGAGGCCGTTCGTGCTCCGCTCTGGCTCGCAGTTCCGGCCTCCCACCCTGCGCGGCTTCACTTCCTACGCCGATCTGGTGGCCAGCCCGGAGTACGCAGCCCAGCGCGACGAGGTACGACGGGTCGGCGCCGTCGACTCCACCGAGCGCACCTACGATCAGACCGTCATCGGCTGGTTCTGGGACCATGACCTGAACGGCACCTACCACCCCCCGGGACAACTGCTCCAGCTGACCGGGATCGTCGCCAAGAAGTTCAAGCTCGACACGTACGAGACCACCCACTTGTTCGCGCTGTCGGCGCTGTCGTTGGCGGATGCCGGGATCACGGCCTGGGACAGCAAGTTCGACAGCCCGATCAACCTGTGGCGCCCGGTGTCCGCGATCCAGGCGACGGGCGGCGCGAACGCGACCTGGGAGCCTCTCAGCGCGGACCGCGCAGGGGCACCGTTCACCCCGTGCTTCCCCGCCTGGACCTCCGGGCACGCCAACTTCACGGCTGCGTGGGCAAGCGCGATGAAGCACTTCTTCGGTCGTGACGACGTCTCGTTCATCGCACACTCCGAGGACCCGCACACCATCGAGGCGTACCGCAAGATGGCCAACTTCAGCCAGGTCGCCGAGGAGGGCAAGCTGAGCCGACTCTGGCTGGGCGTGCACTACCGCTGGGACGCCGAGGACGGGAATGTGATCGGTACCAACGTTGGCGACTACGTGTTCGACAACGCGCTGCTGCCGACACGACCGGGCCGTCCGCATCAGCAGTCGGGCTACTAGGCCCGGCCGTCGCCCCCGCCTGCGACCGGATCGGCGTGCGCCCAGCCTCGCCACTGAGGAAGTCAACTGCGCCGCCCGCGACTTGTTGTCCGGCCCGAGCCGCTCGATCACCTCGATGGCCAAACAGCTCGGCGTCTCCGCAGGCACCCTCTAGTAGCCCGACCGCAGCAAGATCAAGCTCAGCGTCACTTTCCGCCTACTCACGCCCGGCAACGAAGGGCTGATCCGGGCTCGTGGGCGATGGGCGCCGCCGCGGCCACGCCGGCCGGACCGTGGGCAACTCCATAGTCGCGTCGGCACACCTCTCGGTTTGAGAACCGCGTGGGTCTACCCATCCTCTGGACGTTCGGAAAGCCGTCAGCGCCTTTGCCAAGTACCGCATGGTGAGGGCGCTGACGGCACGTTCGCAGACAACGGCCCCGGGTGTGTCTGAGCTGTTTGGCGGTGCGTCTCTCGTCCCTTCGTGTGGTGGGTCTGGCGAGTGGACAGCCGACGGGGATGGCTCCGGTCGACGACCAACAAACTGGCCGATGGGATCGCAGGAGGAGCCTGCGACCTCTGCGTGAGGGTAGGTCGCTGTGATCGACAGGCGAGACGTGCTGCGGGCGGGCGTGTTGGGAACCGCTGCTGGGGCGCTGGGGCTTCAAGTACCGGAAAGTGCGGCTGCGGCGGCTGAGGCAGCAGGGCCAGTTGGCGATCGGGACTGGAAGCGGTTGGCCGAGGCCCTGTCCCCTGGGGCCACCCTCTACCGGCCGCATGGCTCGGTGTACCAGTCGCTGGCCTTGCCGTTCAACCACAGGTACGCCGGAATTCGGCCTGCTGGCATCGTTGCCTGCGCGACCACCAGGGACGTGTCCGCAGCTGTCCGCTGGGCTCGTGAGGCAGGGCTGCCCGCCGTACCGCGCACCGGGCTGGGACACAACTACGCCGGGTATTCGACCACCACGGGCCTGCTGTTGAATATGGCCCGTATGAAGAGCATCGTCTCCACCCCGATGCCGGGCGGTGCCCGCTCTCGGGTCTACGGGCCGATGAAGGTCGTGCACGACGCCGGTACCCTCACCGTAGGGGCCGGGGTCACCAACGGGGACCTGCATCCGCTGTTGGAGGACCACGGCATGTTCGTGCCGACCGGTCGTTGCCCCAGCGTCGGGGTCGCGGGGCTGGTTCTGGGCGGAGGTATCGGCTTCAGCGACAAGATGTTCGGCCTGACCTGCGACCGGCTCGTTTCCACGACCGTTGTGCTCGCCGACGGACGGGCGGTCAAGGCCGGCAAGGACTCGCACCCCGACCTGTTCTGGGCCTGCCGCGGCGGAGCCGGCAACAACTTCGGTGTCAACACCTCGTTCACCTTCCAGTACGAGCAGTTCGAGGGCACCGTGGGGTTCTACCAGCTCCGCTGGAACCTGGACTCCGTACTGCCGGTGGTCGCGGCCGCGCAGCACATTGCCCAGGACACCGCGGGCGACAGGCGGTTCCATCTGCGTCTGGGTATCGGTACCAGCGGGATGACCAGGACACAGATCCATGCGAATGCCAACGTCAACGCCATCGGCCAGTTCTACGGCACTGTCCAGGAACTGCGTGCCATTCTCGACCCGCTGCTCAAGATCGGCACGGCCGAGGAACGCGCCCGCAACAGCGCGTCCGTTCGTCAGGTCACGCCCGGTGAGGCGAGCGTACTGCTGAGCGCGACCACACCGATCGATCGCTTTGCCACCAAATCGGCGATCCTGGACTCCAGCACTCTCTTGACCGATCAGCAGGTCAGCGCGGCAGCCGAGCGCCTGCTGGACTGGCCTGGCAGCAACAACGAGGACGGAGCCGGGTTCGCGATGTTCGCCCTCGGCGGTGAGATCAACCAGGTACCACCGAACGCGACCGCGTTCGTACACCGAAACGACCTCTTCGTCTTCGCTGCCGAGACCTCGTGGGCCGACTACGACCTCTCCAGCGTCGCCGATGCCAACCTCCACTGGCTCAAGCAGTTCTACGCCGACATCTTCCCCGACAAGTCGCCCGAACACGCCTACCAGAACTTCCCGGACCCGACACTGAAGAACTGGCGGCAGGCCTACTACGGCACGAACTACCCCCGTCTGGTCAACGTGAAGCGGAAATACGACCCGACCGGATTCTTCAACTACCCGCAAGCGATCGACGCAAGTTGAGCCCAAACGGCGAGGCTTCCTATCAGGTGAGGTTGTCGACTTACACCGTGTCCTATGTGGTGAGGCGGACTGGAGCGCGCCGGCACGTGGCATGTGTCAGCCTGGCGTCGCCGGAAGTCCCCCTGCCCTCGGGGCGTGGAGCATGCCTGATCAGACTGAGCTGCTCAAGCGTCTCTGACACTTGAGGCGGCCGCCCGGGTCGACGTGCATGATCCGGATCTGCCGCAAGGTGAGCGTCAGGTTCGGCCGCATCCTGGGATGGCTCACGGGCGGCAGCTCGCGCCACATCTCACCCGGGTATGGGGTCCGCCATCAGATCACAACGAGGCGCGTGGCGCCGGGCTCGCATACCAGATCCCACCAGCGGCTCTTGCCCTCGACGGCGCCGTCGCCGGCCTCCACGGATCAACGGGCGGTCTCGTCGTCCTCGCGTAGAGCAGCACGTCGCGCCGGGGTGAGCCGCCCCCATACCCGCCCGCCTCGCACCGCCCCTCTGGATCAGCGTCAAGTCGTCAACTCAGCGGGTGAACCGCTGGTTGCGTGCGCCCGTCAGGGCGCGGTCGGGTCAGCGGATCAGAAGGTGCGGTGCGGCGGATGGCCTGGCGTCCTGGGCCGTCTCTGGGCCGTGCGAGGTTGCACAACAGTGGCCAACGACGACCAATGACACCGTTCCTGTCGGACGCGCAGCTCAGGACCGCTCTCGACAGAGCGGGCACGAACGAGGAGGTGGCCCGGGCCGCGATGGAGGCGAACGCCGAGGCCAGACTGGACGGCCTGCGCGCCGCGCTCGCGATCCTTGCGCTCGCCGCAGTCCTGGCGATGTTCTTCACCTCGAGGATCCCGACGGCGCAGCCCCGCTCGACGTAGCCACAGCCGGGACGCCTTGGTGAGGCGACCGGGACGGGCGCCGGACGAAGTACACCCCGGCAGGCCCCTGGGTCTGTCCCCCTCGTCGCCGGCGAAGAACAGCCCTCAGTCGAGGACCATCCAGCGCCGGCCGTCGATGAGTTCCCGAGCCGCGTCGAGATGGCCTGCGTGGCATGCGGTCTCGGTGATGACGTGCAGCAGGACGTCCCGGAGGGTGTGCAGGTGCGGTTCGCCGAAGAGGTGGCGCGGCCACCAGGCCAGGGCGGTGTCGGCATCAGTGCTGGTGATGACGGCGTCGGCGAGCCTCGTCTCGTGGCGGTACCGGTCGAGAACGTCGGCGGCCGGCAGCCCGGGGTCCACCCACCAGGCGTCCTCGGTGTCGCCCAGTGCGTCGATGACGTTCCTGTCACCGGCGACGACGGCCCGGAACCAGAACAGCTCGACGTCCAGCGCGAGGTGTTGGACCAGTCCCAGGCAGTTCCATCCCGACGGCAGCACCGGCCGCCGCAGCGCGTCCGTGTCCAGCCCGTCGAGGATGCCGAGGATGTGACGGCGCTGCCCGTTCAGAGCGGAGAGGAGTGCTGCGGTCTCGCCGTCCGGTGACGTCGCTCCGGTCACTTCGCGATCTCCCAGATGTGTCCGCCGGGGTCACGGAAGCTGGCGGTCCGGATGCCCCAGGGCCGGTCCATCGGTCCGTTCAGCAGCGTCACACCGCGCGCCGTCAGTTCCGCGCACATCGCGTCGACGTCATCCACGGTGAGGGTCAGCTGGAGGCGCGATCCGGCCTCGGGGGCCGCGACGGGGGCGGGCTCGATCAGCTCGTGGGCAGCGGTGGTGCTCAGCAGGTTGATGAGGGTGTCGCCGAAGCCGAAAACGGCCGAGGCGTCGTCCTCGAAGGCCACCGGCAGCCCGAAGACCTCCCGGTAGAAGCGTTTCGTGGCGTCCAGATCCTCGACGAAAAGGGTGATGGCGGTGATGCCGCCGGGCCACGCGGGGCCGTTCGTGTTGTCGGTCACGGTCACCGAGCATGTCCGAACCACGGGCACCGTGTACAGGGGAAGTTCCGGACGCCGCCCCTCCGGGTGAGTCACCCGGAGGCCACGTCAGACTCCCTTCCCGGTACGGGAGTTGCCTGGGCGGCCCCCACGACTCGTGGTGGCGCGCCGAGTTGCCCGCGGAGGTGGCGGAGACGGCGGAGGTGACGGCCCGTACGCGTCGACGTACTCTGTGGCGCACGTTGGGAGATCGGGAGAACGGTCATGGGCGAGCCGCTGAAGACCTTTGTGGACGGTACCGAAGTCGACGTGCCCAACACCATTCCGGACATCCGGGCCACCCTGCCCGAGGAGAGACGCGAGGAGTTCGACCTCGCCATCAGCAGGGCCGGGGTGCACGAGATCCAGGCCGTGATGCGGCACTGGATGCTGGAGGCGGTGCCCGACCCCGAGGCCGAACGGATCCTGGTCCGACTGGCGCAGGACGAGGCCGAGAGGCGGAGCGTCGCTTGAGCTTCCGCATCTCCTTCGCCCCGCCCGCCGACGACACCCTGGCCAAGATGCGGGAGGGGGACACCTTCCGGGACGAGATGGCGCGCACGCTGGGGGACGACCCGTACGGGCACGGGTCGTCCGCCGTCAAGAGCGAGCGTGACCGGCGCGAGGCGACGGTCGCCGGCGCCATCGTCCTCTATTACGTCTCCGGGTCCGTCCTCACCGTCACCGTGGTGAGGCTCGTTCCACTGCCCTGAGTTCCGCCGCCCCGAATCGCGTCACGCCGCCCCGGGTCCCGCCGCTCAGGCGAGCTTCGCGAGCTGGGCGTCGACCACGGCGGTCGGCAGCTCGAAGTCCTTGCCCATGCCGGATGCGGCCAGGTTGAGCGAGGCGAACGAGGCGACCGTTCCGCCCTGGCGTGCGACGACCAGCTTCAACGGGGACTTCTCGCCGTCCTGTTCCACCGTCACCGTCCAGGCAGCGGACTCCTCGCCGCCCGAGATCTTCTCCTCCTCGATGCCGACGACCTTCTGCTTGACCCCCGCAGCGGTGAAGCCGAATCCACCGGAGCACGCGGTGGCCGCGGTGCGCAGGCTCTCGACGGTCTCCTGGGCTCCCTTGCCCGGGTACGAGGAGAGCGAGGCCATCGTCGTCGTGATGTCGAAGGCGGCCATGAACGCCTCGCCGGCGTCCTCGCTCTCCTGCTTCTCCTTCTGGCCCTTCTTGGGCTCGCTGACCACCTTGCGCTGGTTGGCCGCCGCGGGCTTGCCGATCCGGGCGCCCATCAGCGCGTCGACGAAGGGGTCGCACTCCGCCTTGTCGGCGGTCACGTCGGACGCGGCGACGGTATCGGCCTTGCCCGCTGCGGTGATCTTGTGCCCCTTGACGTCACCCTGGACCAGCGCGGCCTTGTCCAGCTCGGCGGCGGTCAGCGCCTCGGTGGCCGGCTGGGACGCGGCGCGCTGCGTGCCCTTGCCGGCGGCGTCCTTGCCGCCGGAGTCCGAGTCCGCACCGCACGCGGTGGCGAACAGGGTCAGGGACACTGCGCACGTGGTGGCAACGGCGGTACGGCGGATGGCGAGGGAACGCATGGCCCAACTCTCTTGCTCAGGACGACGGACAGCACAGAACCCGCCGACGCGGCAGTGCTCTGCCGGACGGCGCGGGTACGAATCGTGGGGGATGTCCATACCCTATGAGTCCGCTGTGGTTTGACGTTCAATCATTTAGGGCACGGCACTTGATCGTGACTGCGTCGTGATCAACCTGTGAAGACGCCGGCCGAAGCGGGCAGTCCGGTCCACAACCCACGCAAAGGGGCGCACCTGTGCACATCGAAGGAGCCGTCCGGGCCGTTCTCGATGCCGTCGGCGTCGGAGCGGACGGCATCAGCGCCTGCGTCCCGCTCACCGGCGGCACGTACAACGACGTCACCCGCGTCACCCTCGACGACGGGCGGGACTGGGTGGTGAAGATACCGCCGCCGTCCACCGCCGAGGGGATGAGCCACGAGCGCGGCCTTCTGGTCAACGAGGTCACGTACTACACGGCGGCCGGAATTCCCGCGGTCCCCGCGGTCGTGCACAGTGAACTCGATCCGCTCGCGGAACCTCGCCGGATACGAGGAAGGGTCGGGGCGCCCGATGGTGTTCGACGCGTCCGTGCGGCTGCGGCTCGCTCTCTACCGCTGCTACCTCTACCTGATCATGCTGGTGGAGACGGTCCCGCGCCGCGTTCCCCAGGAGCAGCTGGATTGGGTGTGGACGGAGGTCGGCCCGCACCTCGTGTCGGCCCTGGATGGCGTGGAGGCGGCGCTGCGGTCACGCGGGTGAGGTGACCGCGACGCCCGCGCTCCCACGCGGGTGCGTGTCAGCGCACCAGTGCCCGCTGCGCGGCGTGGAGGTTCGGCGGCCATACCGCCTCCGGTGTGCCGTACGCCTCCAGGCGGGTGTGCAGATCCCCGGTGAAGTCGGGGACGTCGATCTGGCCGAACTCCGTCACCTCGCTGACGCCGACCGTCGCGCTGTACGGGGCGAGGCCGTCGATCCGCATCAGGCCGGCCCGCCCGTTGGTGACCCGGATGTTCCAGTGCGTGAACCGGGCGCCGAAGAGCGGTCCCGCACTCGCGTCGCCGCCGTGCTGGCCGTTGTTCTCGACGGTGATGTCGGTACGGACGTTGGCGAACGGCATCCCGCGGTGCGAGTCGAACGTCCCCATCTCCATCAGCCCGCGCGACCAGACGTTGCCGCTGGACAGCCCCTCGACGTTGATGCCGTGCAGCTGGGTCCCGGCCGGCGCCGGGACGGTCCGCCGGGCGATGGTGAAGTCCTCGATCAGGTTGTCGTGCGAGCCCTCGCGGCAGTAGTACGGGTGGTGCGAGCCGCGCCCCTCGACCCGGGTGCCGCGCAGGGTGCAGGCCGATGCCCCGATCAGCCCGAAGCCGTTGTCGACGTGGCGGACGGTGACGTCGTCCGCCCAGCAGTCGTACGCGCACTGGAACGCGACCCCGTTGTACCCCTTGTCGAGCAGGTGCGGCGACTGCGGGGTCTCGACCGCTTCGAGGGTGAGCCCTTCGACGCCGGATCCGGTCAGCGGGGTGGCGAGTGTCGTCAGGCGCGGGTCCCACTCCGGGCGGACGTCGAGCGGGAGGGGGCGCTCCAGGGTGACCCGGTGGCCGTGCACAGCGGTGATCCGGACCGGCCACTCGTAGGGGACGTACGAGGTCAACTTGGTCTTGTCGTCCCAGTAGTACGCCTCCGCGCCGGGGCCGCCGCCCGCCATGTGCTCCAGCAGGGTGTGGTCGGTGTCGTCCGCGAGGCGGAGCAGGACGAGGTGACCGCGCTCCAGTCGCTCCGTGTCCCGCACGGTGATCGTCCGGTCGCCGCGACGGGCGGGGGCGACGGTGGTCAGCGTCTGCCACTCGTCCCGCCTGTTCCCGGTCCAGCCCTCGAAGGGCCACGCCTTGGCCCTGATCGCGTCGGTGAGTGAGGCCCAACGGTCCGCCGGGCAGAGCCAGATGAGGCCGCCGGCCCAGGACCAGCTGGACTTGTCGCCGCCGTAGCGGCTGCCGTACACGCCGATGAGTTCGGTGAGGTTCTTGGTCGCGTACAGCTTCGTGCGTCCGCTGCCCGCGCCGCGTACCACCACATTGCTGTGGCCGATCCGGATGATGTCGTCGATCCGGTACGTGCCTTCGGGGATGAGCACCGTGCCACCGCCACGCTCTCCGGCAGCGGCGATGGCACGGTTGATCGCGGGGGCGGCGTCGGCGGAGCCGTCCGGTACGGCGCCGTAGTGCCGCACATCGGCGACGACGTGGTGGCGGCGGGGGAGCTCGGAGCCACCCCGGTAGCCGGCCCGGCCGATGAACGGGATCTGGGCATGGGTGAAGGGGGTGGCGGTGAACTCCCGCCAGATCGGGGTGGTCCGCGGCCTGCCGCCCGGACGCTCTGCCGCCCCGGCCGTGGCCGCGCCGAAGGTGCCGGTCGCCGCCGCCGCGGCCACGGCCACCGCGCTGCCGAGCAGTCCCCGTCTGCTGATGTTCCCCACAGTAGCCATCGAGCCGACCCGCCTTCCATGTATATGAACGACGTTCATATCTGCGTCGGCGGTGAGCATGCCACGGACCCCCGGCGCGGCGAAAGGGTCGTGCGTCGGGGAATCCTCGGGCAGGATCGGTCAGTTGACGGGGCGCTGGGTCAGGTGCGTGAACGCGTCCAGGTTCCGCGTGGACTCGCCGCGCGACACCCGCCAGGCGTACTCCTTGCGGATCGCGCTCGCGAAGCCCAGCTCCAGCAGCGTGTTGAAGGACCCGTCGGCCGCTTCGAGGACGGTGCCGAGCAGCCGGTCCAGTTCCTCGGGGGTGACCACGGAGAGCGGCAGCCGACCGACGAGATAGATGTCGCCGAGCCGGTCGATCGCGTAACTCACGCCGAAAAGACGGAGGTTGCGCTCCAGCAGCCAGCGGTGGACCGCCGCGTCGTTCTCGTCCGGATGGCGGACTACGAACGCGTTGATGGAGAGCGAGTGCTTGCCGACGATGAGGGAGCAGGTGGTCGACAGCTTCCGCGTGCCGGGCAGCTTCACCACGTAACTGCCGGGATCAGGGCTCTCCCATTCGAGCCCGGCGTCCTTCAGCGTCGCCTCGATGACCTGCTCTGCCTGCTTGACCTGCGGCGCATCAACGTCAGCCATGGTGCGAGCGTACGTCAGCCGTGGTGCGCGCGTCGGTCAGCCGGTGTGCGCGCGCACCCGGCGGCGGCGTTCCTGCACAGCGGCCGCGTACACATCGGCGGTCGCGGACGCGGCGGTGTCCCAGCCGAAGCCCTGCGCGTGCGCGGCGGCCGCCCCGCCCATCCGGGCGACGAGCTCCGGCGAGTCGGCGAACCGGGCCAGCTCCCGCGCGTAGGCCTCCGGGTCGTGCCCGGAGATCAGGAAGCCGCTCACCCCGTCCCGTACCGCCACCGGCAGACCGCCCACGGCCGCCGCGACGACCGGGGTGCCCGCCGCCTGCGCCTCGATGGCGACCAGCCCGAAGGACTCGCTGTACGAGGGCATGACCAGCACGGACGCCGCCCGGAACCAGTCGGCGAGCTGATCCTGTCCGACCGGCGGCTGGAACCGTACGACGTCGGCGATACCCAGCCGCGCCGCGAGCTTCTGCAGCCCTTCCGGTTTGGCGAGACCGCTGCCGCTGGGACCGCCGACGACCGGTACGACGATCCGGGAACGCAGCGAGGGGTCCCGGTCCAGCAGCGCGGCCACCGCGCGCAGCAGCACATCGGGGGCCTTCAGTGGCTGGATACGGCCCGCGAAGAGCGGGATGAGGGCGTCCTGCGGCAGTCCGAGACGGGCCCGGGCGGCGGCCCGCCCGTCGGCGGGGCGGAAGCGGTCCAGGTTGACGCCGGGGTGGACGACGGCGACGGCCGCCGGATCGGCCTCGTAGAAACGGACGAGCTCGTCCGCCTCCTCCGCGGTGTTCGCGATCAGCCGGTCGGCGGCGCTGACGATCTGCGTCTCGCCGATGACACGGGCGGCCGGCTCGGGGGTGTCGCCCTCGGCCAGCGCGGCGTTCTTCACCTTCGCCATGGTGTGCATGGCATGGACCAGGGGAACGCCCCAGCGCTGCGCGGCGAGCCAGCCGACATGGCCGGAGAGCCAGTAGTGGGAGTGGACCAGGTCGTAGTAGCCGGGCCGCTGGCCGGCCCAGGCCTGCATCACACCGTGGGTGAAGGCGCAGAGCTGGGCGGGCAGGTCCTCCTTGGCCAGACCCTCGTACGGCCCCGCGTCGACGTGCCGGACCAGGACGCCGGGCGCCAGCTCCACCGCCGGGGGCAGGGCGCCGGTGGTGGCCCGGGTGAAGATCTCGACCTCGATGTTGATCGCGGCGAGCCGCCTGGCCAGCTCCACGATGTACACGTTCATCCCGCCGGCGTCGCCCGTCCCCGGCTGATGGAGCGGGGAGGTGTGCACGGAGAGCATGGCGATACGGCGGGGCCTGCGGTGGCTGCCGTGGAAGGAGCCGGGGAACCTGAGGCGCGGTCCCATGCGACTGCTGCCGAGCCGAGAGACGTACTGGCTCACGTCGTCCGGTCCTCCTCGCTCGGGGCATGACACCGAAGGGCACGGGGCCCTCCGCAAGGCTGGAACAGCGGAACACGCCCTTTCATTTCCATTTTGCCAAATCATTGCGTTCGTCCGCGGCGCGTCACCGCACCCCGCCCGGCACGGCAGCCCGGTCGGACACGGCCCGCGGGATCGTTAGGCTCGCTGTCATGCGCCCCATCGGCACCGCGACCCGCGGGACCACCAACCCGAACCGGCTCCGCCGCATGGACCGCTGGATCGCCGCCACGCACGGCCCGGCCCTGTGCCGCTCCGACGCCCCCGTCGCGGTCGACCTCGGGTACGGCGCCGCCCCCTGGACCGCCGTGGAGCTGCTGCACCGGCTGCGTACCGCGGAGCCGCGCACGGCGGTCGTCGGCATCGAGATCGACCCGGAGCGGGTCGCGGCGGCGAAGCCGTACGAGCGCGAGGGACTGACCTTCGTCCACGGCGGCTTCGAGATCCCGCTGGCCGGGCGGCCCGCCCTCATCCGGGCGGCGAACGTGCTGCGCCAGTACGACGAGGGCGAGGTCGCCGCGGTCTGGCAGCGGCTGTGCTCCCGGCTCGCCCCCGGCGGACTGCTGGTGGAGGGCACCTGCGACGAGATCGGGCGCCGCCATGTGTGGGTGGCGCTCGGCCCGGAGGGCCCGCGCACGGTTACGTTCGCGACCCGTCTCGGCTCCCTCGACCGCCCCTCCGACCTCGCGGAACGCCTCCCCAAGGCGCTGATCCACCGCAACGTGCCGGGCGAACCCGTCCACGCGTTCCTGCGCGACTTCGACCGGGCGTGGGCCGCGGCGGCTCCGTACGCCTCGCTGGGCGCGCGGCAGCGCTGGATCACGGCGGTGCGCTCCCTGTCGGGCGACTGGCCGCTGGCGGACGGCGTGCGCCGGTGGCGGCAGGGCGAGGTCACGGTGGAGTGGGCGGCGCTCCGGCCCGAGCAGTAGTTCGCGTGCGGGCGGGGCGCGGTCGCTCGCCCCGGCGGGCGCGGTGGGTCGCGGATCCACGGGCGGCGGGACAGGAGTGGTTCGGGACGACCCGGGAACACGGGCGAGGCGCCGTTCGTCCCAGATGAGGGGGAAGGGGAGATCCCCGCACGACCGGCATGACCCGTGTGACCGTCAGGACGGCAGCTGTACACCTCTGTTGCTTTTCGGTACGGCATGGCACGATCTCGACGGCGCGAAAAGTTACTGACGGTAAATCAGATTCGTTCAGGGGGAGCTCGTGAACCGACGCCACTTTGCCGCTGCCGCGATCACTCTGGTCTGCGCGCTGACCGTACTGACCGCACCGGCCCAGGCATTCGCGGCGCCCCCACCGCCCTCCCCCACGACCACGGCCACGACTCAGAAGAAGAGCCTCGAAGAGGTACGCGAGGAGATCGACGCCCTGTACCTGAAGGCCGGGGCCGCCACC
This sequence comes from Streptomyces sp. NPDC058231, assembly GCF_042882275.1. NCBI lineage: Bacteria > Bacillati > Actinomycetota > Actinomycetes > Kitasatosporales > Streptomycetaceae > Streptomyces > Streptomyces sp. NPDC058231. The sequence continues at coordinate 104,438 of NZ_JBHVWN010000016.1, read as the reverse complement.
GACGCGTACAACCTCGCCGATGAGCAGGCCACGAAGCAGTCCGGTGAACTCGCCGAACTGGCACGGGCGATCGTCGAGGGACAGGCGAAGATCGCCGACCTCAAGAACAGGGCGGGCGCCCAGGCCCGCGAGCAGTACCGCACCGGCGGGCTGCCGCCGGGCGCGCAGCTGATGCTCAGCGACAACCCGCAGATGTTCATGGCCGGCATGAACCGGGTCTGGCAGAGCCAGCAGGCGGCCAAGGGAGTCCTCGGCGAACTGACCAGGGCCCAGGCGGACCTGGAGACGTACACCAAGGACGCGAGCGCCAACTGGAAGAAGCTCGAAGCCAACCGCGTCAAGCAGGCCAAGGCGAAGAAGAAGATCAACGCGCAGATCGACGCCGCGAAGAAGCTGGAATCACAGCTGGAGAAGAAGGAGCAGGAGCGGCTGCTCGAGCTGGAGCAGGAGGCCGCCTCCAAGGCACAGAGCGCCTGGCTCAGCTCCGGCGCCCTCAAGGAGATCAACCGCGCGGCGAGCGCGAGCGGGAAGAAGGCGGTGGCCTTCGCCACGCAGCAGATCGGGAAGCCGTACGTCTGGGGCGCCGAGGGCCCGGGATCGTACGACTGCTCGGGCCTGACCTCCCAGGCGTGGGCGGCGGCGGGACGGCCGATCCCGCGCACCTCGCAGGAGCAGTGGCGGCAGCTGCCGCACATCGCCATCCAGGACATGCGCCCCGGCGACCTGATCATCTACCACAGCGACGCCAGCCATGTCGGGATGTACATCGGCGACGGCGCGATCGTGCACGCCCCGCGTCCGGGCCGCGATGTCACGCTGGCGGGCGCGGGTTCGATGCAGATCCTCGGGGTGGTCCGCCCCGACCGGTAGGCGGGCGCGGCAGGCGTGCGGCGGGTACGTGACCCGGGCCGTGCACCCGCCCGTTCATGCCGTGAGCCACGCCACCCGCTCCCCCACCTCAGGGGTGATGTTCGTCATGGCCCGGCGCCCCGCCCGGACGGGCACATCTCGCCCGGATCCGTGGTGGGACGCGGCTTATGGCTCCGCGTGTGCCGCGGGTCGGATGCGGTTCGCCATTCCGTTCGCGTGTCAGGTACCGCTATGGTCCCGGTCTGGCGGGTCGTCGATCGTCGCTCCGCCGCGCCCTCGGGGGGAGGGAAGGAAACCGAACCCATGCCCGTACCCGTACCGCAGCAACGTGCCGTTCCCGCTGCGGAGACCACCCACGTCGCCCACCTCACCCTCCTGGTGATCGAGGACGACCCGGCGGGCACCTTCACCGTCCCGGAGCTCCCGGCCGCGGCCGGCACGCGGGTGCGCGTCCGCACCGCCCGCAATCTGACCGAGGCGGGCCGGCTCCTCACGGACGACGTCGACTGCATCCTGCTGGACCTGGCCCTGCCGGCCGGCAGCGAGACCCGCACCGGCGGTCAGGACGCGGAGCCCGACGGGCTCGCCACCCTCAAGCACGTCCTGCGCATCGCGCCGCGCCACGCCGTCCTCGCACTCACCGCGGAGGACGACGCCGAGCTGGCCGCCGAGGCGGTACGCGTGGGCGCCCAGGACTATCTCTTCCGCGGCGAGCTCGACGGACGGCTGCTCACCCGTGCCATCCGCTACGCCGTCGAACGCAAGCGCGCCGACATCGCACAGCACCAGCTCACCGAGTCGAAACTGCGCGCCCAGGAGAACGCCCGCCTGGAACGCGGCCTGCTCCCGACGCCGCTGCTGCAGGGCTCGAACCTCCGCTTCGCCGCCCGGTACCGCCCCGGCCGCAGCCGTGCGCTGCTCGGCGGGGACTTCTACGACACGGTCCGTACGCCCGACGGCACCGTCCACGCGATGATCGGCGACGTCTGCGGGCACGGCCCGGACGAGGCGGCGCTCGGTGTCGAACTGCGCATAGCGTGGCGGGCCCTGACGCTGGCCGGACTCTGCGGGGACGAGCTGCTCTCCACGCTCCAGCAGGTGCTGGAGCACGAGCGGGAGAGCGAGGAGATCTTCGCGACGCTCTGCACCGTCGACATCACGCCCGACGGCCGGCGCGCCGGACTCTGCCTGGCAGGCCACCCCGCCCCGCTGATCGCCCGCCACGGACGGCCGGCGAGGCTGCTCCCGTACGAGGAGGGCGGTCCGGCCCTGGGCCTGCTGCCGAGGGCTCGCTGGCCGCGCCTGCAGGTCGAACTGGGCGCCGCCTGGAGCCTGATGATGTACACGGACGGGCTCATCGAGGGGCGCGTCGGGCCGACCGGAACGCAGCGGCTCGGCCAGGACGGCATGGTCGAGATGATCAACCGTCAGCTGGCGCAGGGGCTCAGCGGCGAGGCGCTGCTCGATGCCGCGGTCACCGAGGTGCGGGAGCTGAACGGCGGCGAGCTGACGGACGACGTGGCAGTGCTGCTGCTCGACCGCGACCGGAGCGCCGGCCGGACCCGGAGCGCTTCGCTCCCCCGCCCGCGCACCGCCGCGGCGGCGGCACCCGCGAGCGCTCAGCGCCCGCCGTTGTAGGGCCCGTACGGCCCGTCACTGCTGGAGCCGCCGCGCCGGCCGCCGCCACCGGAGACCGCCTTGAGCGCGGGCCGTACGTCCACCATGAAGACGATCGACGCGACCGCGCCGGCGAGCTGCAGGAACAGCATCGGCACGAAGAGGTTCACCGCGACGGTGATGCCGAGAATGATCAGCCAGAAGGACTTCTTCTGCTTGTCCGCGGCGCGGTACGCGTCCTCGCGGGCCGTCGCGGCCAGGAACAGTGCGACCACGGCCAGGACAAGCATGATCATGTAGAGCAGCCAGATGAGCGTGCTGAATCCTGTGAGCAACATGGTGTGCACCGCCTATTGAGTGGATGAGCGCCTCGCGGCCAAGGTACCGGGACAACGAGCCGGCCACCCCGAAAGGTGCCCGCCCCGCGCCCCGGTACACACCGGCCGTGACGCTACTTGGCAGTCGGCGGAGTGGTCTTCTTCGCCGCCGGCTTGCGCACGGGCGCCTTCTTGGCGGGCGTGGGCTGCGTCCGGGTCTCCGCCTTGGCGGCGGTCTTCGGCTCGCTCTTCACCGCGGGCGAGGCCTTCGCGGCCGGCTCCGCCTTCGGCTTCGGCTTGGGCTCGGACTCCCGGCGCGGCTCGACGACGACGGCGATCTCGACGATCTCCTCGGCGGTCTCGCCGCGCCACGTCCGCACGCTCTGCTCGCCGCGCTCGGCGACCTTCTCGTACGTCTCACGGGCCCGCACCGCGTACTCGGCGGCCACGCCCAGGCTGCGCAGCGCAAGGTCCTGGGCGGACTCGCCGAGCTTCTTCAGATCGGTGTCCAGCGACCCGAGCACCTCGGTGACCTTGGCCTGCACGGTGGCCTGAGCCTCCTTGGCCTGCGCGGTCACCTTCTCCTGCACGGCCTTCGGGTCGGCGTTGCGCACGGCGTCGATCCGCTCGGGAGCCTCGGCGCGCAGCTGCTCGATCAGCGCCGGAACCTTGCGGGCCTGCTCGACGGCGAGGTCGGCCGTACCGGCGGCGAAGTAGAGGGGGGTCGGGTCGGTGAGGGTCTTACGCAGGTCATCTGTGATGGCCATGACTGTGGTCCTCCCGGATCATCGGAATCAGTTTGAGGGTGGTGAAGGCTTTGAAGCTGTATCGGCATCCGTGCCCTCCGCGCTGAGGCCGGATCCGTCCCCGGAGTCCTCCGGGGCGGTCTCGAACCCGTTCTCCTTGCGGAAGGAGTCGTAGATCTGCAGCAGCACGTTCTTCTGCCGCTCGTTTATGGAGGGGTCGGCCAGGATGACCGCCCGGGTCTCCAGCTCCTCCCGCTCCCGCTCGTCCAGAATCCCGGCCCGTACGTAGAGGGTCTCCGCGGAGATCCGCAGGGCCTTGGCGACCTGCTGCAGCACCTCGGCGCTCGGCTTCCGCAGCCCGCGCTCGATCTGGCTGAGGTACGGGTTGGACACCCCGGCGGCGTCGGCGAGCTGCCGCAGCGAGAGCTGCGCATTGCGACGCTGCTCGCGCAGGTACTCGCCGAGATTGCCGACGTTGAGTGATGCCATGAGTCGATACTGTGCCCAGCCGCTAACTTTTGCAAGCACATGCTTGCAAAAGTGTCGTGTGCCACGCGGTAGGCAGCTGAGCCTGAGCACGATAGGTGTCGTATTTGCAGGGCAACTGTCGTCATGCATGTCCGGCCTCCTGGTACGGGTACTTCTGGGCCGGCCTCCGCGAGTCGCCGAGAAACGACGCTGTCGGTGGGCTCTGCCAGGGTGCGCATCGTGGGTGAACTGGTGGTGCGTGTCGACGATCAGGATTGCGAGCTGGGGGTGGTCAACCGTCGGGAGGCCATCCGGGTGGGTCGGCCGTATCGGGTCGCCGTGACGGTGTGTCGTGATGAGCGTCGACAGATCCTCGTCCACCGACGGTCGGAACGGGTATCGCGCTTCCCCGGGCTCTATGAGGTCGAGCTCGGTCGCGCCGTGAATGTCGGCGAGCCCTACGAACTGGCCGCCGCGCGGGAGTTGGCTGAAGAGCTGGGCATTCGTGCGCTGCCGCGCCTGCTGTTCACGTTCATCAACCGCAACGGCTTGAGCCCTCACCAGCTCGGCGTGCACGAAGCTGTGGTGCCGGACGCCATGGTCCCCGATCCCGATGAGGTCGCCTGGTATGGCTGGCTGACGGAACCTGAGCTGCGGCGGGCCCTGCTGGAATGGCGGTTCACCCCCGACAGCCACGAAGCCTTCAGCCAGTGAGCCTTTGCCAACCTCACCTGGAGGATGCGTGATGGAGAGGGCTGCATGCTTCCCCGCATTGATTGTCCGACTACGTCGTGACGTCGGCGCGGTACCGATGATCAGCTGCGGTCTTCGGCGCCGCCTTCGTTGATCACTCGGAAGAGCTCGCGAGCGCGCTCGCAGAACTGCTCGACCTCCGTGATGTGCGGCTCGTCACCGTCGGCCAGCATCCGGGCCTGGAGTTGCTCGTTACGCAGCCCGCCGTAGCGGGCCCGCACCTCAGCGGTCACCGGCTGGACTGCGATGTGCAGGTGCTTGCGTGCGTCGCGGCCGTGCGACCACATGCAGACGTAGGTTTGCTCGGGCCGGCACAACGTCTCCACGACACGAGCGGTATCGCGCAGCAAGGGCCCGAGTTCCGCCGCTGCCGTGTCGTTGAGCTCCGCGATGGCCACGACGTGCTCCCGCGGACCGACGATCAAGGTGCCGAGATTCATCGGGCCGACGACGTGGTTCACCACCCAAGCAGCAGTCTCGTGTAGGACGCCCCCAGGCAACTCCCGGCGCCCGGTCAGAAGGTCACATCCAAGACACCCCTTCACATCCATGCGCACCAGCCTATACAGAGCCCGTATCGGCAATATCGGCGGCCAACTTGGTGGATGAATCCTTCGGTTGGCCTGCGCACACGATGAAGCTCCTGGTAAACGGGTTCACGACCAAGATCGCCGGTGCCGGCAGGAGCTTCGTATGCTCGTCTATCCGTCTGCCCTCGACCTGTCCACCCGGCACCTGCGGTTCCTGACAGACCAGTTGGCCGCGCATCGGGCGGCGTGCGGGACTCGGTGGCGGCGGCTGTCCGCCGGCCGCCAGGCGCTGCTGGTGCTGGCGCACCTGCGCCTGGGGCACACCTACGCGCAGCTCGCGGCCGGGTTCGAGGTGGGCGTGAGCACGGTGTACCGGTACATCGCGGAAGCCGTAAGTCTGCTCGCGGTGCGAGCGCCCGACCTCGCTACGGCGGTGACGGCCGCCTCGGCCAAGGCGTTCGTGATCCTGGACGGGACGCTGCTGCCGATCGACCGGATCGCAGCCGACCGGCCCTTCTACTCCGGCAAACACAAGAAGCACGGCATGAACGTGCAGGTCATCGCCGATCCACACGGGAAGCTGCTGTGGGCTTCGCCCGCCCTGCCCGGCGCCGTGCACGACATCAAGGCCGCCCGAACCCACGGCATCATCGACGCCCTCAACCAGGCGGGTTTGGCCTGCTGGGCTGACAAGGGTTACCAGGGCGCGGGCGGCACCGTGCGGGTGCCCTTCCGCGGTCGGTGGGACCTGCTCTCGGCAGGTCAACGCGCGGTCAACGCCGCGCACGCCCGCATCCGGGCCCTCGGCGAGCAGGCCATGGCGACCTTGAAGACCTGGCGCTTGCTACGGAGGCTCCGCTGCAGCACTACCCGAATCACCAGCCACGTCCAAGCCGTCCTCACCCTCCACCTGACCTGCTCAAACTGAGGTTGGCAAACGCTCAGTATCTCGAGTTCCGGACCACGCAGTCCTGGCCTTGCCCGCCTCGCGCGCGCTGGGATGAGGGTTCATACCGATGGCGGCTTGGGTTCCACAAGGCGCCTCGGGTGCACGTTCAACTGGCCCACGCACCAGCCGCACCCGCGGCTACGAAACGATCTGGAGTGTCACAAACCGCGACTACAGGAATTCCATAACCTATCGCACTCGCGGCATATCACTATAGCAATCCAACGTGCCGCAACGGCCCCAAAAGCGCAGGGTCGTCAAAGGTATGCCCATATTCGAGGCACTTGAGGGTGACCGTACCTTGAGAGGCTTTATCGATGTGAAAGGTCGACCAGCTACGGCATCGTCGACAGAGACACCCAACCAGAAAAGGCCGCAGCAAATGCAGCCTGTTTTCTTGATCCTTGAGGTACAGGCTCCCCTTCTCGATGTCGCTGCGGTCCAAGACCATCGTGCTTGTGGGCACCACTGGATGATCACCCATCAAGTTTCGATAGTCGATCACCGAGCGCCCTAGAAGCGCGTCCCAGTGCAGGTCGGTAATTTGAATCAAAGACCAGTCGGCCAAGAATCTTGCACCCTCAATCAACCTGGAAAGGTCATCGAAGGCTGCGTCACGCGCCTGCGGCAGGTCGACGCGGTCCACTCGCCGCTCGTGGTCTTCATCATTACGGCGGAGGTACAGACGCTTGCGTGCGTCAGCGACTTGCTCGTCTGCGAACATAGCGCCAAGGGCGTTCAGGGGATGTTCTGTTGGAAGACTACGCCTCTTTCGCTTACTGGAAATTTCGTCCAGTGTTGCCACCCATTCACCGAACCCTGGCCCTCGGCCTCGTTCCAGTTGGCCACGAATGGCGTGAATGGAGCCCAGCTCTATTCCTTCTTCCCTGGCGAGCGCCCCTACCAACAGGGCACTGTAGGCCAGAAGGATCTCAGCGGTGCCGAGAATTGCCTGATACGCAGGGCCAGCGTCTCGCACACTCATCGCGGCCTCAGTCTCACGCCAGCGCAGGGCGACCGGGTAAGGGAAGCGCGTACGGACCGTGTGACCCAAATCGTCAAGAAGGCTAGCGGCTGCGACCCTAAGCCGCAGAGTCTGACCAGATCGCACGATCCGGTCGCGGCCTTGAGCTGCGCTCTGGTCGAGGAAGACGGATTGAAGGAGGTCATCCGCCTCATTGTGCCACTCTTCCAGGTGCCGCTTCGAGATTTCCAGGTTGTCCAGAGCGGAGGCCAGTGCCTCATCCGGTTGCGGCAGCGTCAAGTCTGCGAGGTCTCGCCACAGAATGTGCACACCCGCTTGCGCCAGCATCGGCCCTGCCATTGGAGACCGAAGGAACAGCAGAATAAAGCGAAGCTGATGTGTTTCCAAAGGCACCTTCCGGCGCAGCGCGATAACATGTTCGCTTGCCGCAGCCGGCAGGTCCTCATCCCCGACTTCACTGACCACAAAACGATGGCGGTCTGTAGGTCGAGAGATGGATCGCAGAATCAAATCCCCAGCCTGCAACAAGCAGTCCGATGGCACCTGCGCCCAGATATCTTCGGGGTCAGGGGGTGCGATCGAGCCATCCGTGAGCACATCGGTCCCTCGAAGTACGCGGGCAGCACCCGGCTGGCCAGTTGAGCTGGTTTTCTCACCCAGTGTGTGGCGATTAACGCTTGGCACTTTGGTGAAAAGATCACCCACTTTCGCCACGCTCCCGTACCCGACCAGATCCTCACGGAGGGCCAGCACTGCCGGATCGTGCAGTTCAAAGTGCAGTCGCTCTTGTGCAGGGATGAGATCCCGTACGACGTAGCCGTTCTTACTCCTTCCGCCCCGCATGCGGAGCAATTTCTCGAAATCTCTCTCGACTGACTTGGGGTCAACACGATGAGGCATGCGGAACATGCGCACGACGGGGTCCTTGGGCTGCCGCGCGTGTAGGAAAACCGCCGCGACTTCCAGACTGGTATGCACCTTCGGCAAGACACCAGCCGCGTAGAGAACAGTCGACAGATGCCACCGCTCCCTCACAGCCGCCCTGAATTCAGCCTCCGCATGAGAGGTAAGAGCAGATGACGGCAAGAGCACGGCCAGGTGAGCGTCCCGCTCCGGGGGAACCAATTCTTCAAGTAGTACTTCGTAGCTCCAACGAGTGCGGCGCTTCTTATCTGTCGGCAGTCTCTCCCATTCAGGAACCAGTAGAACTGGGCCAACCGCAAGCAATTCGTCAGCTTTCGACGCTACTGAACTTGAATGCGTGATGTCGGCCTGATCGTGGTCAGCTGTCCATGGTCAGGCCGGTGCCTATGAGGCAGCCGTCGATGAGGTGCGGTCGGTATTGGGTCTTCTTGAGGCTGCGTTTCACGGTGGTGGCGAGTTGGTCGAGGTTCGCGGCGGCGAGGTTGCCGATGGTCCGTTTCACCAGTGACCAGATGCCTTCCTGCGGGTTGAGGTCGGGTGCGTAGGAAGGGAAGTGGAAGACGGTCAGCCAGTCCTCGTTCGCGGCGATGAAGTCCTTCATCTGCGGCATCAGGTGGGTGCGCAGGTTGTCCCAGACCAGGACGATGGGGCCTTTGAGCTGGTTGTGGGCCCGCATGATGAGGTCGCGGTAGTCCTGCCAGGTGAAGCCCTTGGGTTCGCCTTTGCGGCCCCGGTGGACGCGGAAGCTGTAGATCAGCCGCGACCGCTCTCCGGGACGGAAGCAGGTCATTCCCGCCATCGAGACCCGTCCGGAGCCCCGGCCCCGGACGCGGACGACGGGTGTCTGGCCGATGCGGCCCCAGGACCTTGCGCGTGGCGGCTTCAGCGACTGACTGGCCTCGTCCTCGAAGACGATCCAGGCTCCGCGGGCCGCCGCCGTGCTTTTACCTGTGGCCACACCTCCTTCTTCCACAACTCCACTGCCCCGTCGTCACGTTCGATCGCCCGCCGGGCCGGCTGCTGCCAGGACCAACCATGGCGTTTGAGTAGCCGCCACGTTCCCTCCACCGTGTAGCTGATGTGGAACAACCGTCCGATCAGTGTCTTCACCCGGGCCAACGTCCACCGCTGGTCCGCCCAGCCATGAGCGAGCGGGCCACGCTCCAATTCCCGCTCCAGCCTGGCCATCTGCACACTCGACAGTTTCGGACGCCCAGGCGAGCCCTTCGACCGGACACCCTCCTGGCCCCGCTCCCGCCACTGCCGACGCCAGCGCTCCACAGACCGCTCACTCACCCGAAGCGCAGCCGCGATCTCTCTGTTCTTCGCACTGCCCTCGAAGAGGCCGACCGCCTCCAGCCGAACCCGCTCCCTCGCAGCCCTCTTGGCATCGGTCAAGCCGCCGCCCTGCGCGTATCTCACAAACCACAACTACCGACCCGACTCAGGCGCTGGCAGGCGAACGGCCCGACATCACCCAATCAAGTTCAGTAGCTATCCGATTGGCTTTCGATGCGAGTGACCCGATCAGGGCCGGGATGGCCCACGCCGGGAACCATTGGGTTCTCGTAGTCGAACTCCACCTTGCCGAAGGAGTCGCTGGTGATGGGCGGGGGGTCATTGTCGGCGATGATCAGTTGCAAGCGTTCGCCATACGCGTCAGCCAGCGTCCTGAAGCGACTGTAGATCTCGGCCGCGCGTTGCCGGTCGGAGGCGTTGTTGCCAAATGCCTTGCGCGGTGAATCGATCACGAGGAGCGATGGAACGAGGACGTCGGAGTGGTCGAGTCCGAAGGCAAGGAGCGTGAGGCTGTAGGCGAGGTTGACGGAGGTGGCGATGCCCCCGCCGGAAGCCTGCAGGGTCTCGAATGGCCGTCCGTTGACCACCGGCAGGTAGGTGTCGCGGTCGATGACGGCCGTGTCGACCCAGGGCAGGTTCCAGCTGGTGAGCAGTCGGCTGAACTCAGCGCTGAGATCACCGAGCAGAGTCTGGTTGGCCTTGAGCTGCTCGGACTTCTCCTTGATGTCTTTGTTCACCTGCCGGCGGTCGGCCTTAAGTGAGCGGATGTCCGCGTCGATGGTGCGCACCCGTGCCCAGGATTCGCGCAGTTGGGTGATGGCATCAATGCTGGCCTTGAGCGAGGCGACGCGGGAGCTGGCCTCGGCGATGGCGTCGAAGCGCGGGGCGACCGCATCACGGGTCTGGGCGTCGAGCTCTCGGCGCAGGCTGGTGACGGCGAAGCTGAGTTGTTGCGACCGCTCCTGGACGGTTTGCAGGTGCGCCTCGTCCGACTGCTGGATGCGCTGTGCCTCCTCAAGCTGCTGCTGCAGGGCCGTGCGTGTCTCTTCGATGGCAGCCGGGTCGATGTCGGCCTCGACGGGGTCGGGTTGGAGACAGACGAGGCAGTGACCGTCCTCGACGGCCCGGTCCGCCAGCGACTGCATGCACCGCGGGCAGACGACGAACTCGAAAGGGGAGAGCTGGTCGATGGCTGTGACCGACCGTGCGAGACGGGAGAGGTCGAGCTGTACCTGAGCAACGACGGCATGCCTCGCCTCCACGAGGTCGGCGGCCGCGGACACTTCTTCTTCAGTCTGCCGCGCGGCGCGGATGCGGTTCTGCAGCTCGTCACGCACCGCGGTGTCGGCGGCGGTCTGTTCCTGAAGTTCGCTGCGGAGGCTGGCCAGGGCGGACGATGCGCGCTCCAGGGAGTCGCGCAACTGAGTCAGTTCGGCCCGCAGTTCGTCGTCACTGCGGGGGTCGGAGGCTGCCAGGAAGGAGCTGACGTTGTCGTGCTCGGCGGTTCTGGCCTTCAGTGTGTCCAAGAGCTGGTTCCTGGTGCGTTTCAGCTCCATGAGCGCACTGTCGGTGAGCCCGAACATCAGGCGGAAGAGCTCTCTGCGCTTGGTCTCAAACCAGCTGTCCAGGTGACCGACGACCTGGCGGTCGATCTCGCGTGCCTGGAGGTAGGCGTAGGCGTACAGATCGTTGAAGGTGAGGTTCTGCGGCCGCGCTGCTCCTTCTCGGCGTGCGGCGATCTGTTCGCGCGGGAACCCGAGCGCGTCCAGGAGATGATCGGAGAGCGTGGTGACGCCTTCCGAGGCCCGCAGAGGAAGGGTGCGTTCCAGAGCGAGGGAGTGTGGATCGAGGAGATCCACAGTGTCGGCGGTGTCTCCCTCAATGGTCCGCCTGAGGACAACACGTTCGTCGCCAGCCACGACCTCGGCCTGGACCGACAGGACGTGGTCGCGGACCGCCGGGGTGAGCATGGCGCTGCCGCCGAGGGCGTGCTTGAAGAGCATCAGCAGACTGGACTTGCCAGTGCCGATGGGGCCGGTGATCACGGTGGCCGGACGGTCGAAGCGGTAGGTCTGTTCCGCCTCGGCGGTGGTGACGGTCAAGGCCACGATGCGCAGGTGGACGGCCATGTCAGATCTCCGTCCGCCAGGGCCGGTCGACGGCGTCGGGCAGACGGTCGTAGATGAGGTTTTTCAAGGCCGATCCTGACTTGTTGAAATGCCGCTTTAACAGCTTGATGCGGCTGGCGACAACGTCCCACTCCGGGGTTGCAGCAAGAGAGGCCGCTGCGGCGGCGCCCTGCGGCGTGGCGCGGAATTCGGCTCTGGCGCTGTTGCTGTAGACGATCAGGCCGCGGGCGGCGAGTGAACCGAGGACGCTGTAGTAGCGCTGGTCCCAGGGCCCGTACTTGTAGCGGGTCATACGGCTTTCGACCGCCAGGCGCTCGGGTGGTGTGGGGGCAGTTCCTGTCGGCCACGACGCCTCCCCAGCAGGTAGGAGGCGCTCCAGCATCGCTGGATAGCGCAGCAGGAAGTCGAGTTTCGCGAGCTTTGTCAGACCGTCGAGTCCCCCTTTGGGGGTGGTGAACTGCGAGATGAGCAGGAGAATGCGCGCCTCGTGGTAGTGGACCTCACGCTGCTCTGCCTGCCGCCGCTGCGTCCTCATGCGCGCTACGGCCGTCTCGAAGTCGGCGCTACGGGTCATGAGGCTTCCTCATCCGTGTTGAAACTCTCGGAGAAGAAGAAGAGGCACTCGTCGCACAGCTGGTAGGCCAAGCCCCGCAAATGCAGGTTGCTGAGCAAGAACGGCGGCGGCGACGGCAGAGCGTCGACCTTCAGTCTCTCGACCAGCAGATCGTTCATCTTGTTGCCGAACTCGCTGCCCTCGGCGACCTGGGCGCGCGCATGGCGTCGGCACTCGAAGGCCATCTCCAGCACGTCCATGGACAGGTTCAAAAGGTCGGTTTCATCCCCGGCCAGGCCGGAGCGGCGCTCGGACCAGGTCGTGTACCACGCAGAGCGGAGCCGTTCGGCGAACGCCGCCTCGTCCGAGGGCACCAGGCCCCGGCGCAGCTTGCGGCCAAGCTTTGCTCCTCCCGGTGCCAGCACGGGCAGCTGACCGCGGGGGAACGTGGGCAGCTGAACCGTCGTGTACGCGATCGACTGGCGGACGATCTCGCGGGTGATACTGCGCCGGCCGATGCGCTGCTGCATCCGCGTGCTGTGACGGACGCGGCTCGGGTCGGCGATGTAGACAGCAAGCTGGCTGCGGTCGCTCTCATCACGGTTGGCACGCTCGATCCGATCGACGACGGCCCGGTACGTGCTCTCAAGGTCGACATGCGCGAGCTGTAGTTGCTCGACGGCCGGCACTAGAAGCCGTTGGATGTTGACGTCGGTGATGTGCGCTCGCTGGGGTGGATCGCAGGAGATCTCCAGGACTGCGAGGAAGCGAAGGACCCTCTCAACGAACCCCGTTGGAACCTGGATGTCAGCGAGCTTGCTCACCTGGGGTGTGTACGGGACGTTGGGATAGGGCTGTTTCCAACGGACTTTGAGCATCTGGCGGGCGATTGTCTCCGCCATAGAGGACAGCCCATCCGTGAGTTCCGGCTCCGGGCCGCACATCCGAGCCAGCGTGCCGGCATTACCCTTGATCGGACTCAGCGCCGCGTTCGTCGCCAGTCTGAGTCGGACATTGGCGGCACACTCGCATGCGCACCAGCGGTCAAAGAGATGGGTCAGGCCGCCGCTCTTGCACAACTCCGTAAGCGACCAGGTGCCCTGATTTTCTTCGCGATGCTTGACCGATACCAGTTCCACCGAACCATCGGCCCACGCCACGACGAAGTCCTCGTGCCACTCGCAGACGACGAAGTCAATTGCGTCCTCCGTGAGCATGGCGAGACACTCTCGGGCGGCTACCTCCACCTGGTACCGGTAACGGCCCAGCGTGTCCGAGCCGCTGTCTTCTTCCGGAGCCAGTTCGAAGATGGCGTGCGGTGAACCGTCCGGACCCTCCGACTTAGCGGACGCTCTAGCGCCTCCAGCCCCAACACCCGTTCCCGCCGTGTCGACCATCGACGCCCCCGATCCGGCCCCGAATCTGGGCACGTCCCCCGCCGCTTCCATCCCGGCACCGGGAGTGAAGATCCCTACCATTATCACACTCCAGCATCGCCACGTAACAGTCCGTCGCGATCTGGCACCTTCAACAGTCGCCGACCGCAGCCCGCATGGGCGCTGAGATCCAGGCAGCGCGGCACAAGTAGGCGCTGAGCGCACGGTCGGCGTCGCGAAGTCTGTGAACGAGCGGGGTCATCGACTCTCGCGCCTCGCAGGGATCCGACGCTCGGAGCAACCGCGTCGCGATCTGCAGAACCGCGCCCGTTGCCAAGGAATCGGTCGGCGGCGCGGTGTAGGGCTTGGAGGTCTTCTTCTTCCCGGCGGTGTTAAGCAAGGGCTGAGCCTCCGCAGTGCGGGAAGCATGCTCGTCATCGAGCACGGCGGCCAGGAACGATGTGCCGGCGCGCGGGCGTGCTTCGGGCCAGGTTCGGAAGATCATGGCGACCGTCGCGCGCAGATCGGCGAAGTAGTGGGCGACGGGAACGGGTGCCCCCGCGCTCGTCGTGCTCTCAGGGCCTCCCGCAGCGAGCAAGCCCGCAAGGTGTCGTTGAACTTGGACGAGCAGGGCCATAGTGGCCGAGCCGAGTTCCCCGACGGGGGCGCTTTCCCGGCTCAGGTCGGCTCCGCAGGCATGTGCGGGATGCTCGGCCGGTTCCGAACGCGCCTCAGCCGATCGGCATTGCCACGGGTTCAGAGCATCGTCCGACAGGCGGGCGATGGCGCTGCCTGCGTGGGCGGACTGTGCAAGTGCGCCGCAACAGGGGCACTGGTGGGCGAGGAGTCGTTGGTGTCGGACACATAGGAAGGTCACCGGAAGGCGCCACAGCCGTTGCCAAGGACCGCCGTGCCTGTCCTGGATTGGGGTGCCGTTCCCGGTGAGACAGGGAGGACAGTAGCGCGTGGAGCGGGTCAGCACCCACGGGTTGTCGTAGATCATCCGGACTGGGGTGCTGCGTGGCGTGAACGCGGGGTTCAGTGGCCCATACCGCTGCCCGAGCGGCACGAGGAGCATGCAGGCGACTTCGGCGGGCATCAACAGGGTGGCGCGGGCAAAGGCCGCGAGGTGGGCCTCGTCCAAGTGGTAATTGAAGCTCAAGGGCAGGCGGGTAGGCAGACCAGGACTGCCGCCGGGTGCCAGACCGGTGCGGAGCAGGATCTCTGCGGGGGTGGTGCCCAGTCGATGAGCCAGGCGAAGCACGAATCCGGTGAGCGTCTCGTCGTGAAGCGGATCGAGGCTGCGGGGTAGGGAGCGCATGGTCAGCCGTTTCGTGGGCCGCGGACGTGGATCTCGAGGTTCGGAGTGTCCGATGCCTCCTTTGCGACTCCAAGCACGTGCTGCAGGCCAAGGGATGTGCCGGGGAGGCGTGCGAGGCGTCGGAAGGTGTCGCGGTTCAATGCAAGGGCGGTGTCGTAGAACGGGCGTAGCACTCGCTGTGTCCAGTTCTTGTCGCGGGCTTCGAGTACGGACACAGCGATGCCCAGTACCGTGCCCATGGTCTGGGCTGAGTCCATAGGTGAGAGCAGCGAGTTGATCCCGTATGGGCTCTTCGATCCGCCCCGCCGCGTGCGGCGTCGGCTGTCGCGCATCCGCTGCACCGCTTCCCGTTCGATCGCCTGCGCCAGGGCGGGTGTCGCTGCGAAACGGCTTGCTTCCGGCCAGGAGGCGAGGATCAACGTGGCCACCACCCGCAAATCGATAAAGTATTGGGGGACCGGCACGAGTCGGCCGCAACTCATAACGTTTTGAGGCCCGTTGGTGGCCAGCAGTTCGTCGAGGCGGCCTTGGAGGGCCAGCAGTGCCTTGAGGGAGTCGGCGTCCTCCGGGATACAAGCTGGGCCAACGCGTGAGAGGTCGGCCCCGCAGACCGACAGGCGGATACCGCCCGAGCCCGGAAAGGATGGCGATCGGCACTGGGCCGGGTGGAGTTCTTCCATCCCCGGGCGAGCGATCATGCCAGCGCGGGCGAACTGACCAGGGGTGTGGCAAGCAGGACAGACCCGATGGAGAAGTTGGCTGTGCCGAACGCAAGCGAAGACCACCGGCAGGCGCCACGACCGTCTCCAGGCACCGCCATTCAGAGCCTCTTGCGGACTTCCGTCGCCCGCGAGGCAGGATGGGCAGTACTGGGAGGTCCGTACGAGGATCCATCGATTGGGACGGTCCAGCTGCCGGGGACTCGTCCACGGCCGGTACCTCCTGCTCACCAGACCGTATCGATGCCCTATGGGGGCGAGCAGTAATTTGTCGGCCTCCGCCACGGTCAGATGTGCCGCGCGTGCCGCCCGGGCAAGGCGTGGCTTGTCCATGTCCACCAGCAGCCAGGGGGAGACGGTGCCGGGGGTCTCACCCAGCCCATCCATCAACCCCAAACGGGCTGCGACTTGCTCCGGGGTCGTGCCGTTGTGACGGGCGAGGCGGAGAGTGAAGCCAACAAGGGTTTCGTCTTCGAGTGGGTCGAGGCTGCGGGGCAAGGGACGCAGGGTCATGCCTCGGCCGCCGGAGGTGTGCCGCGGTCGTCGAGAACCGTGTTGCGCCCTTTCCGGGCCTTCGGGATCTTCCGGGCTGCTTTCGCCTTCGGCTGTGGGGCCGTGTCCACGTCGGGGATCTCTCCGGCTTCGGCGTCGCGTATGTCGTCCTTGCCGGGGACGTTGCCCAGGTTGATGGCGATCTCGTCGAGGAGGTCGATGGTCAGATTTTCCAAGCCGCTCTCCATTGCCTTGGTCAGCCCGTCCTCGATCAGGCGCCGCAGGAGACCGACGATGCCGTGGGTTCGGCGGTAGAGGTACTCGGGCATCAGCCCCTGGGACAGCGTGCCGGGGCCGGCGTTGAAGAGCCGAATCTGATTCTCGACACCGACGAGGTGGTCGATGAAAGCCGCGATGCCCGCGTCACTGCTGTAGTCGAAGGGGTCGAGTGTGACCAGGTCGAAGCGGCGCTCAGTCTGGGTGGAGGCGTCGGGGTTGTAGCTCTTGCCCTTCTTCAGTGGTGCGTAGACCCACTGGTTGGTGCGGGGGTCGTGCCAGCCCTCCCTGAGCAGGCCGGATCGGGGAATGTTCACGCCGATGAGGACAAGCGTGACGTCCAAGTCCATAAGCCCGCGGATCAGGTCGAGGGTGTCCTGGTCGTCTTCCCGGTGCATCTTCAGGCGGGTGATGTCGTCGATGATCAGGACGGTGGTGGCGTGCGCCTTGATCGATTCACGGGCGTTGCGGATCATGCCGCGCAGGTTCTTGCCGTAGGGGGCGCCGTAGTAGTCGAGAATTGCCTCGCACAGGCCGATCGGAGTGGCCTTCACCGGGGTCTGGCAGTAGGCGACCGGCGCGATCAGGTCCCGGGTGCCGGGCATTGGATCGAAGTAGCACTCGGGGTACTGCTCGAACAGGTCACGCCAGGTGTCCTCGAACTCGGTGGCGGTCCGGCAGGCGGTCTCCGTCTTGCCCTGGTAGCCACCGCCGTTGATCATCAGCCCGTCCAGGGTGCTCGGACCGATGCGCATCGCGTTGTTCTGGATCCGTGAACGCATCAGCGTGGTGACCACCTCGCTCATCGGGGTGTCCAGCATCTGCATGTTGACGTGCGTGGCCGCGCGGTGCAGGTCATGCAAGGACTTCTTGCGCGGGCTCATCAGCCCGTACTCGGCCAAGGAAATCTTCCTGACCGGCACAAACAGATCCCGTGTCCGGCGGAACTCCTGCCAACCCTCATACCGGGTCCGGTCCGGCCTCGGGCCGAAGCGCAGGAACGGCACGGGAGCGTTTGGCTGCTCCGGGGGCAGGGTGCTCATCTCACGTCTCCTCCGTCGGCTGCGGGCCCGGTTCGTCGGATCCGTCATCGTCGTCGGCGATGACGAAGAGGTTGCGACCGCGGCGGCTCGATCCCAGCGGGGCAGGTACCGACGGCTGCTGCGCTGGCTTGGCCGTCTCACGCCGTCGGCGCCGGTGCGCGTCCAGGCTCTCGGTGGCTTCCCGGGCCCGCTCCCGCCACGGCGGCTCCGCACCCGGTGCGCCGAGGGCAGCCAGGCGCGGTGGTTTGTTCGGCTTCGGCGGCTGTTGTGGTCGGTCCGCGGCTGCCGCCTGGGCCTGGGTGATCTCCCGCGCATGCTGCGTCCGCTGAGATTTAGTCAGCTGGGACGGCCACTTCGCGACCGGATCGACGGCCCCCAGCATCTCCAGGAGCTTGGGGACGAGCTCGCTGTCAGAGCGCGGCTTGAGGCCCGCTTCCCTCACGCGGGTGAGGAGTTCTTCGACCCGGGCGTCACCGAAGGCTGGCATCTCGCCCTCCGGCGGCAGGCCCGTCCAGCGCAGTTCGTGCCATTCATGGGTATCGGGATCTTGGAAATACACCACCCGCCGGTCGCGGGGTTCACGGTGGATGACCCAGTGCTGCTTGTAGCGGCCCCCGCGCGCGGAGTTCATGTCGGGCTGGTGCAGTAACGCGGCGTCGTACCAGAGCCCCTTGACCTTCACGCCCCGCCGGTGGATCCGCTTCACATGATGCTCGGGCAGGAAGCGGTAGTACGTCTCCGGGGCAGGAATGTCCAGATCGAAACCCTCCTGGGCGAAGGAAGCGGCGAACAGGGTGTTGGGGCTGTGGTCACCGCCAGGATCCCAGCTGGGTGCAAACTCGCCGAGCCTGCGGTTCTGCCAGACCTTCACAACCCAGGTCGCAATGAAGTGTTCCATCTCGGCCAGGGTCAGCACAGCGTCGCCCTCCGGGTCCGCACCGCGATCGGAGACGTCGACCCCCGTGTAACCGGCCAGCTTCTCGAACACCAGCGAGCGGATGCTGCCGAAGACGCGCTCCACCGCGCTCTTGTCCTGCGGGCGCAGCACGCGCGCCGGAAGAATCCGGCAGCCCATCGCCTCTTGGACATCCACCAGATGGTGATTGCGGTAGACGGAACCGTGGTCCGAGGTGACGGTCTCGGGGGTGAAGAACGGCAGCCCGGCCACCTCGTACCCGGCGAACTCGGAGACCATGGCGGCCGGCAACCCCGGATAGGGCCACTCCATGTCCT
This sequence comes from Streptomyces sp. NPDC058231, assembly GCF_042882275.1. NCBI lineage: Bacteria > Bacillati > Actinomycetota > Actinomycetes > Kitasatosporales > Streptomycetaceae > Streptomyces > Streptomyces sp. NPDC058231. The sequence goes on along the minus strand of NZ_JBHVWN010000016.1, from coordinate 85,838 downwards.
CGCCCCACTCCTCCCGCATGGGCAACGGCAGCATGACGTCGCGCAGCACCATCGCGACGTCCACCGAGGAGTCCGACACCAGAGTGAGCCGGAACGCGCAGATGGAGTGGGTGTAGACGTCCAGCGCCAAAGTGAGGTGGACGGTGACCGGGTCACCAAAAACGTTCTCGCGGACCATCACCGGCAGGATCGTCGTGTCCAGCGCGACGACCTGGCCGGGGCGGGTCACGAGAACATGCCCGTTCTTGGTGGGCAGTTCGGCAGAGCGTTCGTACTTCTGGCGCGCGCCGCCCGGTCCGAACCACTCCTTCCACACCCGCAGCAGCGTGTGGTAGCTGGGAACCTCGACCTTCTCGCTCTCGCGCCCGTCCTCGTCTTCGTTCTCGAATGTCTCCCGCACATAGCGACGGATCATGATCTCTCGGGTGCGTGCGCTGACCCGAGACCGGTGGTGCTGCGTCTCCGCCCTGACCGCGAAGATCGCCTCGCGGACCTCCTCGCTGACGCTCGGGTGTCCCCCGCTCGCCCGCATCCAGCGGTGATCGGCGCAACCTACGATCCCGTACCTCCTGCGCCTGCGCTCCCAGCGCTCCAGCGTGCGCACCCCGACATGCGCGACGCCCAGAAGCAGCTTGGCTTCTTCGGGCCTCAGCGCCGACAACTCAGCGGCCTTCGCCGCCCGCCGCTCAGTCAGCGTCGTACGGTCCGGGTCGTACTCAGGGTGCGGCTCCCCTGGCTCGGGACGGAACGGATCACCACTGCGGAAACCGCAGTTGACCTCCATCAGATGCGCGAAGCGCTGTTCCATCAAGGGCCGCTTCTCCGGCTTCACATCACTCCACGAGCCCGGCTGTCGCCCACGGTTGGCGCCCTCCGCCGCTGTACGCGACGACGGCCGACAACGCGGGTGGTTGACCAGGAAGCGGAAGCTCGCCCGCTGGCGCTCGCCGTCCGCGCGCACCAGGTGGACCTGCCCCAGATGCGGCTCCTGCCGTTCGACCAGCCACTCCACTTCGTCGAGCACCACGCCCGCTCCAGGCGAGAGATCCAGTGCCGCCGCCCCCATCATGAGGGGCCTCCCGCCAGCACCACCCGCGAACTGTCCGTCAACGGTTGAGCAAGGTCGATCCCAAGTTTGCGATGCCACAACAAGTGCAGCAGCTGGGCCCGTGCCGCCGGCCAGTACGTCTGCGCCGCCGCTAACTCTCCGAATGTGGCTTCCTCTTCGGCATGAGCAAGTAGTTCGGGCTGAATGCCGAGCACGTCGCGTGTCGGACGGCGCTTCCCGTACAACGCGCCCAGCGTGGACCGCACATGCGGACGCCATGCGGCCGCGACCGCGTAGTGCCACCCGCAGGCCAACGCCACTTCCTCTGCGGCCGCGAACGACTCCAGGTCCTCGGGCTCGATCAGGTCTCGGGGCCGCACGTCGATCAGCCAGGCCCCCACCCGCGTGACTGCGAAGAAGTCCGGGGTGTGGTTGCGCCACTTCTTCATAGTGCGGAACCGGATACGCAACGGCTGCGACAGCAATTCCACCAGATCACCGGCAAAGTCCAGAGCTACCAGCAGCTGATCCTCTTCGAGGCTCTCGAACCCATGCAGGCGCCCCGTCGACACCAGGGACTCTAGACCGGGCCGGTGCCGCTGCTCCCGCCGCCAGGTGAACCCCCGCATCGGCCCACGGCTCGCCACCGGCACCTGCCCCAGGTGCCGGACCGGCCCGGCAATCTCGTCCCCGGCGTACTTCCACGTCGCGGTCCACCGATCCATCCAGCCATCGCACAGGTCCAGGCCGTCCCGCCCCGCGTCCAGCGAGACAGGAACGAGCAGATCTGTCCACGTGCAGCTGTGGGACCACAAGGGGCCCCGGATATCGCTCACAGTCCCAGGTAAGCCGTATGCACCCCGCCGGAGGGGCGATCTTCGAAGTTGGCGACAACTTGCCTGCAAAGAGGACGGAACACGTCAACAACGATGCGAATTCGGCGACAGATATCGTGCTCAGTGCTTCGAAAGGACCAGGTCGAGGTGGGACGCTAACGACAACTATCGTGCTCAGGCTCAGCAGCTGTGACTGCTCGCGATGGTCGGCACTTCGCAGAGCTGGTTGGCACGGAGCGACCGCGAGCGTGAATGCCGTTGTGAGCCGGGCCGCGACAGGTGGAACCTGGCCAGGCATGTTGGAACTACTGGAGACGTATCGCAGTCCGGACGAGGTCGGCGACGGCTCTGGACCGGCTGTGCGGTGGCCAGGCGATCACGGTGGTGACTGGGGGCGCGTCCAGCACGGGCACGGCGGCCAGGTCACCGTGCAGTTGGGCTCGGCACGACTGCGGTGAGACCGCGCAGGCACGGCCGAGCGCGACCAGCTGCAGCAACTGCGCGTGGTCGCGGACCTGCGGGCCGGGGCCAGGCAGGTAGGTGCCGTCGGGCTCCGGCCAGCGTGGCAGAGGCAGACCTGGCAACCCGGTGATGTCGGCCATGTGCACATGGGCCCGGACGGTGAGCGGATGCCCGGCCGGCAGGACCACGACCTGGCCCTCCGTGCTGAGTTCTTCGGTGTGGAACCCGGCCGTCGAGTCGAACGGCCGGTGCAGCAGCGCCACGTCGGCCCGGCCTTCGCGCAGCAGTCGTGCCTGCTCGGCCGGGCCGCACAGAATGACCTCGACGGGAACCGCGCCGGGTTCGGCGGCATACGCGTCGAGCAGCTTCGCCAGCAGTTCGCTGGACGCGCTGGCTTTCGTGACCAGGACCAGGCCGGGACGGCTGGTCGAGGGCAGGGCGGCGCGGCGGGTCCGCCGCTCGGCGGCGTCGACCGCGTCGAGGGCCGCCCGGCCCTCGACCAGCAGCACCCAGCCGGCCTCGGTCAGCGTGACCGTGCGACTGGTCCGATCCAGCAGCACTGTCCCGAGTCGACGTTCGAGCTGCTGGATCGCCCGGGACAAAGGCGGCTGCGCGATCCCGAGCCGCTGTGCGGCGCGCCCGAAGTGCAGCTCTTCGGCGACGGCGACGAAGTACCGCAGTTCCCGGGTCTCCATACCGCCACGGTATCCCGGATCAATACCTGGACGGTATCGTTGCCCACCCGATCGGTGTTGGACCCCGTCGGGGCCGGCGAGCAGCATGGTCCCCATGAGCGAACGAACGGTTGCGCTGGTCACCGGCGCCAACAAAGGAATCGGCTACGCGATCGCGGCGAGCCTCGGCGCACTCGGCTGGAGCATCGGCGTCGGCGCCCGCGACGAACAGCGCCGCAACGCCGCGGTGGACAGACTGCGCGCGGCCGGCGTCGAGGCATTCGGCGTACCCCTGGACGTGACCGACGACGCGAGCGCGACCGCCGCCGCACGGCTGATCGAGGAACAGGCCGGACGCCTCGACGTGCTCGTCAACAACGCCGCCATCACCGGCGGCATGCCCCAGGAACCCACCCGGGTCGATCCCGCCACCATCCGGACGGTCGTGGAGACCAACGTGATCGGCGTCATTCGCGTCACCAATGCGATGCTGCCGCTGCTGCACCGCTCCGCCTCACCACGGATCGTGAACATGTCCAGCAGCGTCGGCTCCCTCGCCCGGCAGTCAGGACCCGCTGCCGAGCAGACGGCAGGTCCGGTGTCCGCGGCGTACGCGCCGTCGAAGGCGTTCCTGAACGCCGTCACCCTCCAGTACGCCCGGGAGTTGAGTGGCACGAACATCCTGATCAACGTCGGCTGCCCCGGCTACGTCGCGACCGACCTCAACGGCTTCCGCGGCGTGCGCACCCCCGAACAGGGCGCGGCGATCGCCGTCGAACTCGCGACCCTGCCCGACGACGGCCCGACTGGACAGTTCTTCAACGACGCCGGCGTAGTTCCCTGGTGATGCGCAGGACCGCCATCGCCCGCCGCGGTTACCGCTTCGCCCGCGCGACTCGAACAGGTCCACCAACTGCGGCAACCGCCCCGGCCGACGCCCCGGCGCCCAGGGCACCGCTCCGCACCTCAACCGGTTCCACCATGAACGGTATCTGCGGATGTCGTTGCGGAGCAGGTGCATAGGATCGCGGCATGACGCTGCGGCCTGTCCTGGTGAACATGAAGGCTCTTGACGACTCGGCGGTCGGCCGGTTCTGGGCGGAGGCGCTCGACTGGAGTGTCACCGGCGAGGGATCGGGCGCGACCGCCGCCAAACCCGTCGGCTTCGATTGGCTGGACCCGGTCGGCGTATGCATCGACGTCGTCGCCGTCCCGGAACCCAGGACGACGACAAAGAACCGTGTGCACCTCGATCTCGCCACCACCTCCGCGGCCCATCAGGCGGAGTGGGTCGCGCGCCTCCAGGCCCTCGGTGCGACACCCGCCCACGTGGGCCAGGGCGACGTGCCGTGGACGGTCCTCGCCGACCCGGAGGGCAACGAGTTCTGCGTGCTGGAGCCTCGGGAGATGTACCGGGACACCGGGCCGATCGCCCGGGTGGTGGTCGACTGCGCGGATCCGCGGGCCATGGCCCGGTTCTGGGACGAGGCGATGGACTGGACCCTCCACGAGGTGACGGACGGCCGTGCGGTGTGGCGCTCGGCCCAGGGTGTCGGCCCGTATCTCGAGTTCCTCCGCTCGCCCGACGTGAAGACGGTGCCGGACCGCGTCCACCTCGACCTGGTGCCGGACCCAGGTGACGACAAAGCAGCGGAGGTCGCCCGGCTGCGGGCCCTCGGCGCCACCGACCTCGACGTCGGCCAGGGCGACGTCCCGTGGACGTGTCTTGTCGACCCGGAGGGCCACGAGTTCTGCGTCCTCGCCCGGTCCTGACGCGGAGCCTTGACCACACCCCGATACGTGAAACCCGTGCACTCATACGCCCCCACCCCCGTGGGGCAGCCCGCCCCGCCGAACCGCGAGCCGGTCAATCTGCCGCGTGGGAGCCCGGTGTATGGCCGAAGGTGCGCCGGAAGACATCGATGAACGCGCTGGCTGACGACCAGCCGCACCGGTGCGCCACCGCGGTCACCGGTTCCTTCTCGGCCAGCAGGACCAGGGCGTGCTGGAGCCGCAGCTGGGTGCGCCACTGGGGGAAGGTCATGCCGAGGTCGCTGCGGAACAGCCGGGACAGCGTCCGGTCACTCGCGCCGACGTGGCGGCCCAGCTCGGCGAGGGTGCGGTTGTCGGCCGGATCGGCCTGCAGGATCCCGCACAGCGCGCTCAGCACAGGTGCGGCCGGAGCGGGCAGGTGCAGCGGTTGCTGGGGGGAGGCCCGCAGCTGGTCGAGCAGCACAGCGCGCAACCGTGTCCGTTCGGGGCTGTCGGCGTCGGGGGTGCGGGTGTAGGCGATGATCAGTTCACGCAACAGCGGGCCCACGGCGAGCACGGTGGGGACGTCCAGGCCGAGTGGGTTGTCGGTCGCGGGCAGCCCCACCAGATGGAGTTCGAGTTCCCCGTGGGCCTGGTGGGCGTGGACGGTGCCGGCCGGCACCCAGATGGCGCGGTTGCCCGGGGCGACCCAGGAGCCGGAGCCGGTCGTGACGGTCAGCACACCCCGGCCGGCGTAGACGATCTGGTGGTCGTCGTGCCGGTGGGCGTCGATCTCGCCGCCGGTCGCCAGGAGCTGGGTGCGTGTCGGCGCGACCGGCGTATGGCGGATATTCGTCATTGCTCGGCAGTTTATCGGAAGCACGACATACCGGCGGGCCCGGACCATGACGGGGTGCGAAGGATCATCTCGATTTCCCTCCTGTCCGTCGGGCACGCCTGCGTCGACGTCTACCAGGGCGCGGTGGCGTCCCTGGTCCCGTTCTTCGTCGCCGAGCGCGCCTACAGCTACGCCGCCGTCTCCGGCATGGTGCTGGCCGCCTCGCTGCTGTCGTCGGTGGTGCAGCCGGTGTTCGGTGTGCTGACCGACCGCTGGGCGATGCCCTGGCTGCTGCCGGTCAGCACGGCGCTGGGCGGTGTCGGCATCGCACTGAGCGGGGTGAGCGGCTCGTACGGTCTCCTCCTGCTGTTCGTGGCGATCTCCGGGGTCGGTGTGGCCGCCTACCACCCCGAGTCCGCGCGGATCGCCCGCATCGCCGGCCGGGGCAGCCACAGCGCCATGGGCTGGTTCTCCACGGGCGGCAACATCGGTTTCGCCCTGGCGCCGCTCATGGTCGGCGCGGTGGTGGGGGTCGGTGGGCTGCGTCTGACACCGCTGCTGGTGCTGCCGGCGCTCGCGGGCAGCATGCTGTGCCTGCCGGTGCTGCGCGCGCTGGGGCAGCGGCAGGCCGCCGGGAACAGCGTGGCGACACCCGGAGAAGACGACTGGGGCTCGTTCATGAAGCTGTCGCTGGCCGTGGCGTGCCGCTCGATCGTCTTCGTGGGGCTGAGCGCGTTCATCTCGCTGTACGCCACGCAGCGCATGGGCGGCAACGCCACAGCCGGCACCGTGGCTCTGTTCGTACTTTTCCTCGGCGGCGCGGTCGGCTCCGTGCTGGGTGCCACGCTGGCGGGCCGCTGGGGCCGGGTCACGGTCGCCCACCGGGCATATCTCGCCTCGATCGGATCGGTCGCGGGCGTGGTGTTCGTACCCGGCCCGACCATGTACCTGTTCGTGGCACTGACCTCAGTGGGCCTGTACGTCCCCTTCTCGCTCCAGGTCACGCTCGGCCAGGACTACCTGCCCTCGCGAGTCGGCACCGCCAGCGGAATCACGCTTGGTCTCGCCGTCAGTGTCGGTGGCCTGATCAGCCCCGCCATCGGCAGCCTCGCCGACGCAACGTCTCTGCGGACTGCTCTGGCACCGTTGATTCTGATGCCTTCGGCGTGCTGGCTGCTGTTCCGCGCGCTACCCGAACCCCCCACACCGCACCACGGAACTCCTCCGGATTCGCAGACGGACGACACGGATGCCCCACCGTCCCCCGCCCAGCAGCCCGACGTGCTGCGGAACACCGGCACCAGTCCGCCGTCGGGGCCCGGCGTGCGTGCGACTTCCGAGCCAGGTGACACCTGATCCCGGTGGTCGACACCACCCCCAGAAACACTTCGTCCTCACGCCCGCCCAGGCCGCCCCGCAGATTGCGGAGGCCGTCAAGAGTTGAGGTCCACCCGCTACGCGGGTCCGGTTCCCGAGCACCCACCTGGAACTCTTCGGCATCCCCACCCCGGAGGGAGCGCGGGGCGTCTCAGCCGTGCGCCTGCTGGGCGTGCTTGGGCAGAAGGCCGACCAGTAGCAGCGTCAGCAGGTTCAGGCCGGCGGCGATCCCGAAGACCAGTTCTGCGGCAGTGAGGTAGGAGTGGACGGACGGTTGCCCGACCCGGGCGAAGAACACCGTGCCGATGGCGGCGACGCCGATGGCGCCGGCGAACTGCTGGACGGCGTTGAGCAGGCCCGCGCCGGTGCCGACCTCTTCGGCGGTGGCATCGCCGATGATGAAATCGACCAGCGGGACGAAGACCAGCCCGGAGCCGAAGCCGGTGAGGAGCAGCGCCGGCGCGAGTTTCCAGACGGTGAGGTCGGCGCCCCAGTGGGCGACGGACCACCACAGGCCGAGCAGGCCGACGACGGCGACGGACAGTCCCAGGTGCAGGCCGGCGCGTCCCAGCTTCTCGGCGAGCACGGCGCCTGCGAGCAGGACGGCGACGGCGGTGCCGAGGGCCCAGGGGACCAGCGTGAGGCCGGTGCGCAGCGGCGTCCAGTGCATGCCCTGTTGCAACAGCAGGTTGATGACGAGGACGAACGCGCTGAGTGAGGCGTAGAACCCGGCCACGATCACCAGGCCGACGACGAAGCTGCGCTTGCGGAACAGCGACGGTGCGATGACCGGGTGCTCGCTGCGCCGTTGGGAGACGACGAACAGGGCGAGCAGGACGACCGCGGCGGCCATCATGGCGTAGGTCCAGGCGGGCCAGCCGAGTTCGCGCCCCTGGATGAGCGGGACGATGAGCAGGGCCGAAGCCCCGGTGAGCAGGCCGACGCCGGTGAGGTCGAGGCGGGCAGCCGGGTCCTCCCCGCCGCTGCGCGGCAGCACACGCCGGGCGAGCACCGCGGCGATGATGCCGAACGGGACGTTGATCAGGAAGATGGAGCGCCACCGGCTGCCGAACAGGTCCAGGTGGAGCAGCCAGCCGGCCAGGATGGGCCCGGCCACCATGGTCAGGCCCATCAGCGGGCCGACCGGGGTCAGCGCCTTGCGCAGGTGCTGGGGCGGGAACACGACCTTCACCAGGGCCAGACCCTGCGGGATCATGACCGACCCGCACAGTCCCTGCAGCGTGCGGGCGATGATCAGGAATACCGCGTCGGGGGCGAGACCGCAGGCCAGCGAGGCCAGCGTGAAGCCGGTCATCCCGAGCAGGAACAGTCGTCGGCGTCCGAGCAGGTCACCGAGCCGCCCCGAGGTGACCAGGCCGAGCGCGAAGGCCGCGGTGTAGGCGCTGAGCACCCACTGCACCGTCACCTGGCCGCCGCCGAGATCGGCGTGGATGGACGGGCCGGCGAGGTTGGCGACGCTGGAGTCGATCAGATCCATGATGTCGGCCGTGACCACGACGACCAGGACGAGCCAGGCGGTGCGCAGCGGCGGCGTACTGACGGTGGGTGTGGAGGACGGTTGCTGGGTAATGGACACGAACACCGTTCTACATCGGAACGGTGTTCTGGGCAATGCGAACACCGTTCCAAGTGGTGCAGAACACTGTTCGCCGATTCGCTAGACTGCCCCTATGTCACCGACTCCGCAGCAACGGCGCGCCGCGCGGCACCAGCTCGGCACCGACTCGAGCGCACCCGAAGCCCGGCGCGGACCGTCCGGCGGGCGCAAGAAGCCGATCACGGTCGATGCCATCATCAGCACCGCGTTCGGCATCGTGGAAGCCGAGGGATACGAAGCCCTGACGATGCGGCGCGTTGCCACCGCGCTGGAGACGGGACCGTCGTCCCTCTACGCCCACGTGGTCAACAAGGAAGACCTGGACGAGCTGCTCATCGGACGGCTCTGCGCCGGGATCGACCTGCCCGAGCCGGACCCCGCCGTCTGGCGGCAGCAGATCATCAGCGTCTGCACCCAGCTGCGCGACCAGTACCTGCGCTACCCGGGTATCTCCCAGGCGGCCTTCGCCGCCGCTCCGTCCAATCTGGACACGCTGCGCGTCGGCGAGGGAATGCTCGCCATCCTGCTCGCCGGCGGCATCGACCCGCAGGCTGCCGCCTGGGCCATCGACTCGCTGTCGCTCTACGTCAACGGCTACAGCCTTGAGGTCTCCGTGGCGAACGGACGGCTCGGCCGCACCGACGACGAGGGCTGGGTCGTCAGCCGCGACGAACTGCTGCGCCGGTTCGCCGCACTGCCCGCCACCTTCCCGCAGACCAAGCGCTACGCCGCCGAGCTCACCGCCGGAACCCTCCACGACCGCTTCGACTTCACCATCGGCCTGATGGTCGACGGGCTCCCGGGTTCACAGCGCAACGCGTGACCAGGCCGGCCGCGCCCGCCACACCTGCCGGACCCACCGCGCCCGCAGCCGGACCGTCCGCGATCCCGTCTGCTCACCCTCACCGGGAACGGGCATTCCGCCGGCGACGGAAATCGTGATGCCGAAGGACCGCGCGAGCGGCAGACTGCCCGCATGACCGCACCGGATGCCAAGGCCGACCTCCACTTCTACCTGCAGTCCGCCCGCGATGCCCTGCTGTGGAAGCTCGAAGGGCTCCCGGAGTACGACGTCCGCCGCCCGCTGACGCCGACCGGCACGAACCTCCTGGGCCTGGTGAAACACGCGGCCGGCGTGGAGCTGGGCTACCTCGGTGACACCTTCGGGCGGCCGTCCGGCGAGGCGCTGCCCTGGCTCGAGGACGGCGCCGAGCCCAATGCGGACATGTGGGCCACCGCCGACGAGTCACGGACGCACGTCGTGGAGTTCTACCGCCGGGCGTGGGCGCACGCGGACGCGACGATCGACGCGCTGGCGCTGGACACGATCGGCAAGGTGCCGTGGTGGCCCGGCGACAGGGACGAGGTGACGTTGCATCATGCCGTGGTGCGTGTGATCGCCGATACGCACCGGCACGCCGGGCACGCCGACATCGTCCGGGAACTCGTCGACGGTGCCGTCGGGATGAACAAGGGCAACGACGGCCTGGCGCAGGGCGACCCGGCCTGGTGGGAGGGCTACCGGAGCCGGCTGGAGCGTACGGCCCGGGAGGCCGACCGGGCGGGATGACCGCCGCGGGCCGCCCTCGGACGGCATCAACCGGCCGTCGGAACAAGGACCTCGACCGTCGGGCCGCCCAACCGCCCCGCACCGCACCGCCCTGCGTCGAACCGGCCGGGAATTCGTCCGCCGTTCCGGTCACATCGGCGCATCGCGACGGGTCATCGAAGTGACGGGCCCACCACGCCCGGCCGGAGCAAGTTCCGGCACCCGCCTGATGAGGAGCACCTCGGATGCCCATCGCCCACGTCGTCGTCACCCTCCTTGCCGCAGCCATGTCGGGCTACTCGGCCGCCGCAATCCTCTTCCGTGCCGGATGGGTCCTGGAGGCCCTGACCGACTACCGGGTCCCCCGCTCGTGGTGGCTCCGGCTCGCCGCGGCCAAGGCCGCCGGGGCCGTGGGACTGGTGGCCGGTCTGTTCGTGCCGGTCATCGGCGTCATGGCCGGGGCCGGCCTGGTGCTGTACTTCGCCGGGGCCGTCATCACCGTCGTCCTGGCCCGCCGCTACTCGCACATCCCGTTCCCGCTGGTGTACGCGGCGCCGGTGGTCGGCGCCCTGGCACTGGGGTTCGCAGCCTGAGCGGCCTCCCGGCCCGGCGGGACCGGAGAACGGATCCCGCCGGCCCGGGTCGTCGGCGCCTCGGACGCACCGCCCACCTGGTCGTCCCGCCGTCCGCCGGCCCGCCGTCCGCCGGTCCGGGCCGGCGGGTCGTCACGTCGGACTCCTCGTGTGGTCGAAGCACGCACTGACTGCCCGGCGCGAGCCCCACCCTGAGTAGTGTGTGCGGAAATGTCCCCATTCTGGAGATGGATCCCATGGATGACGACGACACCCGCTCCGCGGACGCGAGCACGGGAAGGGCTCCCTCACCCGGCGGCCGCGCCGTCAGCCAGGTGGTGCTGAAGACCGCCGTGATCGCCGGCGGTGGAGCGCTGGCCGTCTGGGAGCCCGCTTTCACGCTCGGCGCCTACAACGTCATCTTCTACTACCAGATGCTCACCCTCTGGGCGGTGTCGACCGCCGTGATGCTGACCGCCCTGCTGATGCGCGAACGCGGACCACGGCACGGCTGGGCGTACTGGACCTGCCTGGCCCTGCCCACCGTCTGGCTCGTCATCGCCGCCGTCGTGCCGCGCAGTCACAGCTGGACGGGCCAGGCGCTCTTCCTGGCGGGCGGCGTCTTCAGCGTCGTCGGCACCCCGCTGCTGGCCTGGGTCCTCCTGCAGCTCCTGCTCTTCGGTGAGTCGGAACTCTCCGCGCGTCAGCGCAGGACGGTCATCTTCGTCCTGGTGGCCATCGGCGGACTCGCGTACATGCTGGGCAAGTTGAACCACGTCTTCCTCACCTGCGGAGATTTCGACATCAGCGGCAACAGCGTCCCTTCCGGGTGCCGGCCGGGGCACGCCTCCCCGATCGGCTGACGCGGATACGCACACCGCCGCGAGGCGCCCCTCCCCCCGGCATCGAATCGCATGCGCGTCGGATGCGTGACAGTGGACGGACCGGGCGCCGACTGCACTCGTCTAGGCTCCCCGACAGCAGACCTGGTTCCGCCAGGCGACGCACAGGTCGACGGAGGGGTACGGCATGAAGGTTCTGATCGCCGGAGGCGCGGGGTACATCGGCTCCACCGTCGCCTCGGCCTGCTCGGACGCGGGGATCACGCCGGTGATCATCGACAACCTGGTCACGGGCAGGCGGGAGTTCACCTCGGGGCGGGCGTTCTACGAGGGCGACATCGCCGACGGCCCGCTGATCGACCGTGTCTTCGCCGAGCACCCGGACATCGACGCCGTCGTGCACTGCGCCGCGCTGATCGTGGTCCCCGACTCGGTGGCCGACCCGCTGGGCTACTACCGGGCCAACGTCACCAAGAGCCTGGAGTTCGTCTCCCACCTGCTGCGCAACGACTGCGAACGCCTGGTCTTCAGCTCCTCCGCCTCGATCTACGCCGCGAACGCGGACCTGACGGTCGACGAGAACTCACCACTGGACCCGCAGAGCCCGTACGCCCGGACCAAAGCGGTCTGCGAGGGGATGTTCGCCGACATCGCCGCGGGCCGGCCGATCCGGGTCCTGTCCCTGCGCTACTTCAACCCGATCGGCGCCGATCCCAAGATGCGTACGGGACTTCAGCTCCGGCGGCCGAGCCACGCCCTGGGCAAGATGATCGAGGCGCAGGAGACGGGCGTCCCGTTCCAGGTCACGGGCAACGGCTATCCGACGCGGGACGGTTCGGGCATCCGGGACTACGTGCACGTCTGGGATCTGGCGGCCGCGCACGTGGCGGCGCTGGGGGCGTTCGACGCACTGCTGCCGGATACGGGCGGGGACCGGTCCACCGTCATCAACCTGGGCACCGGCAGGGGCACCACGGTGCGCGAGCTCCTCGACGCGTTCAACAGCGTGATCGACACGCCCGTGCCGTCGGTCGACGCCGGCGCCCGGCCGGGCGATGCCGCAGGGGCGTACACCCGCAGCGACCGCGCCCACCGGATGCTGGGCTGGCAGCCGCAGTACTCGGTGACGGAGGGCATCCGGCACTCGTTGCAGTGGGCCGCCGTCCGCGACGAGGTACTGACGCCGTAACGGGTGGCGGACACCGCCACGAAGCGACCGGTACACGGCACCACCCGGGACCGGGTGCGGGAGAGCGCCGAGGCGGTGCCGCGCCCCGAGCACGGCGGCCACGCCTGACCGGCCGGGTCGTCGTGGCCGTGCCGGGGCCGGGCCCGGTGCGGGGGCGCCCGCCTACCGGTCCCCCTCGATCCCCGTCCTCAGCTGCACGAAGGCGAGGCCGGCGGCCCGCACGGCATCCTCGTACACCTCGTCCGCGCTCTCGCCCGCGTCGATGCGCCGCCAGTTCTCCAACGCCAGGATCCGCTGTACGGCAACGATCTGCCCCGCCGCAAGCCGGTCCGGTACGCCGTCGCCCAGCGCGCGGGCGAGCGCCGCCTCCGAGCGGCCCTGGTATCCGTACATGCGGGCCACCAGTGACGGTGTCCCGTACAGCATCCGGTGGAACGCCAGCACCTGCGGGTGATCGCAGAGCCCGGTCACCGGATCGCGGCGCTCCAGGCCGTCCAGGAAGTGGCGGCGCAGGGCGTCCAGCGGCGATTCGTCCTGGCCGCGGGCCGCGACCACCCGGGCCGCCTCGTCCTCGTGGTCGGCGAACCGGTGCAGCGCGAGGTCCTCCTTGGCCGGGAAGTACCGGAAGAGTGTCGGCTTGGAGATGTCGGCTGCGGCCGCCACCTCCGCCACCGAGACCCTGTCGAAGCCCCGCTCCAGGAACATGGCGATCGCCGCGTCGGAGACCGCCTGATACGTCAGCTGCTTCTTCCGCTCCCGCAGGCTGATCGGCCGGGCCGCCGTCCCGGGTCCGGTCTTCTCTCCGCTCATGACCATGAAGCCTACGCCCTTGACCTCAACCGGACTTGACGTTCGAGAGTGGTCGCACGGGTGCCGGACCGGCCGGCCACCCGGATACGGAGGGTGTGATCCGCATGCGTGTGGCGCTGGTCAAGGAGTCGGGCGGTCCGGAGGTACTCGTTCCGGCCGAACTGCCCGACCCGGTGGCGGGGCCCGGTGAGGTGGTGATCGACGTGAGTGACGTTGACACGATCTTCGTGGAGACACAGATCCGGTCGGGTGCGTTCAGCGACCACTTCCCGGTCGTGCCGCCGTACGTGCCGGGCGGCGGGATCGCCGGAACGGTCCGGGCGGTCGGTGAGGGTGTCGACGTGGGCTGGGCCGGCCGCCGGGTCGTCGCCTCCATCGGCTTCGCGGGCGGTTACGCCGAGCAGGCCGTGACGTCGCCGGGCCACCTGGTGGCGGTGCCCGACGGGCTCGGGCTCCGCGAGGCCGCCGCGCTGATCCACGACGGGGTGACCGCGGCCGCCCTGCTGGAGGCCGTCGCCCCCGGGCCCGGCGAACGCGTGCTGATCCTCGGTGCCTCAGGCGGCATGGGCACCCTGCTCGTCCAGCTCGCCCACGCGGCGGGCGCGCACGTGGTCGCCGTGGCGCGCGGCGAACGGAAGACGGCGCTGGTACGGGTGCTGGGCGCGGACGACGTGGTCGACGGAGCGGACCCGGAGTGGCCGGTCCACGCCCGTACGGCCCTGGAGAAGGCGGGCGGCCCGGCCGACGTGGTCCTGGACGGGGTCGGCGGCTCGATGGGCGCGGCCGCCTTCGCGCTGGTCGCCGACGGGGGACGGTTCTCCGCCCACGGGGCGCCGAGCGGCGGCTTCGCCCCGATCGACCCGGGGGAGGCCGCACGGCGCTCCGTCACGCTGCGCACCATCGCGGACGTACAGCTGACGGACGCGGAACACGTGCGCCTGGCCGGGCAGGCGCTCGCCGAGGCGGCGGCCGGGCGGCTGCGCCCGGTGATCGGCAAGGTCTTCCCGCTGGAGCAGGCGGCACAGGCTCATACGGCGATCGAGGGACGCGGCCTGGTCGGCAAGGTGCTGCTCAGCACGCGGCATGCCTGACGGAGGGGGCGCGGCGCCCCGCACACTCCGCTCCCCTGCCCCGGCCGGTGACCCGCGGCCCGTGACCCACGGTCAGAAGACGTCCGGGCACCAGGCCCGCCGGGCCGCCCGGAACACTCCGTCCGCCACCGCCGCTGCACCCGGCGTGAGCTCATCGATCCTTCCCAGTGCCGCGAGCCGGAGCGCCGATTCGTCGCCGAGACAGAGCGTCCCCAGCTCCCGCACGTCCAGGGCGAGATCGGCGCTCCGTGTCGTGGGTGCGCAGGACGCGCCCGCCGGGGAGGCGTCGAGGCGGAAGCGGCCGCCGCTCAGGCCCGCCGGGTCGTGGACCTCCAGGGTGAGGGCTGCCGGGACGGCGTAGGTGCGGGCCTCCAGGGTTCGTACGACGTCCAGGACGCGCACCCACATCCAGTCCGCCTGTGTGACGATGCGGGCCGCCCGCGGGTCCGGGAGGAGGAGAGGAAGCAGGTCGTCGGGGGCGCGGTAGCCGGAGCGGACCGTGGTGACCCAGTCGATCGAGCAGACGAAGTGCCACAGCGACCGTTCCGCCGCCGGTGTGAGGGCGATCAGGTCGAGCACGTTCACCCGGTTCAGCGGCTGCTTCGCGTCGCCCCATTTGCCGTCGACGCGGTAGGCGAGCAGGCCGTCGACCTCTCCGTCCGAACTGCGGTAGACCGCGTAGAACGGCTCCGTCCATTTGTCCGGCAGCGGCAGGTCCTGGCCGGTCCGCAGCTGCCACCAGCGGTCCCCGCGGCTGACCGCACCGTGCTGCCGGGCCCGCAGCCGGTCGTGCAGGGCGGGGCCGAGCTTGCGTACGTCCGCCCCGTCCACCAGGTCGATCCGGCCGTCGTCCGCCTCGGACGGCCCCGACCAGCGCGGGTCAAGGCCGGCCCGCGGGACGTCGATCTCCCATTCGGTGATCCAGGTGGCCGGGCCGAACCCGTACCGCCCGTAGATCGGGTACTCGGCGGCGATCAGGGTGGCGGTCACGTCGCCGCGCTCCTTCGCCACCGCCAGGTCCGCCGCCATCATCGCGCTGAGCAGCCCGCGGCGCCGGTGCGTGGGCGACACCGAGACGTTGGTGATCGCGTCGGACGGCACCGTGGCACCGCCGACGACCGTGAGCTCGTGCGCGAACGACCGGAACGTCGCCACGCACCGCCCGTCGTCGAACACCCCCCGCGTGCGCTCCAGGTCGTAATGCGGGAGGCGGTTCGCCACCTCCTGTTCCGACACGGCCGGTGCCTGCAGGAAGCCGGTGTTACGGGCGCGCAGCCAGTCGGGGACATCGGACGCGGTGACGGCTCGGACCTCAGGATTCATGCCCCAACGCTAGGCACGGGAACGGGGAATGTCGCCAGGATTTACAGGCCCGCGCGGGACCCCCGGACCGGTCAGAACGCCGCCCGGACCGCGCCCACTTCCGCGGCGCCGCCCAGCAGCGGTGCCTTGCCGATCCGGTCCACCACCGGGGCGTCGACGCCGAGCAGCCCCAGCGCCCTGGCCAGCACCGGGCCGAGTGCGCGCCCGCCACCGTCGTCGATCTTGAACGCCAGTGCCCGGCCGTCCGGCAGCGCCAGCGCCTGGACGGCCTCGGCGCCCATCTTGGAGAGTGCGCCCGGCACCTCACGCATCAGCCAGGTGTCGGGACGCCGGGTGCCCGCCACGTACTCGGGGTGGGCGCGCATCGCGTCCGCCACCCGGCGCTCCGCGGTGCCTTCCGGCGCCAGTACGAACGAGCGGAACGCCCGGGCCAGACCGATCAGGCTGATCGCCATCAGCGGGGCCCCGCAGCCATCGGTGCCGACTGCCGCGACCGGCTCGCCCGCCGCCTCCTCGATCACCTGGTGGATCAGCTGCTGGAGCGGATGGGCGGGGTCCAGGTAGGTCGCCGGGTCCCAGCCGTTGTGCAGACAGACCGCGAGCATCGCCGCGTGCTTGCCGGAGCAGTTCATGGTGACCCGGTCGCGGACCCGGCCGGCGGCGAGGTACGACTCCGCCTCCTTCGGGTCCAGCGGCAGGTCGGGCGGGGTCTGCAGGTCGTCGGGCGTCAGCCCGTGCTCGGCGAGCATCTTGCGTACGAGTTCGAGGTGGAACTCCTCGCCCGAGTGGCTCGCGGCGGCCAGCGCCAGCCGCTCCCCGGACAGCTCCAGGCCGGCCCGGAGCATGGCGGCGGCCTGCATCGGCTTGTTGGAGGAGCGCGGGAAGACCGGCGCGGCCGGGTCGCCCAGTGTCTGCTGCACACTGCCGTCGGCGGCCAGCACGACCAGCGAACCCCGGTGGTGACCCTCGACGAAGCCGGACCGTACGACCTCGGCCAGTACGGGCAGCGTGGGGGACGCCGGGGATATGGAGGGTGTGGAACTCATCGTGGCGGCCTTCCGGGGTGGTGCGGGACCCGCCCCGGAAGGATCGCTTCAGGCGAGCAGGTCGTCTACTTGTGCTTCCCCGTCACGGTACCTGCGGGCGATCTCCGCGCTGCAATCGTCAGCGGTGCGCTGCAGCCGGTGACGGCGGCGGGAGACCTGCTGTTCGTAGCGGACCAGCCGTCCCATCGCGGTGTGCAGCTCTTCGTCCGTCCGGGCGTCGAGGTCGGAGAGCTCGACCTCGGCGAGCGTCTCGGCGGCCAGCCTGCGGAACTCGTCGCTGCGCGGAGTGGTCAGCGTGACGTGCCGGGCGGACGAGCGGTGGCGGGACGGGGAGTCGGCGAGGATCTCGGAGAGCCGGTCCACGACGGGTGTCTCGGGGTCCCTGCGGCGGGCCAGCTCGGCCCGCAGGATGTCGATCCGTCCCTGGACCAGACGGCGTACGTAACTGAGGTCCGCCTCATCGCGCTGCGAGTCACGGCGCAGCGTGCGCAGTTCCGGCAGCCGCAGGGTGCCCAGCTCCGGCCACGGCTGCCCGGACGGGCCGTCGTCGAGGCCGGTGCCGGTCCGCTGCACGGGTGGGCGCATGGCGCCGGTACCGGTGGCACGTGTGACCGGTGGGGCACCGGGGGATTGCCCGGTTCCGTATGTGCTCATGCTTCGTCCATCCCCTCGACCGGTGCGTCGGCACACCGCCTCCCGTGCATGGTGCCACTCCGCACGGTGACTACGCAGTTGCTCTGTACCCGTTCAGCCCAAGATAGGTTGGTCTGTATGCGTGCAGTGATACAGAGGGTGGACGGCGCGAGCGTCACGGTGGCCGACGGCGCGTGCGACGGGGGCGGACCCGAGGTGGTCGGCGAAATTGTCGGCGAGGGACTGTGTGTGCTGGTCGGGGTCACCCACGGGGACACAGCGGAGAAGGCGGCGCAACTCGCCCGCAAGCTCTGGTCGGTCCGCATCCTGGAGGGCGAGAAGTCCTGCTCCGACGTGAATGCGCCACTTCTGGTGATTTCGCAGTTCACCCTCTACGGGGACGCCCGGAAGGGCCGCAGGCCCACCTGGAACGCCGCTGCCCCCGGCGACATCGCGGAACCGCTGGTCGACGAGGTGGTGGCGCAGTTGCGGGCGCTCGGGGCGCACGTGGAGACGGGCCGGTTCGGAGCGGACATGCGGGTCTCGCTCACGAATCACGGCCCGTTCACCGTCCTGGTCGAGGTCTGAACCGTTCCGGTTCGGACCTGCGCCGGTTCGAACAGCGCCGGTAGACGGTCGCGCGTAGGAGATCTACGGCTCGACGACCGTCTCCTGGGCCGCCGCCGTACCCCCCGCGAGCAGTTCCGCGTCCACCGCCACGTTCCTCTTGACCAGCGCCAGAGCGATCGGGCCCAGCTCGTGGTGGCGGGCGGACGTCGTGATGAAGCCGAGCTGCCGCCCCTCCGTCCCGTCGGCGGCGAGCCGCACCGGGGTGCCGTGCCCGGGCAGCAGCACCTCGCTGCCGTCCAGGTGCAGGAAGACCAGCCGGCGCGGCGGCTTCCCCAGGTTCTGCACCCGGGCGACGGTCTCCTGGCCGCGGTAGCAGCCCTTCTGGAGATGGACGGCGCTGCCGATCCAGCCCAACTCGTGCGGGATGGTGCGGTGGTCGGTCTCGAAGCCGAGGCGGGGGCGGTGCGCCTCCACGCGCAGCGCCTCGTACGCCAGGATTCCGACCGCGGGGCCCTGTTCGGCGGCGTACTTCTCCAGGTCGGCGCGGGGCAGGAACAGATCCCGGCCGTGCGGCATCTCCCGTACGGCGATCCCTTCGGGAACCTCCGCGATGGAGCCGGCCGGCAGGTGCACGACGGCGAAGTCCTCGGTGCGGTCGGCGACTTCCACCCGGTAGAAGAACTTCATCGACTCCAGATAGGCGACCAGTTCGCCCCGGGTGCCCGGCTCGACGTGCATCCACACCGTCTCGCCGTCGTCGACGAGATAGAGGGCGTGCTCGATGTGTCCGTTGGCGGAGAGGATCAGTGCCTCGGTGGCCTGGCCCGGGGCGAGTTCGCTGACGTGCTGGGTGAGCAGCAGGTGCAGCCAGGCCAGCCGGTCGCTTCCGGTGACGGTGACGACGCCGCGGTGCGAGAGGTCGACGAGGCCGGAGCCGTCGGCGAGGGCGCGCTGCTCGCGGAACAGGTCGCCGTAGTGCGCGGCGACGCCTTCGTCGCGGCCCTCGGCGGGGACGGCGCCGGGCAGGGACAGCAGGGGGCTCTTCATGCGACCAGCGTACGACTCGGTTTGGAGGCCGCGCGGACAGGTGGGGTGGAGGAAGGAGCGGGGCGAGGGGCAAGCCTGGCAAGGCGGAGGAGGAAGGCGACGCGGAGCGTCGTCGACCGACGACAACGCCGCCAGGCGCCGCCCATCGGCACGCGACGCCGCCCCACCTGTCCGCGCGGCCTCTTACTGTCCGGGCACGGGTGACCGGGCCCCGTCGGACGCCTGCCCGTCGCCCTCATGACCCGCCGCCGCCTTCGCCGCGCAGCCGGCGCAGCGGCCGAAGATCGCGAAGTGCTTCATATCGGTCTCGAAGCCCAGGCTGTCCCGCAGCTTCGCGGTGAATTCGGCGACGACGTCGACATCGGCCTCGATGACGTCCTCGCAGTCCCGGCAGACCAGATGGATGTGGTGGTGGCGGTCGGCGAGGTGGTACGTCGGCGCCCCGTGCCCCAGATGGGCATGGCTGACCAGCTGCAGCTCCTCCAGGAGCTCCAGGGTCCGGTAGACGGTGGAGATGTTCACACCGGACGCCGTCCTGCGCACCTCGGCGAGGATGTCGTCCGGCGTCGCGTGTTCCAGCGTGTCGACCGCTTCCAGGACAAGCTGCCGCTGCGGCGTCAGCCGGTAACCGCGCTGCCGGAGATCGGTCTTCCAGTCGGTGCTCACCACAGGCCCAGTGTAGGACCGGATGAGCACCTGGCCGCAGGTCCTGCGACCACCGGAACGTCAGCGGCTACTTGAAGAACGCGATTCCGTCGTCCGGCAGGTCGCCGAGGCTCTTCGCCATCGCCTCGACCTCTTCCGGGGTGACGACCTTCTTCAGGTGCGCCGACATGTACGGGCGCAGCTCGACGTCGGGGGTGGCCTTCTCGCCGACCCACATCAGGTCGCTGTTCACGTACCCGTAGAGGCGCTTGCCGCCGTTGTACGGGCCGGAGGCCGCGGTCCGGGCCACCGCGTCGGTGACCAGGTCGATCTGCGGCTTCTGGTGGGCGAGCTCGCCGTACCAGATCTCGATGACGCCCTGGTCGCGGACCATGACGACCTCGACCTTGCGGTGCTTGTCGATGCGCCAGTAGCCGGACTCGGTCTCCAGCGGCTTGACCTTGTTGCCTTCGGCGTCGAGCACCCAGGAGTGCGAGACGTACTCCAGGAAGTCCCGGCCGTCGTGGCTGAAGGAGACTTCCTGGCCGAAGTTGCACTTCTCGGCGCCGGGGAAGTCGGACACGCCCGCGCCGGTCCAGTTGCCGAGCAGGAAGGCAAGCGGGACCAGGTCCGGGTGAAGGTCGGACGGAATCTCGATCATGAGCGGCTCAGACGATCTGTGAGGGGGTGGTGAGCGGTGCGGGCGCGGGTCAGCGCTGGCCCTGGTACAGCTTCTTCACGGTCACACCGGCGAAGGCGAGGACGCCGACGCAGACCAGGACCAGCAGGGTGGAGAAGAATGCCTCAAGCACGGGAGCTCCTCGGACGAGCGATAACGAGCGGTATGGCGGCAGTACAGGGCCGGGCCCCAGCCTAATGGGTTGGGGCCCGGCCCGACGGTTCGGGGTTTGCCGGGGGAAGGGGATCCCCCGGTGTGCGGGTCAGCCCAGCAGCTGGTCCTGCAGGATCAGCGTCTGGCGGAACGGGATCTGCTCGGCGATCTTCTTGCCCTGCTGCGAGTGGATGACCAGCGCGAGCGTGTCACCGGCCTGGACGTAGGCCTCATGGATCCGGCCCTTCCCGGTCTTCGTCTCGCCGAATGCGTAGACGTAGGTCTCGGGCGCATAGCCGGAGGCCTTCCAGCTCTCGTCCATCTGGAGTTCCTTCGGCCAGTCGAGCGGTATGCCCGGCGTGCTGCTCAGGTAGGTGTCGTCCCGGAGCCCCTGGGCGTACGCCGTCGAGTTGAACTGCAGCAGATAGACCTTGGACCTCGTGCCGTCCGGCATCGTCCAGCCGCGCGCCGCGATGTGGCGCAGGGCCGAGTCGTCGAGCAGCTGGGTGAGTTCGCCGCGCTTGTCCTTGCGGAACTCGCTGACGAACTGCGCCGTGCTCACCCAGCCGCCCGTCAGCTTCTTGTCCGCGGTCGCTCCGGCCGGGGCGGGGATCAGCAGCTTCCGCAGGTCGGCGTGGTGCACCTCGGCGACATTGCCGTCGCTGAACGGGCGCGGCGAACCTGCCGGCAGCGCGGGCAGGCTCAGTTCCGGGTAGTCCCAGCGACCGTCGCCCTCGGTGGCCAGGCCCGGCACGTCGGTGCGCTCCATGGCGGTGATGCCGAGCGCCGTACCGGTGCCGAGACCGCCGAGTACCAGCACCGCGGCGGTCCAGCGGGCGACGGCCCGCAGCACGCGGCGGGGCGGCCGGGGAGCCGGTACGGGCTCGCCGGGCCACGCCGCCGCTGCGGGCGCGGGAGGCACAGCGGGCGGCGCGGGTGCCTCAGATATCGGAGGCACTGCGGGCGGCACGGGTGCTGCGGCCGCCGGAAGCTCCGGGGCAGGGGCGGGTGCCGGGGCAGCCGCCTGCTCCGTGGCGGAGGGCTCGTCCGTCGCGGCGGCCGGAGCCGCCGTCTGCTCGCTCATATGTACTTCCCCGGGGACTCGATGTGGTCGAGCTGCTTCTTCACCAGAGCAGCGACGTGGTCCGGGCTGAACGGCTTGCTGCCGACCGCCTCGACGGTGATGAGCAGTTCCCCGTCGTAGGCGACACAGGACATGCCGTCGAGCTTCTCCTTGTGGACGGACTCCCGGAAGCACTTGGCCTTGCTGTGGCCGCTGATCTTCGGGCCCTTGCGGAACCCGCTGAAGGCACCCATCAGCTCGGACCGGAAGCCGAACATGTCATGGACGGCCTTCTTGTCCTTCATCCGCACGATCAAGGTCCCGACCGTCAGAGTGTTGTCCTCGGAGGTGTACGAGCGCTGCGCGATGCCCTGGATGTGGAGCTTGTCGATGCGCTTCTCCAGTTCGCGGCGCTGTCTGCCCGCGATCCCCCGGCCGTTCTCCTTCATCAGGGCGGTGGCCTTCACGCCGCTGATCTCCGTGTCGTTGCCGTACTCGTCGATGTCCGGACCGAGCCGGTACGAGTCGGGAGCCGGCAGCAGCAGCTTGCTGAGTTCGGTGTCGGCCTTGCCCCGGCCGACATTCCCGGCCGGGTCCTTGGAAGGTCTGTCCGAGCCGGCGTCCCAGACTCTGGTGGTGACGGTGCGGTCGGCGCCGTCCACGGCGGTCTTGACGTAGCCGGCTGCGCCGCCGACGGCACCGAGGACCAGCACGAACGGGAGCGTCGCGAGGACCACCCGCCGGGCCCGGCGCTTCGGCGCGGTCCCGACAGGTTCGGCGGGCACGACAGGCACGGCGGGTTCGACAGGCACGGCGGGTTCGACAGGCACGGCGGGCCGGGCGATGTCGGGTGTCAGGTGGTCGTCGTTCACAGCCGCTCCAGCTGTCGCTCGGCCAGTGTCCGGATGTCCTTCTTGCTGATCGGCGAGGTGTCGTAGATATGAATGTCGAGCATGATGTCGCCGCGCTGCGCGATGGCTCGCGCATGGTGGAGCGGCAGGTAGCCGGGCTTGTTCTCGACCTTGTACAGGAAGTAGCGGCCGTTGCCGCTGCCCTTGATCGGATCTCCCTCGTTACCCGCGCCGTCCTTGTCGTACGGCATGTAGTCCAACTGGCCGCTCGCGTGGTCGGACGCTCCGAGCTGTGCGCTGGACCGGAACTGCACGAGGCGGACGCTCACCTGGCGGTGCCGGCCCTGCTCCCAGTCGGCGCCCGCGATCCGACGGATGTCGGCCTCGACGAGCTGCTCGAACATGTAGCCCTCGCTGTCGAACCATCTCGCGTACTCGTCGAGAGTCACCCACCCCTCGCTCTGGAGCGGGAAGGGCGGCTTGCGTGCGCCCGAGGGCCGTTTGACGAGCAGCTCGCGCAGATCGCCGTCCGTCTTCAGCTGCCGGTCCTGCGACACGGGCAGCGGGTCCGGGACCTTGTCGGCGGGCAGCGCCTTCGCCGGGTAGACCAGGTTCGGCTGCGAAAGGGCGGGCAGCGGGGTCGGGACCCGGTCGGCCTGCACGCCGTATCCGACGGCGGTGCCGCCGGCGATACCGAGCACCGCGGCGGCGGCGATCAACAGGGCCGTGCGGCCACGGGGCCGCGGTTTGACCGGCGCCGGCACGGCTGCGGACGCAGGGACGGGCGCGGGTGCGGGCGTGGGAAAAGGAGCGTGCACGGGAACGGGCGCGGGAGCCGCTGCGAGCGGCTCCGTCACCGGGACCGGCATCTCCACGACCTGCACGGGCGGCTCGGCCGGCCCGTCAGGAATGGTGTCTTTCGGTTCCAAAAGGGGTCCCCCCACGAGACCTGAGGCGCAGATTCCGTTACCTGCGCACCCAACTGACTCACCGCTGCGGGGTGAGGTTGTGCGGCCGCCGATTACAGTTCGGCATATGCCGAAGAAGCTCGTGATCAAGGTGACCGCAGGTGCCGATGCCGCCGAGCGCTGCTCGCAGGCGTTCACGGTGGCGGCGGTCGCCGTCGCCAGCGGTGTGGACGTCTCGCTCTGGCTGACCGGCGAATCCGCCTGGTTCGCCCTGCCGGGCCGCGCCGCCGAATTCGAACTGCCGCACTCCGCACCGCTGCCGGACCTGATCGAGTCGATTCAGGCGGGCGGTCTGATCACCCTCTGCACGCAGTGCGCGGCACGCCGCGACATCACGGAGAACGACGTGCTGGACGGGGTGCGGATCGCCGGCGCCCAGGTCTTCGTCAGCGAGATCATGGCGGACGGCGTCCAGGCCCTCGTCTACTGATGGCACCACAGCGGCGCTACTGGCGCCGTTTCTTGCCGTCGAGCTCGTCCCACCACTCGTCCGACTTCGGGTCACCGGACGGATCGTCCCACCAGCGGTCGTCCGGCCCCCGCCGGTTGGCGACCATGGCCGCGACCGGCGGGATGACCATGGCCACCACGCACATTCCTATGGCGACGGGCATCGACCAGAGCCGTACGAAGGCCCAGGCGGACACGAAGAGGACGATGCATCCGCCCATCATGAGGAAATAGCCGCGACGGCGCCGGGCGTACATGAATCAAGCGTAGGCCCGATCGGGCCCGTGCGACCGGGCCGTGCGGCCCCGCGTGAACCGCCGCGGACGGCGCGGAGGGCCGCACCCCGCTTCAGAAGGCGTCCAACCCCCTGGGGTACGGCCCTCCGGCCGGTATGTGCCGCGGATCAGACGGCGATGGCCACCTCGGAGAGGCCACCGGTCTGCGCGACGACCGTGCGGTCGGCGCTGCCGCCCGGGACGAGGGCGCGTACCGTCCAGGTGCCCTCGGCCGCGTAGAAGCGGAACTGCCCGGTCGCCGAGGTCGGGACCTCCGCGGTGAACTCGCCGGTCGAGTCCAGCAGGCGCACGTAGCCGGTGACGGGCTCACCGTCGCGGGTCACGCTGCCCTGGATGGTGGTCTCACCCGGCTTGATGGTCGAAGCGTCGGGGCCGCCGGCCTGTGCTCCACACATGGTGTTCTGTCCTTCTGGTCGGGGGTCATGCTGGTCGAGGTCGTACCGGGGTTACTTGTTGGCGCCGAGCTCGATCGGCACACCCACCAGGGAGCCGTACTCGGTCCACGAACCGTCGTAGTTCTTGACGTTCTCGACACCGAGCAGCTGGTGCAGTACGAACCAGGTGAGCGCGGAACGCTCACCGATGCGGCAGTACGCGATGGTGTCCTTCGCCAGGTCGACCTGCTCGGCCTCGTACAGCGCCTTCAGCTCGTCGTCCGACTTGAACGTGCCGTCGTCGTTGGCGTTCTTCGACCACGGGATGTTGCGGGCGCTCGGCACGTGGCCGGGGCGCTGCGACTGCTCCTGCGGAAGGTGCGCCGGGGCGAGCAGCTTGCCGCTGAACTCGTCGGGCGAACGCACGTCGACCAGGTTCTGGTTGCCGATCGCGGCCACGACGTCGTCGCGGTAGGCGCGGATCGACTCGTCCTGGGCCTTGGCCTTGTACTCGGTGGCCGGGCGGGACGGGATCTGGTCGCCGTCGACCAGGTCGCGGGAGTCGAGCTCCCACTTCTTGCGGCCGCCGTCGAGCAGGCGGACGTCCTGGTGGCCGTAGAGCTTGAAGTACCAGAACGCGTAGGACGCGAACCAGTTGTTGTTGCCGCCGTAGAGCACGACCGTGGTGTCGTTGCCGATGCCCTTCTCGGACAGGAGCTTCTCGAAGCCGGCCTGATCGATGAAGTCACGGCGGACCGGGTCCTGGAGGTCCTTGGTCCAGTCGATCCGGATCGCGTTCTTGATGTGGTTCTTCTCGTACGCCGAGGTGTCCTCGTCGACCTCGACAAGAGCGACCTGCGGGTCGTCGATGTGGGCCTCGACCCAGTCGGCGTCTACCAGGACGTCACTGCGGCTCATTCTGTTCTCCTCCGGGGCAGTCTGCGGCGAGATGGTGCGGGAGTGACGGTGTACGAAAGACACGGTTCCAGCGCGTACACACATGCACGGGACGGGCCCTGACAGCGGTCGAAGGGCCGGGGAACGCGGGATGCGGGAGCCCGCTCAGACAGTGCGACAGAGCATGGCGGCGACGCGGCACAGGTCTACTGCCCGCCGCTTCGTAAGATCCGCCTGGCCCCACTGACGGAGACCGCTGATAGAGCACTGCATGGGACCGATCGTAGGGACGTCCGGGCGGCCATGTCACCGCCGTGTCGCATCATGAGACACGATCGTCCACATGATGGGACAGATGGGCGAGCACTCCGCCGCGCGGGCCGAGCCGCGGAGCATCGCACCCCTCGGTCATCTACGGGTCGGACGAGTCCGTCTCAATATGTGACCGGGTGACTTCCGGGCTCCTACCCCGCCGCGCGCCGGATCATCTGTCCGGTCACCCGTCCGGCCGTACGTCCGGCTGCCTACCCGGCGAGCCGGATGTCCGAACCCGTCACCGAGATCACCAGACCGTCCTTCGTCGGCTCGATCCGCTGCAGCTTCAGGCCGCTCGGCAGCGCCCCGACCTCCCGCTCGAAGTCGGTCCTCCCGCGCACCAGACCTTCGAGTCCGGGGATGCCCTCACCCGGCACCTTGTCCGCGCGCACCCGCACGGTGTGGCCGTCGACCAGGGTGACCGTGGAGATCACACTGCGCTTGAGGGTGCGGCCGAGGACCTCGACCGAGCCGGTCACCTTCACCTTGCCGCTGCCGCCGTACGCGACCACGACACCGTCGTCGGCCGCGCGCGTCAGATCCTCGTAGGAGATGGTCGCCGTGCCCGTGGCCCGGGTCGCGGTGGCACTGGAGAAACCGTCGGCCAGCTCGACGTCGCGGAGTTCGGCGTCCATTTCGCTGATCCGGATCCGGTGGCCGCCGGCGGCGGCCTCGATGCCGGTGAGCTTGATGTCGACCTGGTCGAGCGCGGATCCTGCGACCTGGGTCAGGAACGGGAAACCCTTGATGGAGACGTCCGTCGAGCCGATCGTGGCACCGGTGACCTCGACCCTGCTCTCCACCTCGGACTCGGCGAAGTACGCCGCCGCCCGGTCGACGGCGATGAAGACGACGCCCAGAACCACCACCATGACCAGCAGTATTCGCAGTGCACGCATGCCCGTTCCTCCCCCACCCTGCATCCGGCCGGACCCCTGGCGCCCGTGAGCCTACTGCGGCGTCACGGCACGCCCGGGGTGATCGACGAGCCGGGGGCCCTCCCCGGTTCCCGGGAAGGGCCGAGGGCGCGCGGCATCACGTGCGGCCGGGTCAGGAGAGCGCGCGGCCGATCAGATACACGGCGGGAGCGGCGGCGGTCAGCGGAAGCGCCACCCCGGCGGTCATGTGCACGAAGCGCGACGGGTAGTCGTAACTGGCCACCCGCAGGCCGATCAGCGCGCAGACACCGGCCGCGAGCCCGAGGAGCGCACCCTTCGCACCGAGGTCGGTGAGCGCCCCGGCCGCCACACCGGCGCCGGTGGCGGCGAGCATCGCCACCACGACCGAAGCGGGTCCGGGCAGCGGCAGCGCCCGGGCGAGCACGGCGACCGCGACGGCCGCGCATCCCACTGTCACCGCGTCCGGCGCCGCCGCGAGATGCCCGGCGGCGAGGATCGCGAGGGCCGCCGAGGCGACGGTGGCCATCAGCCCGTACATCCGCTCGTCGGCACTCGCGTGGCTGCGCAGCTGCAGGACGACGGTCAGCAGCACCCAGATGCCGAGGGTGCCGAGGATGGCGGCCGGGGCGTTGTCCCGGCCCGCGGCGAGCAGAGCGACATCGGCCACGAACCCACCGGCGAAGGCGAGCGCGATGCCCTGCCGGGCCGGCCACATGCCGTTGAGCCGGAACCAGCCCGCGGCCGTCACGGCCTGGAGCAGCACCAGCGGCACGAACAGGGCGTACTGCCCGATCGCGGCACCGAGCGCGAGCAGCAGCCCGAGCGCCGCGGTGATCGCGGCCGGCTGCATGCCCGGCGCGATGATCGGCGAACGGCCCTCGGCGCGGGCGCGCTGGGCGTCCGTGACGCGGCTGTTCCCCAGAGTGGTGGGCGCGCTGTAACCGGAGGAGTCGTGCGCGGACGCGGTCTCCGGTGCGGCGGCGGCCGGAGCGGCCGCCGGGGCCTCGGGGGGCAGCGGGTACGAGCCGGTGGCGCCCGGGGTGATCCGGCCCGCGTCCGGGACGGGCTGCTGGGGCTGGGGCGCCTGCGCCGCCGGGTACTGCCCGTACTGCTGGGCGTACGGCTGCTCGTACTGCGGCTGCCCGTACCGATCCGGCTGCTGCTGCTCGTACGGCTGGGCGTGCGGCTGCTCGTACGGCTGGGCGTGCGGCTGGGCGTAGGGCTGCTCGTACTGCTGCTGCCCGTACTGCTGGGGCTGCCCGTACTGGTCCGGCTGCTGCTGCTCGTACGGCTGCGTCCGGGGCTGCTGCTGCGGCTGTCGCCGCGTGGGCTGGACGGCGGGCTGGTACTGGGTGTCCCAGGTCTGGCCCTCCCAGGTCTGCGTGAGACCGGGGTCCTGCTGTGCCCGGTTCGGGTCGTACGGGACCTGCTGCCCGTACGGCTGCGGCTCCAGGCCGTATCCGTCTCCGTACCCCTGGCCCGTGCCGGACTCCGGTCCGTACGGATGCTGCTGATCGTTGCTGCTCATGTTCTGCGGTTCACCCTCCTGCGAACGGCGGGAGCACCTCGACCGTGCCGCCCTCGGCAAGGCGTACGGTCTCATGGCTGCGGGACCCCACGGGGTCACCGTCGATCAGGTACGAGCACCTTTGCAGCACTCGGGTGAGCTCACCCGGGTGCCGCTCGCGCACCGCGTCGAGTGCCTCGGCGAGCGTGGCAGCCGCGTACGGCTCCTCCGCGGTTCCGGCGGCTGCCTTGGCGGCGGCCCAGTAGCGGATGGTTCCCGCTGGCATGGCGACGCTCCCTTCGTCTCGCGTCAGCTGTCCATGATGAATCACTCCGTCACCGCCCAGTCCGCGATCCGGGTGAGCAAGCTCGCGTCCGCCGCGTTCTCGGCGTGGCCCATGCCACGCAGCAGCCACAGTTCGGCGCTGCCCCGCGCCGCGTCGGCCAGCATGCGCGGGTGGTCGAGCGGGAAGTACGGGTCCTGGTCGCCGTGGACGATCAGCAGCGGCGCCGGGGCGATCAGCGGGACCGCCTCGACCGGGGAGAGCGGCACCGGGTCCCAGTCGTTGCGGTCGATCCGGGTGCGGAAGCCGTACCTGCCGACCAGCCGCCCGGCGGGCCGGGTCACCATCCAGTGCAGGCGCCGCATCGGGGCCGTGCCCCGGTAGTACCAACGGGCAGGCGCACTGACGGCGACCACCGCGTCCGCGTGCGCTTCGATGCGCCCCCTTTGCGCGGGTACCGTACGCGCGTGCGGTTCCGTCGCCGGGGCCGTGCCGGGAGACGTATACAGCGCCCCGTGCCGGAGCACCACGGAACCGCCCATCGAGAACCCAACCGTCACCACGCGCCGGTGCCCGAGAGAGCGCGCCCACGCGACCGCGGCGGCCAGATCGAGCACCTCGCGGTCACCGACCGTCGACCGTCCGCCGGATCCTCCGTGCCCCCGGAAGGAGAACGTGATCACGGCCGCACGCTGGGCGAACACCCTTGCCGCGCGACGCACCGCGGGCCGGTCCACCGATCCGGTGAAGCCGTGCGCGACCACGATCGCGGTGGTCCCGTCCACGGAGCCGGCACCGGGTGCGGAACCGGTCGTACACGGTTCGTACACCGCCTCGATCGTCAGCCCGTCATCCGTCCGCAACGTCGTGCGCCGGGTGCCCGGCGTGATCAAGTGAACAGAAGAACTCCGAAACGAACTCTCGGACACAGAACTCATGTGGGCTATTCTGCTGGGAAGAGGATCCGGGCAATGCAGCCCCCGGGTCCTTTTGTGCTTTCCGCGCGTTGTTACGACGACGTTTCGACAAGCTCAGCGGTCCCCGGGCGCGGGTCCGCACCGTAAAACCCGTATGACAGCCGTCGTACGGGAGCAGCACGAAAAAACATACGAAGAAGTGCCGCAGATCTCCCCCGGGCCCCACCCGGGAGTGCCCCTCTCGCAGGGAACGAGGAGGACCGACGTAATGGGCGAGCAAAACGTGCACGATCATCGACCGACGACCCGGGCAGGTGGGCGGCGATGAGTTCACTGCTGCTTCTCACGAATGCTCTTCAGCCCTCGACGGAGGTGCTTCCCGCCCTCGGCCTCCTGCTGCACAGCGTGCGGGTGGCCCCCGCCGAGGGACCCGCTCTCATCGACACCCCGGGTGCCGACATCATCCTGGTGGACGGCCGCCGCGACCTGCCGCAGGTGCGGTCGCTGTGCCAGCTGCTGCGGTCCACCGGACCGGGCTGTCCGCTGATCCTCGTCGTGACGGAGGGCGGTCTCGCGGCCGTCACCGCGGACTGGGGTATCGACGACGTGCTGCTGGACACGGCGGGACCGGCCGAGGTCGAGGCGCGACTGCGACTGGCCACCGGCCGTCAGCAGATCACCGCCGACGACTCCCCGATGGAGATCCGCAACGGTGACCTGTCGGTCGACGAGGCGACGTACAGCGCGAAGCTGAAGGGCCGGGTCCTCGACCTGACCTTCAAGGAGTTCGAGCTGCTCAAATACCTCGCGCAGCACCCGGGCCGGGTCTTCACCCGCGCCCAGCTGCTCCAGGAGGTCTGGGGCTACGACTACTTCGGCGGCACGCGGACGGTCGACGTCCACGTCCGGCGACTGCGCGCCAAGCTCGGCCCGGAGCACGAGTCGCTGATCGGTACGGTCCGCAACGTCGGCTACCGCTTCGTCGCGCCGGAGAAGGTGGAGCGGGCAGCCGCCGACGGAGCCAAGGCCGCCGCCGTGAAGACCGCGGAGGAGCCCCTCCCCCGCCGGGAGCACACCGAGGTGTCCGAGGCCGGTGAGGAAGCCCCGGTCCGGTCCGCCAAGAGGTAGCGGCCGGGCCGGTGGACCGGGCCGGACCGGGAGCGCGTTCCGGTGCGTGCGTGCGCGAGCCGGAGGGCCGGGACGACAGGGAGCGCCGGTGCCGGCCGGCAGGCCCCGCGGATGCGCCTGCCGGACCCTGTGAACCCGGCCCGATCCACCTGTCACCCGCCTGGTCCATCCGCGTAGACTGCCGCGCGTGGCCAAGGTGACGCGGGACGATGTGGCAAGACTGGCGGGGACCTCGACCGCGGTCGTCAGCTACGTCATCAACAACGGACCCAGGCCGGTCGCCCCGGCCACGCGCGAGCGGGTACTCGCCGCGATCAAGGAGCTGGGGTACCGGCCCGACCGGGTTGCCCAGGCGATGGCCTCGCGGCGGACCGACCTCATAGGAATGATCGTTCCGGACGCCCGGCAGCCGTTCTTCGCCGAGATGGCGCACGCGGTGGAACAGGCCGCGGCGGAGCGCGGAAAAATGGTCCTCGTCGGCAATTCCGACTACCGCGACGAACGCGAGGTCCACTATCTCCGGGCCTTTCTCGGCATGCGTGTCTCCGGGCTGATCCTGGTCAGCCAGGGCCCCAGCGAGCGGGCCGCGGCAGAGGTGGAGGCGTGGGACGCGCGTGTCGTGCTCCTGCACGAGCGGCCCGAGGCGATCGACGACGTCGCGGTCGTCACCGACGACATCGGCGGTGCGCAGCTCGCCACCCGGCACCTCCTCGAACACGGCAACGAGTACGTCGCGTGCCTCGGCGGCATGGAGTCGACACCGGCGGTCGGCGACCCGGTCGCCGACCACGTCGAGGGCTGGCGGCGGGCGATGCACGAGTCCGGGCGGTCGACGGAGGGCCGGCTCTTCCAGGCCCCCTACAACCGTTACGACGCCTACCAGGTGGCGCTCGGGCTGCTCGCCGGACCGGACCGGCCTCCGGCGATCTTCTGCGCGACGGACGACCAGGCCATCGGGGTGCTGCGGGCCGCCCGCGAACTGCGGATCGACGTGCCCGGGGAGCTCGCGGTGGCGGGCTTCGACGACGTGAAGGAAGCGGGACTGACCGACCCGCCGTTGACGACGGTCTTCTCGGACCGCCCGGCGATGGCACGGGCCGCGGTGGACCTGGTGCTCGACGACTCGCTGCGTGTCTCGGGCTCGCGGCGGGAGCGGCTGAAGCAGTTCCCGTCGGCGCTCGTGGTGCGGCGCTCGTGCGGGTGCGGGGAGCCGACCGCCCCGAGGCGGTAGGACGGCGTCCACGCGCCCCGGGGGTGTCCGCGCTCCGCACGGGTCGGGCGCGTACGGCGCTCCCCGGCAGCCCTTGGACCGACCGGCGATCTTCGGTCGCTCTTATTTCGGGCATACATGGTTCTGCCGGGCTTCTCAGGGCGTGCTCAGGCTCCTCTCATGTTCGGTCGACACAGTCGTAGACATGACTGAGAGCCAGCGCCCGAGCGGCGAGTACCCGATGTACCCCTCGTACGGCAACGGCGACGCGGCCTACCCGCCGCCGCCCGCGTACCAGCCCGCGCAGCCGGTCGTCACCGGCCCCGGAACGGCTGTGTGGCCCGGCAACGGCGGACACGGCGGCGGGGGCTACGGCGACTTCGGTCACGGTCTCCCGCAGCCCGCCCCCCAGCCGTCCGGGCGCCGGGCACGCCGGGCCGGCCGGCCGGTCGCCCTCCTGGCGGCCGTGGCCGTCGCGGCGGCGGTCGTCGGCGGTATCACGGCCACCGCCATCGGCCAGTTCACCGACGGCGGCTCCGGTTCCTCCGCCGGTGGCACGGTCAGCGGCACCACCGTCTCGCAGAGCAGCGCGGGCACCGTGGCCGGTGTCGCTCAGGCGGTGTCGCCGACGATCGTGGAGATCGGCGCGAGCTCGACGGCGGGCGAGTCGACCGGTTCCGGTGTGATCATCACGTCCGACGGCGAGATCGTCACCAACAACCATGTCGTCGCAGGCGCCTCGTCGATCAAGGTGACGCTCAGCACCGGCAGGACGTACACCGCGAAGGTCCTCGGCACCGACGCCGACAAGGACCTCGCGCTGATCAAGCTGGAGGGTGCGAGCGGGCTGAAGACGGCCACGCTCGGCGACTCCTCCGCGGTCAGGGTCGGCGACCAGGTCGTCGCGATCGGTTCGCCCGAGGGTCTCACCGGCACCGTCACCAGCGGAATCGTCTCCGCGCTGAACCGGGACGTCACCGTCGCCAAGGAGGGCGACAGCGGCCAGGACCAGGGTCAGGGGCAGCAGGGCGGCGGCGACTGGCCGTTCCAGTTCGGCGGGCAGCAGTTCAACGGCGACACCGGCGACTCCACCACCACGTACAAGGCCCTCCAGACCGACGCCTCGCTCAACCCCGGTAACTCCGGCGGTGCGCTGATCAACATGAACGGCGAGATCATCGGCATCAACTCCGCGATGTACTCCGCGAGTTCCTCCAGCGAATCGGGCAGCGCCGGCGCGGGCAGCGTCGGGCTCGGCTTCGCCATCCCGGTGAACACGCTCAAGGCCGACCTGGACACGCTGCGGGCCGGCGACGGCTCCTGAGGAGAACAGCCATGAATCACCCCTGCGACATCCCCACCGGCCCGGCCGATCTCGCGCTGCCGCTGCTGCTCGCGGCGGAGTCCGCCGCCGCGGCACGGCGCTCGCCGGAGATCCGTGCACCCGGCCACGCCTCCCACCCCGCCACCGGCCGGCAACGCCGCGCCGCCCGCCGCCGTGCCACGGCCGTGCGAGGCTGAGAGCACCCACGGCAGCAGAGAGAAGAGGACGACCAGCGATGAGCCCCGCCGAAGACGATCCGCAGCGCATCCTGATCGTCGACGACGAGCCGGCCGTGCGCGAGGCCCTGCAGCGCAGTCTCGCGTTCGAGGGGTACGGCACGGAGGTCGCCGTCGACGGACTCGACGCGCTGACCAGGTCGGAGTCGTACGCCCCCGACCTGATCGTCCTCGACATCCAGATGCCGCGGATGGACGGCCTGACCGCCGCCCGCCGCCTCCGGGCCACCGGCACCACCACGCCCATCCTGATGCTCACCGCCCGCGACACGGTCGGCGACCGCGTCACCGGACTCGATGCCGGGGCCGACGACTACCTGGTCAAGCCCTTCGAGCTGGACGAGCTCTTCGCCCGCATCCGGGCCCTGCTGCGCCGCAGCTCCTACGCGGCCGCGGCGGGCGGCGGCGTCCCCGACGACAATGTGCTCTCCTTCGCCGACCTGCGGATGGACCTCGCCACCCGCGAGGTCACCCGCGGCTCGCGCCGTGTCGAACTGACCCGGACCGAGTTCACCCTGCTGGAGATGTTCCTGGCCCACCCGCGGCAGGTGCTGACCCGCGAGCAGATCCTGAAGGCGGTCTGGGGCTTCGACTTCGAACCGAGCTCCAACTCCCTGGACGTGTACGTGATGTACCTGCGCCGCAAGACGGAAGCGGGCGGCGAACCGCGGCTCGTGCACACGGTCCGGGGGGTCGGCTACGCCCTCCGCACCGGCGGCGGTGACGGATGACCGGGACCCTGCGCCGGCTCCGCGCCCTGCCGCTGCGCACCCGGCTCGCGCTGCTGGTGACGATGGCGGTCGCGGTCGCCGTCGCTGCGGTCGCCGCGGCCTGCTGGTTCGTGACGCGGGCGCAGCTGAAGCAGCAGCTGGACGCCTCGCTGCACGGTTCCAAGGTCGACGGGGCCTATCTGACCAGCCTGTACTCCTACTGCCGGGGCACCACGCAGCTGCCGCCCCCGCCCTTCACGGACCCGTACATCGTGCAGCTCATCGATTCCCAGGGCACGGTGTGCATCGCACCCAAGTCGCAGTCGTCGGCGCTCCCGGTGACGCCTGCCGATCTCGCGGTGACCGAGCGGCAGCAGGAATACGCGCTGCACTCGGCCACGGCCAAGAACGGCACGAAGATGCGCGTCTACACCTACCCGCTGGAGCAGCCCGGGCAGCCTCCCGGCCGGACGACCAGCCAGATCGCCGTCTCCATCGCCCGCCCGCTGAGCGAGGTCGACAACCCGCTCTCCACCCTCGCCTGGGTCCTCCTCACCCTCTCCGGCGTCGGCGTCGTCGGGGCGGGTATCGCCGGTCTCTGGGTCGCCCGCACCGGTCTGCGCCCCGTCGACGAGCTCACCGAGACCGTCGAGCACGTCGCCCGTACCGAGGACCTCTCGCTCCGCATCCCGGTCGAGGGTGAGGACGAGATCGCCCGGCTCTCCCGCTCCTTCAACTCGATGACCGCCTCCCTCGCCAGCTCCCGCGACCGGCAGGCCCAGCTGATCGCGGACGCCGGGCACGAGCTGCGGACCCCGCTGACCTCGCTGCGGACGAACGTGGAACTCCTCGCCCGCAGCGAGGAGACCGGCCGGCCCATCCCGCCCGACGACCGCAGGGCGCTGATGAAGTCCGTCACCGCGCAGATGACCGAACTGGCGTCGCTCATCGGCGACCTCCAGGAACTCGCCCGCCCGGACGCGGCCCAGCCGGGCCCGCTCCAGGTCGTCGGCCTGCACGACATCGCCTCCGTGGCGCTGGAGCGGGCCAGGCTCCGCGGCCCCGAGCTGACCATCACCGCGGACCTCGAACCCTGGTACGTCCGGACCGAGCCGGCCGCGCTGGAACGGGCGGTCGTCAACGTCCTCGACAACGCGGTGAAGTTCAGCCCGCAGCGCGGCACGATCGCCGTGGCCCTGCGCGGCGGCGAACTGACCGTGGTGGACCAGGGCCCGGGCATCCCGGCCGAGGAGCTCCCGCACGTCTTCGAGCGCTTCTGGCGCTCCCCGTCCGCCCGCCAGCTGCCGGGCTCGGGCCTCGGCCTGTCGATCGTGGCGCGCACCGTCCAGCAGGCAGGCGGCGAGATCGTGCTGCGTCCGGCGCCGGCCGGTGGCACGGAGGCCTCGATCCGGCTGCCGGGGGCTCCGCAGCCGCCCCCGGCCGCTTCCTGAGCCGTTTCCGGCGGTCAGGTCCCGGGGTTGTGCCGGATCAGTGAGGCGACCAGGTCGGGCCGGGTGGCGGGAAAGTCCAGCGGGACGATCCCGAGCCCGGTCCAGCCGGACGCCTCGGGGCCGTCGAGGAAGGACTGCACCTGCGGGTTGAGCCGGTCCGCGTTCCACCGGGGCGGCATCAGGGCCGCGGTGGACACGTAGTTCATGAAGAGCTTCCCTGGCTGCTGCACCGACCTGCGGAACTGGGCCTCGATCTTCGGGTACTTCCCGAACGGCTCCGCCATGTAGTCGTCCTGGATGTCGAAGAGCGCGGGGTCGGCGTAACGGACCCCGGGCAGGCCACCGTTGTCGGCGAGCAGCACCACCTTGCCGCGGGCCTCGCCCAGCGTGGGCAGGGCCGGGTCGATCCGGAACAGCGGCCGCCAGCCCTTGGTGTCGAGATAGAGGTCGAAGATCCGCCGGAACTCGGCGTCGCTCTCCTCCGAGTACTCCTGCTTGACCCGCATCAGCACGGTCTCGGTGGGGTGCGCCGCCAGGAAGTCCCAGCAGGCGCCGAGCACGTCGCCGAACATCAGGTTCTGGTACGAGGCCCCGTGATGGATCGCGAATGAGTCGCCGGTGACGCGGCACCGCACGTCGAGGAACCTGATGCCGCTGCCGAGCTGCTCGGCGATCGTGGTGTTCTGGCACTCGGTCCACGGGCCGCCGTAGCGGGCGCCGGAGTCGTGCGAACCGGGGATGGTCAGCCGCTGCACAGGGGTGGCGCCGGCGATTCCCGCCATCCAGTCCTGGGTGGTGAACGCCTGGTGGTCCGCAGCGGTTGCGGGGCCCGCGCCGGCCGACGCGGTGAAGGAGACGGCGAGTGCGCCGGCCAGAAAGGCTCTGCGGGTGGTGGTTCCGTCACGCATGCGGGTGCCTCCGTCGGCTGTGTGGGGTCAGCCCTCGGAGTATGACCGGTACACGTCATCACGGGACAGGGGGCGCGGGCCCCGGATGCACCGGTCCGGAAGCATCGCGACGGGTCCGGTGCCCTCAGCCCTCGGAAGCGGGCCCGGTGGCCTGGCGCACCGCGGCCACCGTGCTCGCCTCGAGCGCCGCGACACCGGCGTCGCTCGCCGGCCCGAGCCCGTGACGGCCGGCGAGCCACGAGGCGTCGTTGCAGGTCACCCAGGTCTTGCCGGCGGCGTCCTGCCAGGCCAGCGCCTTGATCGGCAGGTCGATGCCGGCGGTCTGCCGGTCCTGCATCAGATGCGTGCCACCCTCGGGCTTGCCGAAGATGAGCAGCTCGGTCGGCCGGAGTTCCAGACCGGCCCGGGCGGCGTGGTCCGCATGGTCGATCCGCGCGAACACCTGGTAGCCCGCACCGGTGACCGCGTCCCGGAGCCGGTCGATCGTCTCGCGGACGGGCCGGTTGCCGGCGACGGTGACCAGGCCGGCCTCTGCCTCTGCGTCTGCAGTCATGCGTCAGACCCTAGGCGAGACCCGGGCCGGAACACCCCAACGACAGCGGGGTGGTGAGCCATCCGGCCCACCACCCCGTCTGCCCTGCGCGTGAAGTTACTGGACGACCGTGATCCGGTCCGTCACCGGCGGGGCCAGCGGCGCGGCCGCCGTGGAGTGCGCCGCCAGGTACGCGTTGAAGAGATCCAGGTCGGAGGCGCCGACCAGCTTGTTGGTGCCCTGGCCGAGCGCCGCGAAGCCGTCGCCGCCGCCCGCGAGGAACTCGTTCATCGCGACGCGGTACGTCTTGGCCGGGTCGATCGCCGCACCGTCCAGCTTGATCGTGTCGACGACGACGCGGGCCGCGCCGCTCTTCGTCATGTCAAGGGTGTACGTGAGCCCCCTGGACGCCTGAAGGATCTTCGGCGAGGCCTCGTTGGCGCCGCTGACCTGCTGCTGGAGCGCGGCGATCAGCTGAGCGCCGGTCAGGTCGACGACGTTCATCATGTTGGTGAAGGGCTGCACGGCGAAGGACTCCCCGTACGTCACCACCCCGTCGCCCTCACTGCCGGTCGACGTGTACACCAGGTCCGCCCGGATACCGCCCGGGTTCATGAACGCGACGACCGCCCCGCCCTTGTCCGCGGGGGCCAGGCCCTCCAGCTGCGCGTCGGCGATCAGGTCGCCGAGCGGCTTCTCCGGAGCCGTGGAGCCGCGGCCGTTGATGTCGGCGGAGATGTAGCCCTGCGGCTTGCTCGCGATGGGCGCGGCGAGGGTGTTCCAGCGGGCGATCAGGGCCGTCATGTCCGAGGCCTTCTCCTGGTCCCGCGTGACGACGTGGTTCGCCGACTTCGGGTTCGCGGCGCCCGCCGACTTCACCGAGGTGCGCACGATGTCATCGGTGCGACGGTCGTAGGTCAGCGTGGTGTCCGTGTAGAGCTTGCCGAACGACGCCGCCGACGTGACCAGGCGCGGGTTGCCCGCCGGGTCCGGCACGGTGCACACGTACGCCTGGTGCGTGTGGCCCGTGACCAGCGCGTCGACCTTCGGGCTGATGCCCTTGGCGATGTCCACGATCGGTCCGGAGATGCCGTCACCGGCGCCGGGGCTGTCGCAGTTGTAGTTGTACGAGGCGGAGGCGGGGGCGCCGCCCTCGTGGATGAGCGCGACGATGGACTTCACGCCCTGCCGGTCGAGCTCCTTGGCGTACTTGTTGACCGTCTCGATCTCGTCGTGGAACTTCAGGCCCTTGACACCGTTGGCGGTGACGATGTCCGGCGTGCCCTCCAGGGTCACCCCGATGAAGCCGATCTTGACGCCGTTCTTCTTCCACACCGTGTACGGCTTGAGGATCGGCTTGCCGGTCTTCTCGCTCGTCACATTGGCCGCGAGATACGGGAAGTCGGCACCCTCGAACTTCTTCCCCTTCTCGTAGCACCCCTCGACCGGGTGGCAGCCGCCGTTCTGGAGGCGCGCCAGCTCGGTGGCACCCTCGTCGAACTCGTGGTTGCCCACGGACGTCACATCGAGGTGGATCTTGTTGAGTGCCTCGATGGTCGGCTCGTCGTGGAAGAGGCCGGACAGCAGCGGGCTCGCCCCCACCATGTCGCCACCGGCAGCAGTGATGGAGTACGGGTGCCCCTTGCGCGCGGTACGCAGCGAGGACGCGAGGTACTCGATACCACCGGCCGGAACCGACTTCGTCGTACCGTCGGCCTGCGTCTCGGTGACCGTGCCTGCCGAACCGGCCGGAGGCTCCAGGTTGCCGTGCAGGTCGTTGAAGGACAGCAGCTGGACGTCGACGGTGCGCGCGGACTGGTGGTGGCCATGACCGTGGTCATGGCCGGGTCCGCGGTCGCGGGCGTCGGCCGGCATCGCGGCGACGAGCGCTCCGACGGTGGCCAGCCCGGCCGCCGCGGCGAGCACCCGCCGTGACGCGCGGTTCTTCTGCGGTGTCGCTGACATCGGTCCCCTTGTGAGTTCAGCGGGAGGTTTCGGCCCGCAGCCTATGGTCAACGCGCGTAGCGCGACAGGTGTTTGGAGTTACGAACCGGTTGCCTTGTGGTCAGTAAGGGGCCTAATCGGAGCACTGAACCCATTAACCGTACAGAAGCGGCAGAATCGTCGTAGTCGACCGGCTCGCAGGGCCCTTACGCCAGGGAGACCGGCCCGCGCCGGGAGCCGGACCGCGCCGCGAAACGACGTCGTGGAACCGCCGCACTCCGCCGATCGACTCTCGCGACACTCCGCACCGCCCCAACCTCGCCGCCGCCCGCCGTACGCTCGTACGCATGACGACTGATGTACCCCTCCCCGCTCCGGGACGCGAGATCCTGACGCTCGACGTGCTCTCCGCCGACCAGGCCGCGGACGTCCTCGATCTGCTCGACGAAGCGACCCGCGCCGACGGCAGGCCCGCGGTCTCCGAGCAGGGGCGTCTGCAGCTGCGCGGCGGGCGCCGGGAAGGCGTACGCCACCTCCTGCTCACCAGCTCGGGGACGCTCGTCGGATACGCGCAGCTGGAGGACACCGACCCCGTCGAGGCGCCGGCCGCCGAGCTGGTCGTGCACCCCTCGCACCGCGGCCAGGGGCACGGGCGGGCCCTCGGGGCCGCGCTCCTTGCCGCGACCGGGAAGCGGCTGCGGGTCTGGGCGCACGGCGGGAAGTCCGCGGCGCGCCATCTCGCGCAGGTGCTGGGCCTCTCCCTCTTCCGTGAACTGCGTCAGCTGCGCCGCACGCTGAGCCCTCTCGACATCGAGGAGCCCGTACTGCCGCCGGGCGTCACCATCCGCACCTTCGTGCCCGGCCAGGACGACGCCGCCTGGCTGACCGTGAACAGTGCCGCGTTCGCCCACCACCCCGAGCAGGGCTCGCTGACCCAGCGCGACCTGGACGACCGCAAGGCCGAGCCCTGGTTCGACCCGAAGGGCTTCTTCCTGGCCGAGCGCGACGGCGAGCTGATCGGCTTCCACTGGACCAAGGTGCACGCCGAGGAGCAGCTCGGCGAGGTGTACGTCGTCGGCATCCGGCCCGATGCGCAGGGCGGCGGCCTCGGCAAGGCGCTCACCGCGATCGGGCTGCGCCATCTCGCCGCCGAAGGGGTGCCGACCGCGATGCTCTACGTCGACGCGGACAACAAGGCGGCCCTGACGGTGTACGAGCGGATGGGCTTCGCCACCCACGAGGTCGACCTGATGTACCGCACGGAGTCCTGAGCCCGCACAACTCACCCCGGGGCGGCGTCTCTTGACGCCGCCCCTTCTTTGCGACACCCTTTCACTACTCAATTAGTGAAAGGGGTGAACATGGCAGAGTCCGCAGCGGTCGAGTTCCGCATCGACCGGCGCAGCGGCGTCGCCACGTACCTCCAGATCGTCCAGCAGACCAAACAGGCGCTCCGCCTCGGACTTCTGGAACCGGGCGACCGGCTGCCCACCGCACGCGAGGTCGTCGAGGCCACCGCGATCAACCCGAACACGGTGCTCAAGGCCTACCGCGAGCTGGAACGCGAGGGCCTGGTCGAGGCCCGGCGCGGGCTCGGCACGTTCGTGCGCCGGACGCTCGGGTCGACCGCCGCCAACGACACGCCCCTGCGCGGGGAACTCACCGATTGGGCCCGCCGGGCCCGCGAGACGGGACTGGAACGCGACGACATCGCCGCGCTCTTCAGCGCCGTACTGGACAGCACGTTCAAGGGGGACGACCGCACATGACAGGCGCTGCGATCGAGGCGAGCGGCCTCGGTATGAAATACCGAGGCCGGAGGCGGTGGCTGGGCACTGCGCGACTGCTCGTTCCGGCTGCCCGCGGGGCGGGTGTGCGCGCTCGTCGGGCCGAACGGCGCCGGCACGTCCACCCTCCTCGCCCTCGCCGCAGGCTTCCTCCGGCCGGCCGAGGGCACCCTGCGGATCCTCGGCTCCACACCTGCGGAAGCCCGGCCCAGGATGGCCTACGTGACCCAGGGCAAGCCGCTGTACCCGCAGTTGACGGTCGCCGAGACGCTCTCCGTGGGCGCCGACCTGAACCCCGCCACCTGGGACCAGGAGACCGCCGAGCGCGTCATCGGGGACCTCCCGGCGGATGCCCGGGTGCGTACCCTCTCCGGCGGCCAGCGCACCCGCATCGCGCTCGCCCTCGCACTCGGCAAGCGGGCCGAACTGCTGCTGCTCGACGAGCCGATGGCCGACCTCGACCCACTCGTCCGGCACCGGCTGATGGGCCTCCTGATGGCGGAGGCGGCCGAGCACGACACCACCATCGTGATGTCGTCGCACGTCCTCGGCGAGCTGGAGGGCGTCTGCGACTACCTGCTGCTCGTCGACGGCGGCCGGATCCGCCTCGGCGGCGAGACGGAGGACATCCTCTCCTCGCACACCCTGCTCACCGGTCCGGTACGGGACCTGGCACCGCACACCGTCATCGAGTCCCGCACGACGGGGCGCCGGCTGACCGCACTGGTACGGAAGGAAGGTCCGGTGGACGACTCGGGCTGGGAGATCGCGGAACCGTCGCTGGAGGAGCTGCTGCTGGCGCATCTGCGGTCACCGCAGGCACCGGAGCTGCTGACTCCGAGCGCGGCGCACGCCGCCACCGCGCCCGGCGAGGCGGTGGCGGCGCGATGAGCACCCTCGGTCTCCGCGGCCCCGCCCGGGTCGCCGTACGCCGGCACCACCGCACCCTGTGGACCACCGGTGCCCTCGCGGGCGCCGGCGTCGTCGCCGTGGCCGGCACCTACCTGTGGATGAGCTCCGTCTCCGACACGTTCGCGGGCACCGGCTGCTCGGTCGAGCACACCGTCAGCGGCTGCGGCGTCGCCGTCCGCCACGTCCTCAGCAGCGAGCTCGTCTTCAGTCGCCTGCTCAAGTACGCGAGCCTGGTGATGCTGCTCCTGCCCGCCCTCATCGGCATGTTCGTCGCAGGCCCGATGTTCGGCCGGGAGCTGGAGAGCGGCACGTACAGGCTGGCCTGGGCCCAGTCGGTGTCCCCGGCTCGCTGGCTCGCCGCCAACCTCGCGGTGCCCGCCGCGCTGTCCCTGGCCGGGATGTCCGTCCTGTCCGCCGTCTACGCGTGGGCGCGGGCCCGGGCGGACCACACCCACTACCCGTCGGCGTGGTACGACCGGGAGGTCTACGGCTCGATGGGTACCGTCCCCGCCGGTTACGCCCTCTGCATGCTGGCCTTCGGCGCCCTCGCCGGGCTGGTGCTGCGGCGCACCGTCACCGCGATGTTCGTGACAGTGATCGGGTACGGCGCACTGGTGATCGCCCTGAACACCGTACGCAACGATCTGTGGCCGACCCGTACGGGCACGTCCGAGGCCGGAAGCGGTCTCCGGCTCCCCCACGGGGCCTCCGACGCCGGGCAGGGCTGGCTGACCAGCGGCGGCGAACGGCTTCCCGCCGGTGTGTGCCCCGACTCGGCCTCCGACTGCCTGGCCGGGAAGGGCATCACCCTCCGCTACCTCGACTACCACCCCGCATCGCACTTCTGGCCGCTCCAGCTGGTCGAGACCGGCATCCTGCTCGTCCTCGCCGCCGCCGCCGTCGCCCTCGCCTTCCGCGTGCTGCGCCGGCACCACGGCTGATCCGGCCCGATGCGCCGGGGTCCGGGCCGCAGGGAGGGCGACCCGGACCCCGCACAGGCGCCCCGCCGCCGCAACTCCGCACCCGCACACCGCTTCCTGCACGTCATGTCACCGTTACCGGCCATTCAGACGCGCTTGCAACCCTCTCAGGATGCAGCCAGCTGTGCCGACCCCCCGCAACGGGAGAAATCCCGGCAGAGACCCCGGGTTTTCCGCGATCTCCGAACCCTCCGACGCGCCCCAGGAGCGTTCCAGGCGGAACAATAGGGCCATGAGCCAGCAGCCCAGCTCCGAGGTCCCGGTCCAGCCCGTCGTGCAGCCGTCGATCGGCTCACTGGCCGCGCACCGGCCGCACGCCGTCATGTCCCCCTCCGTCGACAACGGGCTCTCCACGGCCGCTGACCTGGATCCCGACCTCGACGCCGACGCGGACGCCTACGAACCCGACGTCGACGGCGACGAGCTTCCCCAGGGCCGGTTCCTGGACCGGGAGCGCAGCTGGCTCGCGTTCAACGAACGAGTGCTGGAGCTGGCCGAGGACCCGGCCACGCCCCTCCTCGAACGGGCGAATTTCCTCGCGATCTTCGCCTCTAACCTGGACGAGTTCTTCATGGTC
The DNA here is from genome assembly GCF_042882275.1 of Streptomyces sp. NPDC058231. Taxonomy (NCBI): domain Bacteria; kingdom Bacillati; phylum Actinomycetota; class Actinomycetes; order Kitasatosporales; family Streptomycetaceae; genus Streptomyces; species Streptomyces sp. NPDC058231. Next base: position 42,565 of record NZ_JBHVWN010000016.1, on the reverse strand, counting down.
CGGGTGGCCGGTCTCAAGCGCCGGATCGCCACCGGCGTCGCCACCCGCTCCGCCTCCGGTCTGCAGCCCCGCGAGGTCCTCGACCTGATCTGGACCCGGTCGCGCGAGCTCATGGCCCGGCACGCCGCCTGCTACCAGCAGGACGTCGCTCCCGCACTTTCCGACGAATCCATCCAGCTGATCCGCTGGCCGGACCTGACCGAGAAGGAACAGGCCCGCCTGTTCACCTTCTTCCGGCAGCGGGTCTTCCCCGTCCTGACACCGCTGGCCGTCGACCCGGCGCACCCGTTCCCGTACATCTCCGGCCTCTCGCTCAACCTCGCGGTCGTCGTACGCAACCCGGTCAGCGGCCACCGCCACTTCGCCCGCGTCAAGGTGCCCCCGCTGCTGACCCGGTTCCTGGAGGCGTCGCCGCAGCGGTACGTCCCCATCGAGGACGTCATCGCGGCCCACCTGGAAGAGCTCTTCCCGGGCATGGAGGTCCTCGCCCACCACATGTTCCGTGTCACCAGGAACGAGGACCTCGAAGTCGAGGAGGACGACGCGGAGAACCTGCTCCAGGCCCTGGAGAAGGAGCTCATGCGCCGCCGCTTCGGCCCCCCGGTGCGCCTGGAGGTCGAGGAGTCCATCGACCCGTACGTACTGGACCTGCTGGTCCGCGAGCTGAAGGTGTCCGACGCCGAGGTCTACCCGCTGCCCGGACCGCTCGACCTCACCGGGCTCTTCGGCATAGCGTCGCTGGACCGGCCGGAGCTGAAGTTCCCCAAGTTCATCGCGGGCACCCACCGCGATCTCGCCGAGGTCGAATCCGCCTCCGCCCCCGACATCTTCGCCGCGCTGCGCGAACGCGATGTGCTGCTGCACCACCCGTACGACTCGTTCTCCACCTCCGTCCAGGCGTTCCTGGAGCAGGCGGCGAGCGACCCCGACGTACTCGCGATCAAGCAGACGCTGTACCGGACCTCGGGCGACTCGCCGATAGTCGACGCACTGATCGACGCCGCCGAATCCGGCAAGCAGGTCCTCGTGCTCGTCGAGATCAAGGCCCGCTTCGACGAGCAGGCCAACATCAAGTGGGCACGGAAGCTGGAGGAGGCGGGCTGTCACGTGGTCTACGGACTCGTCGGCCTCAAGACCCACTGCAAGCTCTCCCTGGTCGTCCGTCAGGAGGGCGACACGCTGCGCCGCTACTCGCACGTCGGCACCGGCAACTACCACCCCAAGACCGCACGGCTGTACGAGGACCTCGGGCTGCTGACCGCGGACCCGCAGGTCGGGGCCGACCTCTCCGACCTCTTCAACCGGCTCTCCGGTTACTCCCGCCGCGAGACGTACCGCCGCCTGCTGGTCGCTCCCAGGTCCCTGCGCGACGGGCTGATCTCCCGCATCAACAAGGAGATCGCGCACCAGCGGGCCGGGCGCCCCGCCTACGTACGGTTCAAGGTCAACTCGATGGTCGACGAGGCGATCATCGACGCCTGCTACCGGGCCGCCCAGGCCGGCGTGCCGGTGGACATCTGGGTACGCGGGATCTGCGCGATCCGCCCCGGCGTCGCCGGCCTCTCCGAGAACATCCGGGTCCGCTCGATACTGGGGCGTTTCCTCGAACACTCCCGGGTCTTCTCGTTCGGCAACGGCGGCGAACCCGAAGTGTGGTTCGGCAGCGCCGACATGATGCACCGTAACCTCGACCGCCGGATCGAGGCACTGGTCCGGGTCACCGACCCCGCCCACCGCGCCGCCCTCAGCCGGCTCCTGGAGACCGGGATGGCCGACACCACTGCCTCCTGGCACCTCGGTCCCGACGGGAACTGGACCCGGCACGCCACCGACACGGACGGCCAGCCGCTGCGGCACGTACAGGAAATGCTCATTGACGCCCGGAGGCGCCGGCGTGCGACGCCCTGACCACCAGACGACGACCCGGACCGACGTGTCCGCAGGCGCGGTCCTCGCCCCCTACCTGCAGGAGCAGGCTGCGGAGTTCCTCCGCAGCCTGCGGCTGCACCACGAGAACAGCGCCCCCACGGACGCCGGGACACACGCCGCCGAGAAAGCCGCCGGCGCACTGCGCCGCTCGGCCCGCCGCATCAGCGGCACCCTGCACACCTTCCGGTCGTCACTCGAACCGGCCTGGTCGGAACAGCTCCGTACGGAACTGGCCTGGCTCTCCGGCACGCTGGCCCGCGAACACGCGTACGCGACCCGGCTGACCCGGCTCCTCGAAGCGCTGCACGCCCTGTCCGGCACCTCGCTGCCCTCGCCCCCGGCACCGAGAACCGCCGCCACCGGCACCGGCACCGGCACCACCGTGCCCGACACCGACCACGCCGGGCGGCGCGCGGCGCTCGGCGTCGGCGCGGCGCGCGCCGGGGCGCTGCTGGAACGGCAGCTGACCCTCGCCAGGACCCGCGCCCACTCGGCGGCGCTCCAGGCACTCGGCTCGTCCCGGTTCCACGCGGTGGCCGACTCGGTCGCCCTGCTCGCCTCCGACGTCCCGCTCTCCGCCGCGGCCGCCGCCCCGGCCGTCGAGATGCTGCACGGCCCCGCGGACCGCGCCGAACAGCGGCTGCTCGGCGCGGTGGCCGCGCTCCCGTCCGACGAGACGACCGAGCCGTACAACGAGGCGCAGGACGCGCCCTGGCACCAGACCCGCCTGCTGCTGCGACTGCACCGGTACGCCCACGAAGTGGTACGCGGCACTCCCGACCCGGTCCTGACCGCCCCCGGGCACGCGCTCGACCTGCACCGGGACGCGGCGGAGGCCGCCACGGCCGCGGCGTCGGCGGCCCGCACCCCCCGCATCGCGCCGGCCACCGCCTACGCGCTGGGGATGCTCCACGCCGACCAGCGGCACGAGGTGGAGGCGGCCCGCGGAGTCTTCCGGGAGACCTGGCCGTACGCCGCGGCCGTGACCGCGCCATGAGCGGCACCACCGTACGGGCCGCGGGATGCGTGCTGTGGCGCCGGACGGAACCCTCCGGCGAGCTGGAGATCTGCCTGGTCCACCGGCCGCGCTACGACGACTGGTCGCACCCCAAGGGCAAGCTGAAGCGCGGCGAGACAGCGATCGACGCGGCGCTGCGCGAAGTCCTGGAGGAGACCGGCCACCACTGTGTGCCGGGCGCCCGGCTGCCCACGGTCCGGTACCTCGCGAACGGCCGCCCCAAGGAAGTCACGTACTGGGTGGCCGAGGCGACGGACGGCGCGTTCGTGCCGGGCGACGAGGTGGACCGCATCCTCTGGCTCCCCCTGGACGCGGCCCGCACGCACCTCACCCAGCCGCGCGACCGCGCCCTCCTGGCCGGCGTGTGTCCTGGCGGCCCTTCGTAGTCCCGCCCCGGTCCGGGGTGGCCGGTTCCGTCCTCAATCGCCGACGGGCTCGAGAGTGGTCGCCCGGCAACGGGGTGAGGGGCGCCTTCGCCGGTCGGTGGGGTGGGTGCGGCCCCTCCGGGGCGTCTCCTCGGGACCGGCGCGGAAGCCCGCACCGCGACGGAACCCGGCACGTACGCCGGCCCCTGCGGGGACTCCCCTGCACGGCCCCACCCACACCTCGACCGCGCCCTCGGCCAGGTGGCACTCACCGCACCCGCGAGACGGCCGGTCCGGGGCCGTGCAGGGGAGTCCCCGCAGGGTGACGAACAAAGACCCGGGCTCCCCTCACGGACCCGCCGCACGTTCGTCGCCCGAGGAGACACCCCGGAGGGGCCCCGGACCACCACCCACCGGACAGGGGCGACGGCACCACGACGACCGGGTGGACACCCCCAGCCCGTCCGGCGCTTGAGGACAAAACCGGCCACCCCGGAACACGAGACCCCCCGGACCGGGAGGGGAAACGTGCCCTCCACCACCCCCGGAACCAGGCCGCCCGCCACGGTTCACCTTCCGTTCACCCCGCCCCGCAAACCACTTCACCTGATCTGCCTAATTTCGGCTGTGCACGGTGCGCGGCGAAACGCCGCAGCACCCCACACATCGCACGCCGTCGTAGAACGAAACTGACCTCGGCGGCTCCTGGAAGGAAAACCCCGAAAGTGAAGCTTCAGCGCAAGAACCGGCTTCGTGCCACCGCGCTCGGTGCCCTCGCCGTCTCCAGCGCCCTGGTCCTCACGGCGTGCGGTTCGGACAACAACAGTGGTGGCGACACGGGCGGCAGCGGCGAGAAGACGACCGCCGCCGCGTCGAACATCAAGTGTGACGACGCCAAGGGCCAGCTCCTCGCCTCCGGCTCCAGCGCGCAGAAGAACGCCATGGACCTGTGGGTCAAGAACTACATGGCCGGCTGCAAGGGCGTGGAGATCAACTACAAGTCGTCCTCCTCCGGTGAGGGCATCATCGCCTTCAACCAGGGCACCGTCGGCTTCGCCGGCTCCGACTCGGCGCTGAAGCCCGAAGAGGTCACCGACTCGAAGAAGATCTGCAAGACCGGGCAGGGCATCAACCTCCCGATGGTCGGCGGCCCCATCGCCATCGGCTTCCACCTCGACGGTGTCGACAGCCTGACGCTGGACGGCCCGACGCTCGCCAAGATCTTCGACAGCAAGATCAAGAAGTGGAACGACCCGGCGATCGCGAAGCTGAACACGGGCGTCAAGCTGCCGGACAAGGCCATCCAGGCCTTCCACCGCTCCGAGGACTCCGGCACCACGCAGAACCTCGGCAAGTACCTCGCCGCCACCGCCCCGAACGACTGGAAGTACGAGCCCGAGAAGAAGTGGCCGGCCCCCGGTGGCCAGGCCGCGTCGCAGTCCTCCGGTGTCGCCGCGCAGGTGAAGCAGGTCGACGGCTCGATCGGTTACTTCGAGCTCTCGTACGCCTCGTCGCAGTCCATCTCCACGGTCGACATCAACACCGGTGGCTCCGCCCCGGTCAAGGCTTCCTCGGAGAACGCCTCCAAGGCCATCGCCGCCGCCAAGGTCACGGGCACCGGCAAGGACCTGGCGCTCACCCTCGACTACACCACCAAGGCCGAGGGTGCGTACCCGATCGTCCTGGTGACGTACGAGGTCGTCTGCGACACGGGCAACAAGGCCGAGACGCTTCCCACGGTCAAGTCCTTCCTGAACTACACCGCCGGTGACGAGGGTCAGAAGCTCCTCACCGACGCCGGCTACGCGCCGATCCCGGCCGAGATCAACGCCAAGGTCCGCGAGACCATCGGCTCCCTCTCGTAACCAGAAGCACCACCCGTAACACCAGCAGCATCCGGCGGGCCGGCCCGAAACATCCCTACGGACCGGCCCGCCACCCCGACCCATCCGGTGCACCGCCGCCAGGGGAACCCCCGGGTTCCCCCACACAGACCGGAAAGACCATGGCTTCCACCACACCGATAGACATGCCACCGGCACCGCCGGTGCAGCGCAAGCGCGCCAGGCCGAAGGCCGTCGGACGCGCGGGCGACAAGATCTTCCTGGGCCTCTCGCGGGGTTCGGGCATTCTGCTGCTCGTGATCATGGCGTCGATCGCCGTGTTCCTCGCGTACCGCGCAACCCTCGCCGTCTCCAAGGACCAGGGCAACTTCTTCACCACGCTGGACTGGAACCCGGTCGGCGACAAGCCGGTCTTCGGTATCGCGGTCCTGCTCTTCGGCACGGTCGTCAGCTCGATCATCGCGATGGTCATCGCGGTTCCGATCGCTGTCGGCATCGCCCTCTTCATCTCCCACTACGCGCCGCGCAAGCTGGCCGCGCCCCTCGCGTACGTCGTCGACCTGCTGGCCGCAGTGCCCAGCATCGTGTACGGCATCTGGGGCGCCCTCTTCCTGGTCCCGTACCTGGAGGGCCTGAACCTCTGGCTCGACCAGTTCTTCGGCTGGACGTACGTCTTCGAGAAGACCGAGGTGGGCGTCGCCCGCTCGCTCTTCACCGTGGGCATCCTGCTCGCGATCATGATCCTGCCGATCGTGACGAGCGTCAGCCGCGAAGTCTTCCTCCAGGTTCCGCGGATGAACGAGGAAGCCGCCCTCGCGCTCGGCGCCACCCGCTGGGAGGTCATCCGCCTCTCGGTCCTGCCGTTCGGCCGCTCCGGCGTGATCTCCGCGTCGATGCTGGGCCTGGGCCGCGCACTCGGCGAGACGATGGCCGTCGCCACCGTCCTGTCGCCGAGCTTCCTCATCTCGGCGCATGTGCTCAACCCGGGCGGCGGAACGTTCGCCCAGAACATCGCGGCGAAGTTCGACGAGGCCGACCAGTTCGGGCGTGACGCCCTGATCGCCTCCGGTCTCGTCCTCTTCGTCCTCACCCTGCTGGTCAACGGCGCGGCCCGGCTCATCATCGCCCGCCGCAAGGAGTACTCGGGGGCCAACGCATGAGCCAGGCAGCCAAGACCGGCATACAGCAGCGCCCCACCTCGACGGCGGCCGCTTCCCGGAACAGCCTCAGCAGCCGGGCGCTCCCGCGCTGGGCCCCGGTCGCCTTCGCGGCCGGCGCACTCGTCCTCGGCGTCGGCATCGGCGCGGCGGCGGGCTGGCAGAGCCACATCCAGTGGGGCCTGTTCTCCGCCCTGCTCTTCGTCGTCATCTCGTACGTCACGACCTCGGTCGTCGAGAACCGGCGGCAGGCCAAGGACCGGCTCGCCACCAGCGTCGTCTGGGTGTGCTTCCTCCTCGCCGTCGTTCCGCTGGCCTCGCTGATCTGGACGACGGTCAGCCGCGGCGCCGAGGTCCTCGACGGTTACTTCCTCACCCACTCCATGGCCGGTGTGCTCGGCACCGAGCCGGGCGGCGGGGTCTACCACGCACTGATCGGCACGCTGGAGCAGGTCGGCCTCGCCACCTTGATCTCCGCCCCGATCGGCCTGCTGACCGCCGTCTACCTGGTGGAGTACGGAAAGGGCGCGCTGGCCAGGACCGTGACGTTCTTCGTGGACGTGATGACCGGCATCCCGTCGATCGTGGCCGGCCTCTTCATCCTGTCGATCATGCTGATGGCAAAGCTCCAGCCGTCCGGTCTGATGGGTTCGCTGGCGCTCACGATCCTGATGATCCCGGTCGTGGTCCGCTCCACCGAGGAGATGCTCAAGCTCGTCCCGAACGAGCTCCGCGAGGCATCGCTCGCCCTCGGCGTCCCCAAGTGGCGCACCATCCTGAAGGTGGTCCTGCCCACCGCGATCGGCGGCATCACCACGGGTGTGATGCTCGCGATCGCCCGGATCGCCGGCGAGACCGCGCCGATCATGCTGCTGGTCTTCGGCAGCCAGCTGATCAACACCAATCCCTTCGAAGGCGCACAGTCGTCGCTCCCCTTCTACATCTGGGAGCAGTTCAAGATCGGCAGCGAGCCGTCGTACGACCGCGCCTGGGGCGCCGCTCTGGTCCTGATCGCCTTCGTCATGATCCTCAATCTGGTGGCCCGCGGCATCGCCCGCTGGAAGGCCCCGCAGACCGGCCGCTGACGCGGCACGAAAGAAGCAGTGATTCAGATGGCCAAGCGCATCGACGTCAGCGGCCTGTCCGCCTTCTACGGCTCCCACCTCGCCATCGAGGACATCTCGATGACCGTGGAGCCCCGCTCCGTGACCGCCTTCATCGGCCCGTCCGGCTGCGGAAAGTCCACCTTCCTGCGCACCCTGAACCGCATGCACGAGGTCACCCCCGGTGGCCGCGTCGAGGGCAAGGTGCTGCTGGACGACGAGAACCTGTACGGGGCCAACGTCGACCCGGTCACCGTGCGCCGCACGGTCGGCATGGTCTTCCAGCGCCCGAACCCGTTCCCGACCATGTCGATCTTCGACAACGTCGCGGCGGGCCTGAAGCTGAACGGTTCGTACAGGAAGAGCCAGCTGGCGGACGTCGTCGAGAAGTCCCTCCGCGGCGCCAACCTCTGGAACGAGGTCAAGGACCGCCTGAACAAGCCGGGCTCCGGCCTCTCCGGCGGCCAGCAGCAGCGCCTGTGCATCGCCCGCGCCATCGCGGTCGAGCCGGACGTGCTGCTGATGGACGAGCCGTGCTCCGCGCTGGACCCGATCTCGACCCTCGCCATCGAGGACCTGATCGGCGAGCTGAAGGAACGCTTCACGATCGTCATCGTGACGCACAACATGCAGCAGGCGGCGCGCGTCTCGGACCGCACGGCGTTCTTCAACCTCGCGGCGGTCGGCAAGCCCGGCAAGCTCGTGGAGATCGACGAGACGGAGCGGATCTTCTCCAACCCGTCGGTCCAGGCGACGGAGGACTACATCTCCGGACGCTTCGGGTGATCTGAGACGGCCTTGGGGTGCTGCATGGCGGTGCCACCCTCAAGGCGAAAGGGTCCGCCCCCGCTCCTCACGAGGGAGCGGGGGCGGACCCGTTTCAGCTTCGGACCATCGTGGTCCGCGGACGGAGCGCGCCGCCGGGAGGACCCGGCTGCGGCCGGTCGGTCACCCGAACAGCAGGACGACGATCCCGTAACTCGCGGCGGCGACCAGCGCCGCGGCCGGCATCGTGATGAACCACCCGAGGATGATGTTCTTCGCGACCCCCCACCGCACCGCGTTCACCCGCTTCGTGGCACCCACACCCATGATTGCCGAGGTGATCACATGGGTCGTGGAGATGGGCGCGTGGAACAGGTAGGCCGAACCGAACATGATCGACGCGCCGGTGGTCTCCGCCGCAAAGCCCTGCGGCGGGTCCAGCTCGATGATCTTCCGGCCGAGCGTCCGCATGATCCGCCAGCCACCCGCGTACGTACCCAGCGAGAGCATCAGCGCGCAGACGAGCTTCACCCAGACCGGGATCGGGTCGTTGGGGCCCTCGACATCGGCGATGACCAGCGCCATCACCACGATGCCCATCGTCTTCTGCGCGTCCTGCAGACCGTGACCGAGCGCCATGCCGGCCGCGGAGACCGTCTGCGCGATCCGGAAGCCGCGCTTCGCCTTGTGCGGGTTGGCCTTCCGGAACATCCACATGATCGCGACCATCACCAGGTAGCCGACGATCAGGCCGACGACCGGCGAGACGAACATCGGGATGACGATCTTGTCGAGCACCCCGTCCCAGTGCACCAACGTCCCGCCGGCCAGCGCCGCTCCGACCATGCCGCCGAACAGCGCGTGCGACGACGAGGAGGGCAGCCCGAAGTACCAGGTGACGAGGTTCCAGATGATCGCGCCGACCAGGGCGGCGAAGAGGATTCCCATCCCCTTCTGCCCCTCGGGCGTCGCGATCAGGCCTTCACTGACGGTCTTGGCGACCCCCTGGCCCAGGAAGGCACCGGCGAGGTTCATCACCGCGGCCATCGCCAGGGCCGCACGCGGGGTCAGCGCCCGGGTGGAGACCGAGGTGGCGATGGCGTTCGCCGAGTCGTGGAAGCCGTTCGTGTATGTGAAGCCGAGCGCGACACCGATGGTCACGATCAGCGCAAAGGTGTCCACGTGGTTCAGGACTCCTTGACCGCGATGGTCTCCACCGTGTTGGCGACGTGCTCGAACGCATCGGCCGCCTCTTCCAGCACATCCACGATCTGCTTGAGCTTCAGGACCTCGATGGCGTCGTACTTGCCGTTGAAGAGCTGGGCGAGCAGCTTGCGATGGATCTGGTCGGCCTGGTTCTCCAGGCGGTTGACCTCGATCCAGTACTCGGTGAGGTTGTCCATCGTCCGCAGGTTCGGCATCGCCTCGGCGGTCAGTTCGGCCGCTCGCGCCAGCACCTCGATCTGCTGCTCGACACCCTTGGGGAGTTCCTCGACCTGGTACAGCACGACCAGGTCGACGGCCTCCTCCATGAAGTCCATGATGTCGTCGAGCGACGATGCGAGGTTGTAGATGTCCTCGCGGTCGAACGGCGTGATGAACGAGGAGTTCAGCTGGTGGAAGATCGCGTGGGTGGCATCGTCCCCCGCGTGCTCCGCTGCCCGCATACGCTCCGCGATCTCGACTCGGGAGGCAGTGTCCGCCCCGAGCAGTTCCATGAGGAGTTTCGAGCCCGTGACGATGTTGTCCGCGGATGCGGAGAACATGTCGTAGAAGCTCGTCTCCCTGGGGGTCAGACGAAAGCGCACGTGGGGTCCTCGGGATGCTTTGGATTCGGTCAGGCTGATGCTAGGCGCATCATCCGGCCACGGCTAACCGGCATTCTTCAGTGTCGCGCATCGAACACGGTGATCAGCACGGGCCCCCGGTCACGTTTCAGCTGAATTCGTTAGGATATACCCACCAGGGGTATATGAGCGGCAAAGCAGAGGGAAAACGGGAGGCAGTAATGACCACCATCGAGACCACCGGGGCGGCGGAATCCGCGAACGTGACGGATCCCGCACAGGTAGTCACCGACCACGACCGCGGCATACACGGCTACCACCACCAGAAGGCCGACCACGTCAAGCGGCTGCGCCGGATCGAGGGCCAGATCCGAGGGTTGCAGCGGATGGTCGACGAGGACGTCTACTGCATCGACATACTCACCCAGGTCTCGGCTTCGACCAAGGCCCTGCAGTCGTTCGCCCTTCAGCTCCTGGAGGAGCACCTGCGCCACTGCGTCGCCGACGCGGCGGTCAAGGGCGGAGACGAGATCGACGCGAAGGTCGAGGAAGCGACGAAGGCGATCGCCCGGCTGCTCCGTACCTGAGACGGCACCACCCGACGCGCACTCGCGTCATCCCCGGTGCTCGCCCTGCCGGGGGACGGTGGTGCGTTCGGTGCCGACCTCGACGTTGAGCACCTCGTCGATACGGTCCGCACTGAGCCGTTCACCGATCGCGGCCGACGCCGCGATCATCAGCTCACCGCACAGCTCGATCTCGGCGAGGGCCACATGGTCCTGAACGGTCCGAGCGCTGAGCGTCACCACGTACGTCACCTCTCACTGCCGTCGCCGACTTCCTAGCGTAGGGAGCGGAGCACGCGCCGCGCATGGCACGGACGGACCATTTTCGGCCGCGCCGGATGCCTACGCACCCCGTCCGTCGCCCCCGCCGCCGCCTTCTCCGGCCTGCTGGATCTTGCCGGTGTAGATGTCCCGGTCGTCCGGGAGCCGCACGTCCACCGGCACCCCGAATCCGGACAGCAGCGTCGTCGACACCACCTCGACCGCCGGTCCCGCGTTGGCGAAGCTGAACCGGTGCCGCACCTTCCGCAGCCGCCCCGCCTCGTCCAGATACGCGTCGAACGGCACCGCGTCCGTACGGAACCCCTTCGCCGCCGCGGCCAGCGCGCCACGTGACTGCGGTGAGGCGGCCCGCGCCGCCCGCCCGAGATCCGCCGTCCCCCGGTAGTGCCGCACCGTCACCCCGGCGAGCTCGCTCTTCCCCACATACGTCACCTCGCGCGCACCGCGCAGCAGCTCAGCGGCGGCCATCGGGTCGGTGACGCCTCCGGTGACGAGGTTGCCGTCGGCCAGCGTCGTCGTGTCGACCCTGACCCACTTGTCGTCAGGGACCCCCGCACCACGGTTCTTCATGTAGAGCGCGCCGGGGGCGAGGAGTTCGGTGATGGGGAGGTGCTCGGCCTCTCCCCTGGCGTCCTTCGGCAGCACGACGGTGAGCCGGCCGAGCTGGGTGCGGAAGTCGTACCTCCCCCGGCCGGTGATCGTCACCCGCGTCCCCCCGGCCGCGGTCTCCATCGACGTCCGCACCTCGGCGCTCCCGTCGACGGCCTCCCGGCCCCCGGCCTCCGTGCCGGCGAGCACCGCGGCCGCCCGGTGGATCAGCTCGACACCGTCGGACCGGTCCCGCTCGTCGGCGACCGCCCGGTCCCCGCCACCACCGATGGCGAACCCACCGGGACCGCCACTGCCCGAGCATCCGGCGGCCGCCGCCATCACGCCCACCACGGCGAGGGCGCACGCCGCGCGCGCCCCGCCTCCGGACCTCTGCTGCTGCACCACCATCGCCTGCCAACCCCCAACGACGTACCGCTTGCCCGAGCCCCACCCGCTTCGCATAACGACCACCCGTGTCCCCCGTCACGCCGTCGCCACGGGCCTCACGGCCAAGTGGCCGCGACCAGTACCGTGGACGGGTGTACGACCGACACACCGCCGAGGTCCCCGCGGCCGCGCCTCCGACGCCGCCGACACCCCCCACCCACGAGCCCTTCACCATCGAACGCGGCTCGTTCTGCATCGCCCGCTGCGGCTGCGGCTGGACCGGCCCGGCCCGCCGCTCCCGCGATCGCGCCCGCACCGACGCCGAAGATCACCGAGCCGCTCCGTGATCGCCGCTCACCCCGTCCGGCCGCACGCGCCGGTCGCCCCGCGAGTCCACGACCCGGAGGTCCGATGAACCTGCCGAACCGGCGCGCCCTGCTCACCGCGGGCGCGGCAGCGGCCCTCGCGGGCGCCACGACGTCCGCCTGCAGCGGTACCGGCTCCGGCAGCGGAGACAGCGCCTCCGCCACGACCACCGCCACCGCCGCCCCACCGAAACCCTCGTCCGCCACCACCGGCGCGGCGGACTGGTCCGCTCTGGCCAAGAGCCTCGACGGCACGCTCGTACGCCCCCAGGACGCGACATATCCGACAGCTCGTCAGCTCTACAACACCCGGTTCGACGGACAGAAACCTGCCGCCGTCGCCTACGTCCGGCACGAGGCCGACATCCGCGAGTGCCTGGCCTTCGCCCGCCGCAGCTCCACCCCCCTCTCGATCCGCAGCGGCGGCCACTCGTACGCCGGCTGGTCGAGCGGCAACGGCCGGCTGGTCATCGACGTGTCGTCACTCTCCCGGGTCGGCCGGGACGGCACCATCGGCGCGGGCGCCAAGCTCGTCGACGTCTACCGGGGGCTCGCCCCGCACGGTCTGACGATCCCCGGCGGCTCCTGCCCCACGGTCGGCATCTCCGGCCTGACCCTCGGCGGCGGCCACGGTGTCGCTGCCCGCGCGTACGGCCTGACCTGCGACAGCCTCACCGCTGCCACGCTCGTCACGGCCGACGGGAAGACCGTCACCGCCGACGCCACGCACCACCCCGAGCTGTTCTGGGCACTGCGCGGCGCCGGCAACGGCAACTTCGGCGTGGTCACCGAGCTGAAGTTCCGCACCCGTCCCACCCCGCAGACCGTCACCGCGTACATGTCGTGGCCGTGGTCGCGCGCCCGGTCCGTCGTCACGGCCTGGCAGGAGTGGGGCCCGGACCAGCCGGACGAGATCTGGTCCTCCCTACATCTGGCCGCGGGACCCGGCGGCGGCTCCCCGACGGTGACGGTCGCCGCGTTCAGCCTCGGGACCTACGGCGACCTGCAGAACGCCGTCGACCGCCTCGCCGACCGGATCGGCGCACCGGCCTCCTCGGTCTCGCTGCGCCGCCGCACCTACGAGGAGGCGATGCTCGTCTACGCGGGCTGCTCCGGCATCACCGACGCGCAGTGCCATCTGCCCGGCACGACACCGGGCCGTACCGAACAGGGCACGCTGCAGCGCGAGACGTACGCCGCCGCGTCCGACTTCTTCGACCACTCCCTGTCCGCGGCGGGCATCAGCGCTCTGCTCGACCGGACCGAGGCGTTCACCCGGATCAGCCCCGATCCGAGCGGTGGCGGCGGATCGGTCGCGCTCACCGCACTCGGCGGGGCGATCAACCGGGTCGCCCCGGAGGCGACGGCGTTCGTCCATCGCCGTTCCCGGATGCTCGCCCAGTACATCGCCTCCTGGCGCCCCGGCACCGCGGGCACGGCCCAGCAGGACTGGCTCAAAACCACCCACGCGGCGCTGCGGCGCGACGCGTCCGGTGCGGCCTACCAGAACTACACCGATCCGACGCTGACCGACTGGCGGCAGGCGTACTACGGCACGGCGGCCGACCGGCTGACCCGGGTGAAGAAGCAGTACGACCCCGACGTCTTCTACACGGCCCGGCTGGCGCTTTACTGGGGGGGGCGGGGGGGGCCCCCCCGCCCCCCGGGCCCCCGCCCCACCACTGCCGCGCCTATGCGGCCAGGTCCTTCTCGCCGCCGCCCGATCGCGGGCGCGGCTCCGGGATCCCGACCGCGCGCCCCTCCGCGGCCGCCACCGCGGGCCGCCGCGACCGTACGAGCGCGCCGACCCGCTCCGACCGCGCGACCGCCGCGACGACCGGGGTCAGCAACGCCGTCGCGAGCGGCGCGAGCAGCAGCGCGGAGGCCGTGCCGAGCGCGAATCCGCCGATGACGTCGGTCGGGTAGTGGACACCCATGTAGATCCGGCAGAAACCTTCCGCGAGCGCGAGTCCGATCGCGGCCAGCCCGAATTTCCGGTTGACCACGAAGAGCCCCACGGCGAGGGCCATCGCCATCGTGGCGTGGTCGCTGACGAAGGAGAAGTCGTTCTTGCCCGCCACCAGGACGTCCAGCCCCTGGTGGTCACGGAACGGACGCGGCCGTTCCACGAAGCCCCGGATCGGGATGTTGACGATCAGTGCGATCCCGGCGGCGAGCGGCGCCCAGATGATTCCGGTGACCGCGGTCACCGAGTCCTCGGCCGTGCCGCGCCGGCGCACGCTCCACCAGCACCACAGGACCACGAGGACCATGCCGAGCATGATCCCGTACTCGCCGACGAACTCCATGACCTGGTCGAACCAGGTCGGAGCGGACCTGGCGAGCCCATTGATGTCGTAGAGCAGGCTGACGTCGGGGTTCGACCCATCCAGTGCGAGTCCAGCCATCTGCTCCGGCCCCTTGCCTTGTCTGCTGCTGCGGCGGCGCACGCCCGTGTGCGCCGCTGATGACGAACCCCCGTGTTCGGTTCGGTCACTGCTTCTCCCACTGCCCCGTCCGCTGACGCGACCGCGGCCACGTGGAGTACGTGACTGTGCCGGCCAGCGCCGCATGGTCAGTGCGCATGCTGTCCCAGTCCAGGGAACGACACGGCCCGTGCGTACGTTCCACTCTCCACCGAATGATCACCATGACGTTACCGAAGAGTGACTCATCGTCGCAGCTCAGGGCCCGGGCTTCACGGAGAGTTCCAGCCACCGCCGACGGCTCGTCATGCCTCCGGCAGGGCGGTCGGAAGGGCCGCGGCGCCGTCCTTCGTCACCCGGGTCGCGCCGAAGTAGTCGGGCGTGTCGATCTTGTCGAAGCGAATCACCGCCCCGGTGTACGGAGCGTTGATCATGTATCCGCCGCCGACGTACAGCCCGACGTGATGGATCGCCCGGGAGTTCGTCAGATCGTCCGAGAAGAACACCAGGTCCCCGGGGAGCAGCTCGTCGCGCGAGGGGTGCGGGCCGGCGTTGTACTGGTCGTTCGCGACGCGCGGCAGCTCGATGTCGACCGTCCGGTACGCGGCCTGCGTCAGCCCGGAACAGTCGAACCGCCCGCCCTGCGCGGCCGTGCCGTTCCCGCCCCACAGGTACTTCGTACCGAGCTTCTTCTGCGCGAAGTAGATCGCCCCTGCCGCCTGCCGCGAGGGCTCGATCCGCCCGACCGGCCGGGCGAAGCTCTTCTCCAGGGAACGGATGATCTGGACGTAGTTCTGCGTCTCCGAGATCTGCGGGACGCCGCCCGCCCTGATCACCCGGTAGGCACCGGCGTTGTAGGCGGCGAGCATGTTGTCCGTCGGGTCCCCCGGCACCTTCTTGACGTATCCGGCGAGTTCGCAGTCGTAGCTGGCGGCCGAGGGAATGGCGTCGGACGGGTCCCAGACGTCCCGGTCCCCGTCGTTGTCCCCGTCGATACCGTGCCCGGCCCAGGTGCCGGGGATGAACTGCGCGATGCCCTGCGCGGCGGCGTTGCTCTGCGCCCTGGGGTTCCAGCCGCTCTCCTGGTAGAGCTGGGCGGCGAGGAGCGCGGGGTTGATGGCGGGGCAGAGGTTGCCCCATTTCTGCACGAGCGACTGGAACTTCGCCGGCACGGCTCCCTTGGCCAGTCCGACGGCACCGGCGCTGCCGAGACCGGCGGCAGCGGAGTACGTGCCGACGACGAGCAGCGCCACGAAGCACATGGCCGCCCCGATGCCGACCCCACCGACCACCCAGAATTTCCGCACTCCTCAACCATCCCCCATCGGGGACGCGTTCAAGGCCGGTTTCGCGGGTGTGTACGAGTCGTTCGGGTCACCGGGCCCGCCGGCCATTCACTGACGTGTGCTCAGGATCCTGGCTGGGACCAGTAGTCGGACCGCACATTGGGCCGCGGCAGCGGGTACACGCCCTCGTACGCCGGACCGTTCGGCTCGGAGGTGGAATCGGCGACCTTCGACTCCTTCACGCACGGACTGTCCGACTCGAAGAACGCCTGCCCCTCGCCGCGGAAGCTCACGCTGATGCCGAACCCGTCGGCCGTCCGTGCGTAGACGGCCGGGAACACCTCGTCGTTGTTGATCGCCTTGATCCGGTAGTCGTTCGCCCGCCAGAACTTCTCGGCGCGGTCCAGGAAGTCCTTCCGGCGCGAGGCCGCCACCACGGTCATCACCGTGCGCCTGCGCGTCACGTCACAGGTGCCCGTGGTCGTCGGCCCGTGCGCCCACTGCACCTCGGGCTCGATGGCCTTCAGCACCGCGTCGAGCATGCCGTCGGACCGCTCGGCGGCCTGCTGCATGTCCATGCGCCCCTTCTTCCCTCCGGTGTCCTCGCGCACCTGCTGCCCGCTCATGCAGCCGGTCACCGAGAGGCCGAGCAGCAGACCCACCGCAACGATCCGGAACCGTCGCCTCATCGCTGTGCCTCCATCTTGAGCCGGTCGGCGTGTCCCGACACGATCAGGGCGATGCTGTCCGCCGAGACGGCGTCCCTCACCGGATCGAAGTAGAGAGAGTGGGCATCGAAACTCAGACCTGAACCACTGATCACGGGTGGCCCGTCCCCCACGGGGAAGCGCCTGGCCCCGAAGGCCTTGCTCGCTGGGTCCTTCCCGAACCAGAGGTCGTCGTCACCCGGGTCGGCCAGATCCCCGGCGAAGTATGCACCGGCGGGACCGAGCGCCAGCATCCCCAGGGTGCCCACGGCCGCCTGCACCTTGGACGGCAGTTTCGTCACCGGGTCGTTCGCCGCGGCTCCGACGAAGACGTGACCGGCACCTACCCCCAGGTCCACGGCCTGATCCACGCCCACCCCCGGACTGCCGACCAGGATGATGTCGTCGACCCCCGGGATCCCGCCCACGTGCTGCGTCGCGGCGCCCACCGTCCGCGAGCCGTAGGAGTGCCCGATGGCCGTCATATGCGGATCCTTGTTCTGATTGGTGGCCACCAGCCCGCCCATGAACTCGTCGTACGCCACGCCGCCCTTCTCCGCCCGTCCGGTACCCATGACCGCCAGACTCCCGAACCCGTCCGGTGTCTGCGGCGCGTCGTAACCGAGCCAGACGATCGCCGCGGTGGACCGTTCGTACCCCTGGGCGCCGATGGCCGTGTCACGGGCCCGCTTGAGGTCGTTCTTCGCGAACTCCTCGTCCAGGGAGGTGTTCAGACCCGGCACGTACGCGGACACGTTCTTCGACGTGTCCGGGTTCCCGTACGAGACGATCGCCCGCCCGTTCCCCTCGTCGGAGATGCCGAGCAGATACATCGGCGGCTGCTTGCCGTTCTCCCTCAGCTGCCGGTCGATCTCCCGCAGCCCGGCCAGCTGCTTCTGCGACTTCGCGTCGTCCTGTCCCGACAACTTCCCGATCAGCTGCTTCAGGTTCTCGCGGTTGGCAGCGTCCCTGGTCGTCGCCGGAATCCCGTCGAGGTTGCCGATCCTGTCCGGTGACAGCGCGAGGTACTGGTCACGCTGATCCTGCGCCAGCCCGTCCCACCATGCCTTGCGCCCGGCCGGGGTGGCGTCGACCGGGATCCGGGCGTTGAGGTGGTCGCGCTGGTCCGCCCGCACGGCAGCCCCGACCCGGGAACCGGAACCCGGCAGCCCGGCACCGACACCGCCGGCCCCCGTGGACGCCTTGATGAGCTCCCCCGCCGCGCCGGCTCGGTCGCCCCGCGACCACTTGTCGCCTGCGCTCTGCGCGTGCTGGACGACCTGGTCACCGAGGTTCCTGCCGTTGGTGACGGGATGGAGGACGGTGTCGGCGGCGCCGCTGACATCGCCCCAGAGGCCGTCGCCGACGAGTCCGGTGAAGAAGTTCCCGTCCGATGCACGGGCGGCGGCGCTCGAACCGGAGGTCCCGGCCCCGTGGGTGCCTTCGCCGGATGTTCCGGTGCCGCCGGTCGTTCCGGTGCCGCTTGTTGTTCCGGTGCTGCCGGTCGTTCCGGTGCCGCCGCCCCCGCTCGATCCCGATGCGGTGGATCCGCCGGATCCTCCTGATGCGCCCGCACCGCCGGAGTCCGCGCCGCCGGCCGATGCACCGCCGGCCACGGTCGACCCCCCGGAGGCCGTTCCTCCGGACTCCGCGCCTGCGGCGCCACCACCGCCGTCGGTGTCATGACCCGCCACCGCGCCGCCGCCCGTGGTCGGGCAGGCGCTGCCGGTCAACTGACAGATGGCGCTCCGTATCTCACCGGTCAGTTGCCCGCCGATCTGCGTCGCCATGAGCGCCCCGACCAACGCCACGACCACCAGGACCGCACCCAGGTACTCCATCGCGGTCTGCCCGCCGTCCCGGCGGGCCCTGATGACCCGGACCAGAATGAACGGCTGCTGCACAGCCCGCTGTTCGGGTTCGAGCCGGAACCAGGCACGCGAACTCCGCCGCACCAACAGGACGATGGCGACGGCGGGCACCACCAGCTGGGACACACCCTGCACCCCGTCGTCCCCACCCAGCGTGGCCAGCGCGGCGAGGACGAGCCAGATGTGTACGGCCAGAAGTCCACGCCGGATCCAGACGCCGCCGGTCCACATGGACAGCGACAACACGAAGCCGACGATGCCCGGTAACGCCGCGTAGAGCAGCATCCCGAGTAATCGGCCGTCCACCGCATCAACCGAGGACGCCGTCGACAGCACGTCGATCGCGCCGACGAGCGTGATCACAAAGAGGACGCGGACGAGGATCAGCACTGCGTGCAGCGCGCTCGGCAGCGGCTGCCGGCCCAGGCGGACGGGGACATCGTCCGCGTCAGGGCCACCCGGAACCGCTAATCCTCGTATGCCAGACACAGCGAGTCCCCTACCTTGTGAGTGGGTGCAGTGAGCAGTGACAGGTCGGCCACTGCGCGTATGCGACCACAGCAACACCTGGCAGAGCATGGGCCCCAGGGCCCAAACCAAGGCTCAAAGTGCCGGATACACGTAGGGGTTCAGATCACTCCGTCCTGACCGGTCGTCAGGATGCTTCGGCAGACCAGAAGTCGGAGTGGACGTTGGGACGGGGAATGAGATCCGCCCCCTCGTAACTGGGCCCGTTCGGCTGAGTTGTTGACTCGGCCACTGCAGACTTCTGTACACATGGACTGTCAACCTCGAAGAACGCCTGCCCCGACCCTCCGATGATCAGAGTGACCCCGAAGCCGTCTTTCGTCTGTGCGAAGATCGCAGGAAAATCAGCATCGTTGTTGATCGCTTTAATCCGGTAGCCGCTTTTCTTCCAGAAGCGATCCACGAGACCCAAAAAGCCGCCTCGGCGCTCGGCCGAAACAATCGTCATCACCGTGCGCCTTCGAGTTACGTCGCAACTGCCGGTGGTTGTCGGACCGTGAGTCCACTGCACCCTCGGCTCAATCTCACTAAGCACTGCATCGAGGACGCCATCTGCATATTCTGCTGCTCCTTGCATATCCATTTTGCTTCTTCTCCCGTCACTTGCACAGCCAGACACTGTCAGGCACATCAGAATCGACATCAGTGCGACGCGAACCAAAAGCCTCACCGATACTCCTCCGCTTTAAGGTTTCGGGAGCGTCCTGCAGAAATTAAAGCGATGTTAGCCGCCGAAACCGCATCTCTCTCTGGATCGAAATATTGAGAATGGGCATCGATAGATAACCCACTGGTACTGACTACATGCGGACCCTCGCCAACCGGGAAACGTCTTGCCCAAAATTCTCGACTAGCCGGATCCTTGCCGAACCAAAGGTCGTCGTCTCCATAGTCGGCAAGGTCTCCAACGGCATAGGCGGCAGTGGGCCCTCCGGCAATCAACCCAACAACTCCGGCGATTGACTGCCGCTTGGAGGGAAGCTTGGTCACGACGTCATTGTCAGCCGCCCCGACAAAGACGTGTTCTTTCCCGACACCAAGATCCTCGGCACGGTCTACACCAACGCCAGGACTACCAACTAGCACGATGTCGTCGACGCCAGGGATCCCACCGCCGTGCTGCGTGGCAGCACCGACGGTACGCGATCCATACGAATGCCCAATGGCCGTCAAATGCGGGTTCTCATTCTCATTCGTGGCGACTAGACCACCCATGAAACCATTGAATGCACTCCCACCCTTATCAGCCCTGCCATCACCCATTACCGCCAGGCCCCCCAATCCGTCTGGTGCCTGCGGTGCGTCGTAACCGAGCCAAACGATGGCCGCACTACTATGGTCGATATTGCGGGCCCCGATGGCGGTATCACGAGCTCGCCTGAGGTCGCTCTCCGCAAATTCTCGATCCAACGATGTATTCAAACCAGGAACATACGTAGCCACATTTCTTGATGTATCCGGATTCCCGAACGAGACAATCGCTCGACCATTCCCTTCGTCACCGACTCCAAGTAGATACATTGGCGGCTCACCGGGTTTGGGTACCAAATGCAGTTGCCGGTCGATCTCTCGCAGCCCCGCCAGCTGCGTCTCCGCCTTCTCACCCTCCTGTCCGTCCAGCTTCCCGATCAGCAGTTGAAGGTTGTCCCGGTTGGCGGCGTCCCGTACCAAGGCCGGAATCCCGTCCAGGTTGCCGATCTGGTCCGGGTAGACCGCGAGGTATTCCTCCCGCTGTTCCTGCGTCAGCCCGGCCCACCACGCCTTGCGTTCTGCGGGGCTGGCATCGTGCGGGATGGCGTCCTTCAGGTACGCGCCTGCGGCGTTCCGTACCGCTGACGCGTCCGCCGCGGCGTCCGTCCATGCTGCGTCGGGGACCTTCAGGCCGGGCTCGGCCTTCAGCTTCCGCAGGATCCGGGCGTACTGCCAGTCGACCTCCGCCGCCGTCCGCACGGCCTGGACCACGCGGTCGGCGATGGCCTGCGCCTTGGCCACGTTCGGGTTGGGTGCGACGAGTCCCGAGGGCGGCAGCAGGCCCGGCACGCCTCCCCCGGTCGCCTTACCGCCCGGCAGCGGTTTCCCGTCGACCAGCCCCTCACCGGCCTCCGGGTAGGTCACCGAGCCGTCCGCGTGCACCGTGAACTTCAGGGCGGCCGCGTCGTCCAGCGCCTCCTGCAGGGCTCGTTGCTGGGTTCTGATCTCATGGGCCAGGCTGTTCAGCGTCGTCCGGAGCAGTCCGCACTCCGTGTACACGTACTGGAAGTTCCGGCTGAGTTGCCGCAGCCGGCCGACCGCCGCATCGGCTGCCTCGCCCTGCTGCGTGCCGCTCAGCGCGTTCAGCAGTTGCTTGCCGACGCGGTCGCGGCCCGCGTCGGCCAGGTTGCCGGCCCGGCCCCACCCGTCGGCGGCACCTTCCAGCTCGGCGCACTTCAGGTCGCGTAACTGAGCCCAGGTGAGCGTCGAAGTCATCGCCCACCGCCCCGTGCCGCGACCGGCGCGAAGGACGCCTTCACGGCCTCGTTCGTCGCGTGCTGAGCCCGTGCGACGTCCCGCAGGTGCCCGGCGAGAGACCCGCACTCATCCCGCGCGGCCTCGAAACGCCGCTGCCACGACTCGCGCACGGCGCCCAGCTCGGCCAGCGCGGCCAGTCCCGCGTTCCCGGCCACGACGCCCTCGTGCGCGGTGTCCAGCTCGGCCCTCACCGGCCCGAGCAGCGTATGCAGCGCCTCTGCCCCACCCGCGGCCCGCACCCAGGGGCCATCGCTGTGCCGCAGGTCGTGCCCGCCACCACCGGTTCCGCCGGTTCCTCCCGCCCCGCCCAGATCGCTCAGCCGCTGCCGGCCCACCACGGACATGCCGCCCACCCCGCTCCTTGATCGTGGAGCGGCACTCTCCCAAAGACGGCGCACCCGACATGCCCACCGCATCCGGCGGCGGGAAGGATGAACGGCCCTGTATTCCAAGGCCGCACGCCCGCCACCGCCCCTCGCGGGATTCACCCGATCGGTGGGTGTCAGGAGCACGGACCGACCACGTGTGAGCCGTTCGGGGGCGCGCCAGGACGACATGCTTAGACCACATGGCCCGGCAAGTGGTGACGCCTCCACTTTTCTGGTAGTTGCGCATGGTTTCATCTCGCCATGGAGGCGATCAGGTGATGACCGGAGACCGACAGCAGGACACATCCACCCGAGCGGCCACGTCACGGCGGCGCGTACTCACCGCGGCGGCACTGGCCCCGGTACTGGCCGGGGCCGGAACCGGCCCCGCCGCAGCCCGCGCCCTGCCCACCGGCCCGGCCGGTGCGCGCGTGCGACGGCCGGTGAAGCCGGTGCCCACCAGGGCATCGGACTGGGCGGCGGTGGCGAAGGCACTGGGACGCGGCGGCAACATGCTGCGCGGAACGACCTACCACACAGGCTTCCCCCGCGGAGATCTCCATGTGGTCTCCGACGGCGTGACCGTCACGCCGGGGCTCGCGCTCGGAACCCACGTGGCCTTCGTGCGCTACGCCGACGGCACCACGATGGCGATGGGCGATGTGGTGGTCACCGAGCACGAACTGCAGCACGTGATCGACGCCTGGCAGGCGCACGGGATCATGCAGACCGCCCTCCACAAGCATCTGCTCTCCCAGCGCCCCGACATCTGGTGGACCCACGTCCACGCGCACGGCCGCGACGCCGTCGCGCTGGCCCGCGGCCTGCGTGCGGGGTTCGACCGCACCGGGACTCCGCCGCCGGCGCCGCCCCGCCCGGCGGTCCACGTCGACCTGGACACCGCCCGGATCGATGCCGCGCTGGGCGTCAAGGGTTCCACCGAGGACGGGCTCTACAAGTGCATCTTCGTCCGCCGGGAGACCATCCACGACGGGTATCTGGTGCTGCCTCCGGGTCTGGGATCGACCAGCGCCTTCAACTTCCAGCCGCTGGGTGGCGGCCGGGCGGCGCTCAGCGGCGACTGCGCCATGCTCGCCGGTGAGGTCCAGGAGGTGCTGAGCGCCCTGCGGCGCGGCGGGATCAAGCTCGTCGAGCTGCACAACCACCACCTGACGGACGACCCGCGCCTGTTCTTCACCCACTTCTGGGCCGTGGGCGACGCCGTCGAGCTGGCCCGGGCGCTGCGCCCGGCCGTGGCCGCCACCAACGTGGTGCCGGCCACCACGGGCTGAAAGGGGCCCCTTCCCCGGGACCCGCGTACGCCACCGGCACCGTCGGGCGGCCTACGCACACGATGCCGGCGCACCCTGCCCCTTTTCCGGGCCGGGGCGCGCCGGCATCACCGGAGCGGGCGCTTCATATGGACCAATTGCCCGGAGCGGCGCGTCTCCCGGCGGACGATCGGGTACCTCTGACCTGTTCATCCCGGAACGTCCGGGAATCAGAGAACAGATCCCATACCTGGAGCTCCGTATGGAACCCGTGTCTCCCCCGCGGAACTGCCCGTTCGACTATGCCGAGGCCCTCGAATTCGATCCGCTGCTGAGGCAGTTGCAGACCGAGGGACCCGTTGCCCGCATCCGACTGCCCCACGGCGACGGGGAGGCATGGCTCGTCACCGGCTACGACGACGTTCGTACGGTGACCACCGACCGGCGCTTCAGCCGCAGCGCCATCATCGGCCGGAACTTCCCGCGCATGACCCCCGAGCCCATCGTTCAGGACGAAGCCATCAACGTGATGGACCCGCCGGGCAGCAGTCGCCTGCGCAGCCTCATCTCCAAGGGCTTCGCTCCGCGCCACATGGAGCGCATGCGGGCCCGGACCCAGCATGTGGTGGACGATCTGCTGGACCGGATGGAGGAGCACGGCTCCCCTGCCGACCTCTTCGAGCACCTCGCTGCTCCGCTGCCCCTGACCACCATCTGCGAGGTCCTCGACATTCCGGAGGGCGAACGCGCACAACTGCGCACGCACGCCCGGACCATGATGGACACCGGCATCGACAACCGGGACGCCGCGGTACGGGCGAAGGCGGATCTCCGTGCCTACTTCGCGACGTTGACGGCGCAGCGGCGGCAGAATCCGGGCGAGGACCTGATCAGCGCGCTGGCCACCGCCCGCGACGGGGACGAGCTCCTCAACGATCAGGAACTGACCGTCATGGCCATGGTCCTGCTCATCACGGGCCAGGACACCACGACGTACCAGATCGGGAACATCGCGTACGCGCTGCTCACCCGCCCCCGGGAGCTGGCCATGCTGCGTGATCACCCCGAGATGCTCCCGCAGGCCATCGAGGAACTGCTGCGCTTCATCCCCTTCCGCAAGGGCGTCGGCATCCCCCGCGTCGCCACCGAGGACGTGGAACTGAGCGGGGTGAAGATCAGGGCGGGGGAGATCGTGCACGTCTCCTATCTGACCGCCAACCGGGACGGCCGGAAGTTCGACCGCCCCGACGAGCTGGATCTGGAGCGCAGCGGTCCGTCCCACATGACCTTCGGCTGGGGCGGCCACCACTGCCTCGGCGCGCCACTGGCCGCCGCCGAGCTCCAGATCGCGCTCGGAACCCTCCTGGAGCGTTTCCCGGACCTGGAGCTGGCCAAGCCCGCCGACGAGGTGCGCTGGAACAAGACATCGATCTGGCGCTATCCGCTCGCGCTGCCCGTCACCTGGTGACGTAGTCACCCCCGGCACGGCGCCGGGCAGGCGTCCGGCCGGGCCCGTACACGTACACACCGCATGTACGGGCGGACCGCCTACCCGGCCGGGCCGCCGTGCGCAGTGCGGGGGCCGCCGAAGAGGTGAAAGTGGCGCCCCGGCGGAAACGGGCCGGCCACCGGCGGCTCCCACGGATCGTGGAGCACGCCGGCCCGGGCCGCAGCCCGGTGAACGCTTCCGACGGCGGTCGGATACGGGTACCGGACGCGTCGACCTACCCGGAACACCGGGCGTGGGCCCCGCCCTCCGGGGCCCACGCACCGTAGTCGCAGAGAGGGCTCTCTTCAGCCCCCTGTCTGTCCCTGTCGGCCGTAGGCAGCGGTCGATCCGCCCCGTCGTGACAGCGCGTTCTGTCGACATGCAGCCCGCATCCGCCTGCCGTAGCGTGATGCCGAGAGCCAACCGAGAGCGTGGCGGAGAAGCACCCTGCCCATACGGCGAAATCCCAGTCCATACGTGTGAGAAAACATCCTTATTCTCGGTTGGCCGGCCCGCGCCCATTCCTGGGGCATCGATCTCGGCGCCACCACCACTGACGCTCCGTTCCGCGGGCAACCGCGCGTACGCGGCCTCGGTGACTGCCGCCGGGCCGCCGAATGCCCCGTATCCGTTCGGGGCGCGGCCGTATGGACCATCGTCCGCTAGGAGGAGATCCATGGCGGTACTCTGCAAGCCGGCCATCGCGGTTCCCGAGTACGTCATCACCAACGACGAAACTCTGGAACTGGCACAACGGTTGCACGGCGACCATCCGCAACTCAGCCTCGTCCTCCGTCTGATCGAACACACGGGGGTGCAGAAAAGGCACCTGATCCAGCCGATCGAAAAGGTCCTGCAGCACCCGGGGTTCGATGAGCGCAGCAGGATTTATGAGGCGCAGACCAAGGACCGGGTCCCGGCGGTCGTCCGCCAGGCACTCGACCAGGCGGAAGTCGAAGCGTCGCAGATCGACCTGATCATCTACGTCTCGTGCACCGGCTTCATGATGCCCCCGCCGACCGCATGGCTCATCGACACGATGGGCTTCCGGCCTCAGACGCGGCAGATGCCGATCGCCCAACTCGGTTGCGCCGCAGGCGGTGCCGCCATCAACAGGGCCCACGACTTCTGCACGGCGTACCCCGACGCGAACGTACTGGTGGTCGCCTGCGAGTTCTGCTCGCTCTGCTACCAGCCGACCGACCTGGGTGTGGGATCGCTGCTCTCCAACGGCCTGTTCGGCGACGGGATCGCGGCCGTCGTCGTACGGGGCAGCGGTGGCACCGGAATCCGCCTGGAACGCAACGGTTCGTACATCATCCCCGGGACCGAGGAGTGGATCTCGTACGCGGTCCGGTCCACGGGCTTCCACTTCCAGCTCGACAAGCGCGTGCCCGGCACCATGGAGCCACTCGCCCCGGCGCTGTCCGCCATGGCGGAGCAGCACGATTGGAACGCCAGCAAGCTGGACTTCTACATCATCCACGCCGGCGGACCACGCATCCTGGACGACCTGAGCCGCTTCCTCGACGTGCCGCCCGAGGCGTTCCGCTTCAGCCGGGCCACGCTCACCGAATACGGCAACATAGCGAGCGCGGTGGTGCTCGACGCCTTGTCCCGCATGTTCGACGAGGCATCGGCCCTCCACGGGCACCGCGGCCTGATAGCGGGGTTCGGTCCCGGCATCACCGCCGAAATGGCCCTGGGGTCCTGGACCTCGGAACCCGAGACATGAGCCGCGCGGCAACGCGGTACCCGCACTCTCCACCCTGACCAGGGAACCCGTACCCCACAGCAGCCCCCGGCCCCCGGTCCTCAGGCGATATCCACAGCCTGAGGACCGGGGGCCGCCTGCGTGCCCGTCCGGTGCCGGGGATCTGCGCTCTCCTCGCCCGGGTCCGACGGCTGACCCGCGCGACCTGCGGCTGGACGCGGCACCACGGGCGCCCCGTTCTGCACATGACACGGCTGCAATACTGATCTTTCTGTTCATCCGCCGCCGCCACCGCGCGACAGCCGGACCTGCTGAGGCGACAGCCCTGCCCAGGCTCTCCCGTGGAGCGCGGACACAGGGAGACGGCAACCACGTGGGGAGACCATGAGATGGCATGGGACGAGTGGGAAGAGCTGAAGGCCGAGGCGCTCGCCCGACGGCAGAACCACATGCGGCTGAACAGCGCCGGCGGCGGTGACGCACCCGATCTCAAGACGAACGCCCCGGGCAGGAAAGCGGCGATCAAGGCGCTGCGGGAGGACATCCGCCCCGGTACCGACAAGGCGGGCGCCCATGCCGACGAGTCCTCGGACTCCGCCGTAAGGGAGTTCTCCGGCTGGGACACCGGATCCGGCCTCAAGGCCGCTCTGGAGGAGTGGGGGCTCCAGGTCAAACACCTCAAGGGGCGCCTGGAAGGCGACCAGTCGGCGCTGGCGCAGACCGGACACGACTTCCAGTACGTCGACTTCGACGTGCGGAACCGGATGACACAGGTCGGCACCGGGCACGACCGGCACGGGGCCTAGGGATCGGGGGACACGCATGCTCACCTACCAGGACGCCGTCACCATCGAAATCGGTGTGCTGACCACGGCGGCGGCCGACTGGGACGGCATGGCGGACGGCTTCGACGAGCTCGAAGGCCTGTACAAGTCGAAGGTGGAGAGCCTCGCGAACGACGGCAGTTGGGTCGGCGCCGCCGCCGGGGCGGCCTCTCCTCGCTTCTCCAGCACGCGCAAGCAGTTCGCCGACGCGCAGGTGGAGGCGAGGGCCATCGCCTCGATCCTGCGGGACGCCCATGAGCAGTTCTCCCGGCTGACCGGCCACGTGAAAGATCTCGTCGGGCAGGCGGAGAAGAACGACATGGCCGTCAACGCCCAGGGAGAGGCGGTCTACGACTTCGGGAAGCTCACACCTCTGCGGCACGACGAGGAGTACCCGGCGTACGTCTCGAAGGCCAAGGAGGCGGAAGCCGCCTGGACCAGAAAGATCAGGAACGCCGTACAGGCGGTGGATGACGCCGACCAAGGCGTCAAACTCGCTCTCCACGAAGCGGCGGGCATCAAGGACCTCTTCCAGCGCATGGTGGACGGCGCCCTGGGCCAGGAACACGGATTCAACGGCGGTGCGGTCGGCGACATCGAGGTGTACGAGGCCCGTGAGGCCAAGCGGTATGCGGACGAGATCCTGGCCGGCCGGAAGCCCGGCGATCTGCGGGAGTGGGAGCGCCTGATGCGCGACAACTCCGGCGACAAGGTCTTCAGCCGGACGTTCCTGGACTCGCTCGGCCCCGACCGGACGCTGAAACTGTCCAACCGGATCGACGACCTGGCGTACTTCGACGACACCGCGCACAAGAGCGCCTACCTGCAGATCAACGGCGGCCTGTCCGACTCACTGGCCACCGCGACACGCGTCCCGGAGTTCAAGGGCGCGAGCGGTGAGCACCTGCGCTACGGGACCGACGCGTACGACGCGGCATTCGGCAAGTGGTCGCGGACCGGGGACGCACAGTTCTACGACAGGTGGCGCGAGGCGCTGCACGAACACGGCGACGACAGGTACGACCTCGAAGCGGCGGGCGACAAGGTCAACACCGTCGCCAAAGGGCACGACCAGCAGGTGCGCGGCTACCAGAGCCTGGCCACGCTGATGCAGCAGGGTCACGGGTACTCGCCGCAGTTCGTCGCGGACGTCACCGACGACATGATCGCGATGGAGAAGAAGGACCCGGACATCTGGGACCTGTACGGCCACTTCAGCGGCAAGGACCAGGACGGCTGGTTCGCGAACGACCCCGTCGACGGCACCCTGGGCGTGCTGTCCCGGGACCCGGAGGGCGCGGCCGGATATCTCGACCCGGGCACGGCCGCCGGCAAGGACCGGCTCGACTATCTCCTGGGCAACGGCGACGGGAGCCGCGACTGGGACCTGACCAACACCACCCGCTGGCAGGGACCCGGCGGCAACGTCGAGGTGGACGCGGGCGACATCCAGGACACCGACAGCCGCAAGGGCCTCGGCGATGCACTGACCGCGGCCGCCACCGGCATCGACCCGTCCGGATCCGCACCACAGGGCCCCACGTCGCACACGGCGGCCAACGACCGCGTCTTCGTGAGCGCGCTGGACGTCCTGTCCGGCCAGGGTGACGACATGCCGGCGTCGCTGCGCGACGACATGGCGAAGATCATGACCAATCACGGTCATGAGGTGTATGTGGCGATGAGCGACCCGAGCGAGCTCCGGCAGCCGGACCACGGCCCCAAGCTGGACGTCGACCAGGTCATGGAGCTGACGAAGCAGGTCTCCAGGAGCCAGGAGTCCTACGGCATGCTCCACGAAGGCATGAACCATGCCATCGTCGACGACTTCCACGACCGCTCCAGGAAGCCGGAGGACACACTGAACTCGGCCGGCTACGCGGTCGGCTTCATGGAGGAGGCCCGGTACAACGCGCTCAAGGGCGACCAGCACGACTACACCTGGGACAAGGCGTGGAGCTATCACGGTTCGGGTGCGCTGCTCAACTTCATTCCCGTCGTCGGTGATGTCGCCCAACGCGGTGCCGACGTGGTCACCAGCGCCTGGATCATGGACGAACAGCAGCACCAGGCCGACCAGTTGACCAGCGACAACCAGGCGACGTACGACACCCGGCGAAATCAGCTGAACACGCTCGCCCAGCAGTGGCACTCGGTCAACTCGGACTGGGCGTACAGCCATACCGGGTACTCGTACGAGGACGGAATGTACAAACAGATCGCCGCGGCGGCCAACCACGGCAATGACATGGCGGACGGCATAGCAGGAGATCAGTAGTGAAGAAGCTGAAACATTGGGCTGTCGCCCTGGCATGTGTGGCCACCATGGGAACGGCATCGGGCTGCGGCAGTTCGCTCTCCGTCCCGGACAAGTTCTGCCAGGTCCCGGTGAAGAGATCCGCGCTGTCCCCGCTCGTCCCGGAAGGCGACGCCCTCGCGCAGAAGTACTCGGAGTCCCAGGCGCAGCCCGGGGCCGCCTGCATCCTGAGCGTGGATGACCACCAGGTTCTCTCCGTCAATCTGCTGCGCTGGGACCATGCTCCGGACCCGGTGAACTGGAAAGCCGTGGCCTCCCCGTACAAGCACGCCGCCAAGCGGGACGTGTCGTTCCCCGGCGGCGCGGTGATCGGAAGCGATCAAGCCGTGGTCCAGGCGAACTGCGACTCTCCGTCCGCATACATGTCGTTCACCTTCTTCTTCCGAGGCGCACGCGTCGAGGAGTCCGCCGGGGGCTACAAGAAGCTCCAGCACTTCATCGACGACTTCGTACCCCGCGAGACGAAGAAGTTCGACTGCACCGGATAGCGGGCCCGGACTCGGCTCCGTGCTTGTCACGTGGGACCGGCTCCCGCGTCCTGGACGCCGTATCCAAGGGCCTCGTCCGGTCTCCACGCACACTCCACCCAGAGCAGCTTCCCGCCGTGCCCCGGCATCCCGCCGCGCAACGGGTACGCGCCCCAGCTGTCCGCCCAGAGGGTGACGAGATGCAGCCCCCGCCCGCACTCGGCAAGCGACGCAGGAGCCATACCGCTGCCCTGGAACGGTGGCGGGATGTCGGGGTTGGTGTCCCAGACGCTGAGCCTGATCCGGTGCCGGCCGGCGTCGCGGAGTCGCAGTGAGTACGGCCCCGAGGAGTGCCGGTAAGCGTTGGTGACGAGTTCACTCGCCAACAACTCAGCGGTGTCGATCAGATCGCCCATCCCGTGCACCCGGAGTACGGAGCGGAGGGTGGCTCGGGCGATACCCGGAGCGCGGGGATCCTGTGGGAGTTGAAGGGTGTAGGCCCAGGGCGGCGTTACGGTGGCCAGAACCACGGAAGTCTCCGATCACGGAGGGAAGTTGGATCGTGCGTTACTCGTTGCCCGGTGACGAGGCCGCTCCGTCGAGCGGGGTACTTCCGGGCGTGTGGCCGAGCCCTAACGTAACCATTTCCAGCTAACGCGTTAACCGATTCCCGAGAAATCCATAAACTGACACCCGTGTGGGTGACCAGCCGCTCAAGGAGGCGAACACACCTGTGAGAGCAACCCCGACGGGTCGTCAACTCCGACTGGGTACAGAGCTGCGCAAGCTCCGCGAACGCGCAGGCCTCACCGCCACCCAGGCCGGTCAGCTGCTCGGCGTGAAGCAGAACCAGATCAGCAACATGGAGGCGGGCCGCGTGGGCGTGAGCCCGGAGCGGGTCCACACTCTGGCCTGTCATTACGACTGCTCGGACAGGGATCTCGTCGCATCACTGAGCGACATGACGGGCGACCGCACACGCGGCTGGTGGGAGGAGTACCGGGAAATCCTGCCCACACCGCTGCTCGACCTGGCCGAGGTCGAACACCACGCGCATCAGCTCCGTACCGCCGTTACCGTCCATATCCCAGGCCTCCTGCAGACAGCGGAATACGCACGCGAAGTCTTCCGCCAGGATGTGCCGGAGCTGCCTCCGCCCGACATCGAGCACCGCATCTCGTTCCGCATCAAGCGTCAGGCAGTCCTGTTCCGGAAATCACCGACGCCGCACCACGCAGTCATCCACGAGGCAGCACTACGCATGCAGTTCGGCGGCGCGGAAGTGACCCGTCAGCAACTCGGACACCTGCTGGACATGAGTGATCGTGAGCACGTCACCATCCGGGTGATCCCGTTCTCCGCGGGAACCTACGCCGGATCCGGACAGTCGATCTACTACTTCCTCGGGCCGGTACCCCAGCTCGACACCGTCAATCTCGACCAGTCGCACGGCCCCGTCTTCCTCGACGCCGCAGCCCAGTTGGAGAAGTACCGCGTGCTCCTCGGCCGAATGGAATCGACCGCACTCAGTCGCGACAAGTCCCGAGACTTCATCCACAACGTCGCCCGCAGCCTGTGAAGGAGCCCGAGATGGCCGACCCCGTCTGGCAGAAGTCCTCCTACTGCGCCCAGGGAAACTCCTGCGTACACGTAGCCGCCCAGGACTCCACGGTCCACGTCACCGAGAGCAGCGACCCCAGCGGAGCGATACTCCGCACCACCCCCGCTGCCTGGGCCGCCCTCCTCCGTACCGTCAAGGTCGGCACCGGCCGTGGCTGACCGCCATGTACCCGAAGATCTGACCTGGGTCCGTGCCGTCCCCGAGGGTGAAGACGGGCCCGGCCCCTGGATCGAGATCTCCTTCGGCCCCGGCGAGCTCGTCCGGCTCCGCGAGACCAGCGACCCGGCCACCGTCGTCACGACCACCCGGACGAAGTGGGATGCCTTCACCAAGGGCGTCATGGCCGGCGAGTTCGACCACTTCGCGGAGCTCGGCGACGAAGGCCCGCGCGAATGAGCGGGAGACCGGTGCGTTCGGCCGGCCGTGGAGAGCTCCGCTCTCCGCGATGGGTGCCGTAGTTCTCGTACGCCCCCCTGCTTGCCCTCGGCTCGTCCACGCCGGAACCGGGGCCGGCCGGACCGACCCTGCGAAAGCCGCCGTCGACCTGCCCGTAAACCTTCTCCGGCCGATGCCGGAACAGTCGCCACGGGCCGCGACGTACCGGTCCTGCGGGGCCCGGTCCCGCCGGAACCGGAACCCGGCGCGCTTGGAGTCCCCGGCCTGAATTGGTTCCTGACCAGGCGAAACAGGGAACATTTCCCTCACAGGGCTCCGACCGCAAGGAGTGATTCATGAACCGACTCGCCTACATGATCAACACCCTGAACGACGAACCAGGCCGGATTCTGCGCTGGAACTTCTTCATAGGCGGGCACCTGAGCGCCTCGGTGCCCGTCCGCCTCGTCGAGCGCACGGAAGCGGGCCAGCTGGTGTGGATGGAGACCGGCGCGCCCATGTGGCGTACGGAGCTCCCGAAAGGAGCGCATCTTCGCGACATCGCCCCCGACGAACGCCCCGCGGGCGGATACCCCGTGGTCCCTGGCCGGTGGCCGATGGGCAGCGCACTGTTCTACCAGCCGACCGACGCCGCCCACTCCGTGCTCTGGCTCTTCGGCCGCAGAGGGAAGTTCCGTGGCTGGTACGTGAATCTGGAGCGCCGCTTCCACCACGGCGACGACATCGACATCGCCGACCACGAGCTCGACATCAACGTGGCGCCGGACCGGTCCTGGCAGTGGAAGGACGAGCAGTCCTTCGCCGAGAAGACCGGCCACCCGGTCTACTGGTCGGCCGACGAAGCGGCGGCCATCCGCGCGGAGGGCGCCCGAGTCGCACGGCTCGCCGAGGCCGGAACGTTTCCCTTCGACGGCTCCTGGTGCGACTTCCGGCCGCCGAAGACGTGGACGACACCGCCCCGGCCGACGAGCCCCTGCCGCTCCATCCTCTGACTGCCCCTCAGCCCGCCTGCGCTGATGCGTGTGGTTGCGAGCGCGACGTGAACACCGGCCAGGGTGGCGCAATGCCGATCATTGCCCGTGGTTACACCTCGTGATACACAGAGTAACCATACGTATTCGGTCATACGCCGATTCGATCCGCAGGTCAGGGCGGTCGGGCCGGTCAAACGTGCGAGATGCCATGAAAGAGAGCCGCCAAGAAGTCGTGCTCGGGCGGTTTCATCAGCGAAGATGGAGAGCGACCCATGCCGTGTGGCAGGGGCAGTGAACTACCCAACAGGGGCGGTGACTTACATGGTCCTGGCAGCTGACACTGATAAGGGCGGTATCAGCACCATCATCAACGGCATCGCGCCCAAGTGGGGGCCGTTCGGAGCCCTGGGCGACGAAGCCAAGGTGATGATCGAGGTCGTCATGGCCGTCGCCATCCTGCTCTGTTTCGGCATCGCCATCTGGGGAGCGGCCAAGCAGCGCATCGGCGCGACGGCGCTGCGCGACACGTTCAGCGCAGAGCAGGGCAAGGGCCTGATCGTCGCGGGTCTGACCGGTGTCTTCATCATCGGATCCCTCGGGACCCTGTTCACCATCGTCTACGGGATGGCGATCTAACCGCCCGTCAGCCGGTCCGGAGCCCCGTCCCCGCCTCCGGCCCGCCCTCCCACACCATCCGTCCGTCGTGCCCACCGGCAGAGGTTGCGTCTCCCTGATGTCGAGTCACCACACCGCGCCCGCGCGGGAACCAGCACGGCTACCGTCGTACTACGCGGATACGCACACGGTTGAGGGGGCCCACGCGGCATGAGTCACGGCGACGATCACGGCTACGGCAGCGATTCGGGCTCGGGCCGTACAGACGATGGATACAGCACCCTCGGCGGTACGCGCCAGACCCGTACCAGATTCCCCGACGGATCGGGTGGCGACGGCTACGGCGGCAGCCGCCGCCCGGCCCGTAGCTCCCGGTCGCTGGTCATGGTCGTCGGTGTGGTCGTCCTGCTCGTCGCGGCTATCGCGTTCGCGAACATGGGCGGGGGCGGCGGCGACGGCGGCTCCTCCGACAGCAGTGGGGGCGGCAGCAAGGCGGAGGCCGGGGCAGCGCCGACTGCGGCGACCGGCACGAAGCCGGTGACGGGGAAGAACGGGACGATCGCGTCGGGGTTCGCGCACGACCAGCAGGGGGCGCAGAGCGCGGCGGCGAACTACTCGGTGGCTCTTGACTCCGTCGACATGTTCGACGCAAGTCGTCGCCGCCAAATCGTGAACGCCGTCTACGCACCCAACGTCGCAGCGGCCCGCCAGGGCAACCTGGACAAGGTGTACTCCGGCGAAGCATTCCTCGCCAGTATCGGCCTCAACCCTGACGGCACTGCACCGAGTGGCTTGACGTTCATCTCGCGCTCCAACCCCGTCGGCACCAAGGTCGTGAAGTTCAGCGGCACAACCGCGAGCGTCTCCGTTTGGTACTCGGCCCTTTTCGGACTGGCTGGTGAAGGCTCCAAGAACCCGGTGTCCGAGAGTTGGTTCACCAACACCTTCGAGTTGACGTGGATCAATAGCGACTGGAAGGTCACCGACTTCACGCAGAAGGACGGCCCCGTACCTGTTGGCCGTGACCAGGCTGCCTCCCCCGCCGAGGAGATGGCCGACGCCGTGAAACAGTTCGGAGGCTTCACGTATGCCCGGTAAACGATCTCGCCGTGCCCTCGCTCTGGCAGCTACCGCGTCGAGCCTGCAAGTCGCCATCGTCCTGCTGGCGAGCCGCGCGTTCGCAGCGCCTTCGCCAAGCCCCTCGCCAAGCAAGAGCAACAACGCCTGTGACCTCATTCGCGGCCCGGCCAGGAGCTACTGCGAAAACGGCGACGCCGGCGCCCCCAAGACCTCCCCCGACGACGTCGCCAACGCCCTGGACCCCCTGTCCTCCCTCGCCCGTGGCTGCGCCGACGCCGCCGCCTGGATCGTCGGCAAGCTCAGCGACGCGGTCAAAGGCACCGCGAACGTCGATTTCACCAACCCCAAGTTCCTCCAGCAGTACGCGGTCGTCTTCGCCGCCTCCACCGTGCTCACGCTCGTCCTCTGGCTCCTCGCCGTGGCCAAGCGCGCCATCCGCGGTGTTCCGGTCGCCACCGCGATCTCCGAGGCCGTCGGCTTCCTCTGGCTGACCGTCCTCGCCTCCGCGTTCACCCCGCTCATCCTGTACACGGTCGTCTCGGCCACCGATGGGGTCACCGACGTCATCGCGTCCGCCTCCGGCGGGCAGACCGACGTCTTCTTCGGTTCCTTCGCCAAGGCGCTCGACAAGGGCTCCGACATCGGCGGCGGGCCGATCATGCTGATCGTCGTCTCGCTCGTGTCGATCCTCGCCGCGGGCGTGCTCTGGCTGGAGCTCGTGATCCGGGCCGCCCTGCTCTACGTCGGCGCGCTCCTCGGAGTCGTGGTCTACTCCGGGCTGGTCGACAAGAACATGTGGGGCCATGTCCGCCGCTGGGCGGGCATCATGATCGCCGTGATCATGGTGAAACCTGTCATCGTCATCGTGCTCGGGCTGGCCGGCGCGCTCTCGTCCGACGGGGGACCCAACGCGTTCTCCGCCGTGGTCTCCGGTCTGGCCATCATCCTGCTCGCCATCTTCGCCTCGGCGATGATCTACCGCTTCGTACCCGGCTTCGGCGACGAGATCCAGGGTGCCCGCACCAACCGTAAGCAGGCCACCGACGGCGCCCAGGCCGCCGCGCTGATCAGTTCCCCCGCCGCCCTCGTCTCCCAGGGCATCAAGACCCACAGCAGCCGCAGCGGCGGCGACGGCGGGCAGGGCGGCGGCAACAGCGGCGGCAGGCCCGCCAACCCGGTCAGCGGCGGAGTGGCCGCGCACAGCTCCCGCAACTCCGGTGGGAGCGGCGTCGGCGGCGGATCTGTCCCCTCCGCCGCACCTCCGCCCCGCAGCGGATCGGGTCCCACCTCCGGCACCCCGCACAGCAGCCGCTCCACCCGAGGCAGCGGTACAGGCAATTCAGGTAACAACAGCACAGGAGGTGGAGGGCGTTGACGACCCAGTCCCATCCGGTCACGCCCCGCCGTACGTATCTCATCGGCCGGGCCCGGCCGAACGCGATCGTCGGCAAGAACCGCGAGACCGGCGAGATCGCACTGATCATCGTCGGCGCGTTCCTCGGCATGATGAGCGGACTGATCGTCCCCGTCCTGTCCCTGCGGATCGTGCTGCTCACGGGCTTCCCGCTGTTGGCGCTGGCGATCGTGTACGTCCCGTACAAGCACCGCACCTTCTACAAGTGGTTCGAGATCAACCGCAGCTTCAAGCGGTCCGTGCGCCGCGGCGCCGCCTACCGGTCGACCGCCATGGAGGCGGGCGTGCGCGGGGACGGGCATGAGGTCGAGGTCGGACCGCCGCCCGGCATCGGCCGGATCAACTGGCTCGCCGCGCCCTTCGGCCCGGACGAGATCGCCGTACTGCTGCACGCCGACCGCCGCACGGTGACCGCGGCCATCGAGATCGAGGGCCCCGGCGTCGGGCTGCGCGACAGCGAGGACCAGGAGGCGCTGGTCGACCGGTTCGGCACGCTCCTCAAGCATGTGGCCAACGGCGACGGGTTCGTGACCCGCATCCAGATGCTGGCCCGCACTCTGCCCGCCGACCCCGACGCCCACGCCAAGGACGTCGCCCAGCGCGGCGACAAGGCGGCCCCGGGCTGGCTGCAGGACTCGTACGACCAGCTCCAGTCGATGGTCTCCACCTCCAGCGAACAGCACCGCGCCTACCTCGTCGCATGCATGCACTTCAACCGGGAGCTGGCCGCCGAGGCCAACGCCATGGCGCGCGCCGCCCGCCCCCAGGCCGGCCGCAAGCTCGACCGGGACGCCGGACTCGCCGTCGTCATGGCCCGTGAACTCACCGACATCTGCGCCCGTCTCGCCGAGGCCGACATCCGGGTGCGCCAGCCGCTCGGCCAGAGCCGGCTCGCCTCCCTCGTCCACTCGATGTACGACCCCGACCACCCCATCGACCACATCCAGGCGATGACGAAGCGCAACGCCTGGCCCGCCGAACTCGACGCGGTCGAGCCGACCTTCCTCCAGGCCAAGACCCGCGAGTCGTCGACGCGCGCCCCCTGGTGCCACGCCACGGCCTGGGTGAAGGAATGGCCGATGACGCCCGTCGGCGTCAACTTCCTTGCCCCGCTGCTCGTCCACACCCCGGACGTCATCCGCACGGTCGCGGTCTGCATGGACCTCGAACCCACCGAGGTCGCCATCGAGCGCATGCTCACGGAGAAGACCAACGACGAGGCGGAGGCGAGCCGTCAGGCCAAGATGAACCGGACCGTCGACCCGCGTGACATCGCCGCCCACGGCAGGCTGGACCAGCGGGGTGAAGATCTTGCGAGCGGCGCGGCCGGAGTGAACCTCGTGGGGTACATCACCGTGTCGTCGCGTTCACCCGAGTCCCTAGCCCGTGACAAGCGGACGATCCGGGCCTCGGCCGGCAAGTCGTATCTGAAACTGGAATGGTGCGACCGCGAACACCACCGCGCCTTCGTGAACACCCTGCCGTTCGCCACCGGCATCCGTCGCTAACCGAGAGGGCAGTCACGCCATGCGAGATCCGCTGTCCGCGTTGTCGGATGCCTTCACCTCCTTCCTCTTCGGGAAGGTGGAGACGACCAGACTGCCCGTACGCACCTCGACCGGACAGGCGCAGGCCGTCTACCTGCCCACCGCGGCACCCGGCCTCGGCGACTCCGGCGTGATCATCGGCCGCGAGGTGTACTCCGGCAAGGGCTACATCTACGACCCCTTCCAGCTGTACGGGCAGCAGCTCCCCGCCCCGCACTGGCTGGTGCTCGGCGAGTCCGGCAACGGCAAGTCCGCGCTGGAGAAGACGTACGTGCTCCGCCAGCTCCGGTTCCGTGACCGCCAGGTCGTCGTCCTCGACGCCCAGGGCGAGGACGGTGTCGGCGAATGGAACCTCATCGCCCAGGAGCTCGGCCTCACGCCGATCCGCCTCGACCCGACCTCCGCGATGAACGGCGGCATCCGGCTCAACCCGCTGGACCCCTCGATCACCACGACCGGCCAGCTCGCCCTGCTCCGTACCATCATCGAAGTCGCCATGGGGCACGGCCTGGACGAACGTTCCGGCTTCGCACTCAAGGTCGCGCACGCCTACGTCAACCTGACGATCACCGACCGGCAGCCGGTACTGATCGACATCGTCGAGCAACTGCGGCACCCGGAACCCGAGTCCGCCGAGGCGATGAACGTCGACATAGACGACGTACGGGCCTGGGGACTCGACGTCGCCCTCGTCCTGGACCGGCTCGTCGACGGTGACCTGCGCGGCATGTTCGACGGCCCGACCTCGGCCGGCATCGACCTGGACGCGCCGCTGATCGTCTTCGACCTGTCGCACATCGACCGGAACTCGATCGCGATGCCGATCCTGATGGCGATCGTCGGCGTCTGGCTGGAACACACCTGGATCAGGCCCGACCGGAAGAAACGCATCTTCCTGGTGGAAGAGGCCTGGCACATCATCAACTCGCCCTTCGTCGCCCAGCTCTTCCAGCGGCTGCTGAAGTTCGGCCGACGGCTGGGGCTGTCCTTCGTCGCCGTCGTCCACCACCTCAGCGACGTGGTCGACGGCGCCGCGGCACGCGAGGCCGCGGCGATCCTCAAGATGGCGTCCACCCGGACGATCTACGCGCAGAAGGCCGACGAGGCCAGAGCGACCGGCCGGGTGCTGGGCCTGCCCAGGTGGGCGGTGGAGATCATTCCGACACTGACCCCCGGCATCGCGGTATGGGACGTCAACGGAAACGTCCAGGTCGTCAAACACCTGATCACCGAGGCGGAACGACCCCTGGTCTTCACCGACCGCGCCATGACCGAGTCGTCAGCCGTCGATCTCCTGCCGGAGGACGTACGGGCCGCGGAGCTGGAGACCGAGCAGCGCGCGGCACGCATCGAGCACCAGCAACGACTGAACGAGTCGTCCGAGTCAACGGTGGCATGACATGGCAGGGCGCACAGAGCAGCAGGCCGGGCCGGGCACCGGCGGCATCCCGGACGGTCTGCTGATCGGTCTCCTGAGCTTCCTGCTCGGGCTGACCGTCCTGGCCTGGACGGCCACCGGGCTGTCCGCGCTGTTCGCACACGGCGCCTGGCCGAAGAACGTCACCTTCGTCGAGACCCCGCTCGCCATGCGCCGGCTGGCCGCGGCCCCGCACGACATCCCGGCCGCCTGGCCCCGCACACCGGCGGACGAGCTCTCCGGATACGGGCTGTTCTGGGGCCTGTTCATCGGCGAGCTCATGGTCCTCATGGTTCTGACGGTGTTCGTGATGGGCGTGGTGACGCGCTGGCGTGCGGTACGGGCACAGCAGCGGGAGCAACGCGCCGAAGAGCGGTACGCGCGACACACCGGACACCCGGCACACGCGGAGCCGGCACGAACGGACGCCGGCGTTGCCGCGCCGGCCCCCGCCACCGTGGCCATGGCCGTCCCGGCACCGGCGCCCGCGCCCGCGCCCGCCGAATACGTCGACCTGGCCGAGACCCTTCCTTCTCCTTCTCCGGCCGCGACCACGCTTCCCTCGCCGCGCACGCCCCTCGTCGTCTACGGACCGGCCGCCAGCCGCCGCCCCAGGGCCGTCCAGGCGATCCGGGAGGCCGACGGTCCCGCTCTCGTCATCAGCTCCGACCCCACCGTCTGGGCCGAGACGAAGGACGCCCGCGCCAAACTCGGCCCGGTCCTCGTCTACGACCCCGGCCACCTCTGCGACACCCCG
Organism: Streptomyces sp. NPDC058231; assembly: GCF_042882275.1. NCBI lineage: Bacteria > Bacillati > Actinomycetota > Actinomycetes > Kitasatosporales > Streptomycetaceae > Streptomyces > Streptomyces sp. NPDC058231. The sequence continues at coordinate 2,809 of NZ_JBHVWN010000016.1, read as the reverse complement.
GCCCGCCTCCACTGGTCCCCCACCGCCGGCTGCGAACAGACCGATACGGCCGCCGCCCGCGCCGCGGCGCTCCTCGCCCCGGTACGGCCGCAGGCCCGTATCGACGCGATGACGGCCGAGACCGCGGAGACCCTGCTCCAGTGCTGGCTGCACGCTGCGGCCATAGACGGCCGCCCGTTCCGCCAGGTCCACCGCTGGGCCCTCGGCGGCAACGCCCACGAACCCGTGCGCCTGCTCCGTACCCATCCCAAGGCGGCCTCCGGACTCGCCGGGCTGCTGGAGTCCGCCCTGACCGGCCACCCCGAACGCCGGGAGATGGCCCAGGAGCTGACGGTCCGGGCGTTCGCCGCACTCTCCTCGGTGCACATCCGGGACGCCTGCACTCCGAACCGATCCGATTCACTGGCACTGGCATCTTTTGCCGACGAGGGGGGCACCCTTTATGTGGTCGGTGAACCCATCGAGGATCCTCGCTCCGCCCCCGGTGCGATGCCGCTGCTCACCGCCCTCGCCTCAGACGTGGTCGAGCACGGCCGCCGCATGGCCGCACGGTCAACCGACGGTCGGCTCGACCCACCAATGACCCTCGTCCTCGACGACGTCGCGGCCGTGGCACCGCTGCCCCAGCTCCCGGAGCTGCTCTCGAACGGCCAGGAGCACGGACTGCCGACGCTGGTCCTGCTCCGCTCCGAGGAACAGGCCCGCGCCCGCTGGTCGTCCCCCCTCTGAGCCCCCTCGTCCGTCGGCGACGGCCTGCCTCACTGCTCCGACAGCATCGGAACCCAGTGCGCTGTCACCTGATGCAGACGCTGCCGGTGATCCTCGATCCAGTCGTCCGGAGGGACGAGCGGCACGCGCACGATGACCATGGACCCCTCGTCCTCGACGACCACCTCCGGGCAGTCGCGCTCGCCGCTGAGCTGGACGGAGAAGGACGGCCCCCGGTCCCACTCCATCCAGGCGGCGTTCTCGCCGGCGTCGAGCCTGTTCAGCGCATCGCCCCAGCTCTTCAGCTTCGAGACCGACAGCACCAGGTCGATACGGCCGGACACGAAGGGCGTCCCGACGACGATCTCGGCAGCCAGTCCGGCCGCCCATCCGGGCTGGCGTCCCAGGACGTTGACAGCGACGCTGTTCCCTTCGTCATCGGCAAGGAAGACCAGCTCCCCCGGTGCGACATCGGCCATGGGTGTCCTTCCACCGGCGCGTACAGAGGGACCATCTCCCGGCCGGGGAGGAGCGCCCATCAGCTGGTCGGGGCCGTGGGCATCACGGCGGGCCGGACGATCTCGTACTCCAGCTCCAGAGCATTCGGGTCGTCCGGCACGGAGAGGGTCTCCCCGGTCGGCGTGAACCCGAACCGGCGGTAGAAGGCAGCGGCTCGCGGGTTGTTCTCGTGCACATAGAGACGCACGCGCCGGATCCGCGGCTCGCCCAGCGACCACGCCCAGTCGACCCCGGCCTGGAACAGCTGCTCGGCAAGCCCGGCTCCACGTGCCTCGGGCCGTACGAAGACGCCGACCACATGGGCCTGGTCGACCTTGGCGGGCTCACCGAAGCGCAGATCCCCGTCCGGTCGCTCGACGAGCACACTGATCGTGCCGGCCCAGCTCCCGTCGGGCGCCTCGGCGACGAACTGACGCTTCTCCCCGTCGCTGTCCTCCGCCCCGCCGGCCGCCCGCCCCTGCCAGAAGCTGTCGGGCTGGGCCATCCCCTGCTCATACGTCTCCAGGAAAGCCACGGGTGCCACAGGGTCCTGCAGAGCGGCGAGCCGGATGTCCTTGACCAGCGGCCATTCCTCGGCACGTACGGGGCGAATCACATAGTCCATGCACCCGATCCTGTCCTGCGCTCCGTTCGCAAGCAATCCAATTCGTATGCCCGTGCGGTGCACAGGCTCGTACTGTGTACTCCCGTGACAGACACGAAAGGCCTGCTCGCGGCCTACGACGAGCAGATGCGCGGTGTATCGCCCCGCCCGCCGGCAGGGGTCGTCCATGAACAGGACGGTCCCCTCGTCCGCACCGTCGGCCAGTTCCGCGGCTTCATCAGCGCCCCACGTGACGTGGGCGTGCGAGGTGCCGAGCTCGACGAACTGATCGCGCGTCAGCGTGACCACTTCGCCGCCCGGGGAGAGTCGGTCGAATGGAAGACGCGGGGCCACGACCTCCCCGCCGACCTCCCCGAACGTCTGTGCGCAGCGGGCTTCGTTCCGGAGGACGAGGAGACCATCCTCATCGGTCTCACCGAGGACGTGGCGTCACCGCCCGTACTCCCGGACGGCGTTGCGCTCCGCCGGGTCACCCAACCCGCGGACATGCACCGCATCGCTGCGATGGAATCGGCGATCTGGGGCGAGGACCTGAGCATGATCGGCGACGACTTGGCGGGCCGGGTCACGGTTGCCCCCGACGACATCGTCGTCCTGGTCGCCGAAGCAGGCGACGAACTCGTCTCCGCGGCCTGGCTGGTCTTCAAGGAAGGCACCGAATTCGCCGGTCTGTGGGGTGGTTCCACGCTCCCCGACTGGCGAGGACGCGGCATCTACCGTGCGCTGGTCTCCGCCCGTGCCGAAATCGCGGCGGCGCGCGGAGTCAGCTATCTGCAAGTGGACGCATCCGACGACAGCGCACCTATCCTGCGCCGTCTCGGCTTTCACGCAGTGACCACGACGACCCCGTACATCTGGTCACCATCGCACTGAACAACTCCCCTGAACGCAGAAAAGCCCCGCACCAGAGGTGCGGGGCTTTCCCGGAATAATTGTTCGGCGGCGTCCTACTCTCCCACAGGGTCCCCCCTGCAGTAC
>NZ_JBHVWN010000015.1:45590-141912 GCF_042882275.1 Streptomyces sp. NPDC058231 | reverse complement strand
GGCCCCCCGCCGCCGCCCCCCCCCCCCCCCCGCGCGGGGGCGTCCGGGCCGCGCCCGCGGGGGCCCCCCGGGCCCGTGGAGTCCGGGGGCGCCCCCTTCGCGCGAACCGCTCGCGGTCAGTGGAAGAAGTGCCGAGTGCCGGTGAAGTACATCGTCACGCCCGCCTTCTTCGCGGCCTCGACGACCAGCTCGTCACGGACCGAACCGCCGGGCTGGGCCACGGCCTTGATGCCGGCCGCGGTCAGGATCTCCAGGCCGTCCGGGAACGGGAAGAACGCGTCCGATGCGGCGTACGCACCGCGGGCCCGCTCCTCGCCCGCCCGCTCGACGGCGAGCTTCGCGGAGTCGACACGGTTGACCTGGCCCATGCCGACGCCGACGGAGGCGCCGCCCTTGGCGAGCAGGATCGCGTTGGACTTGACCGCGCGGCACGCCTTCCAGGCGAAGGCGAGCTCGGCGAGTTCGTCCTCGGAGAGCGCCTCACCGGTGGCGAGGGTCCAGTTGGCCGGGTCGTCGCCGTCGGCCTGGAGCCGGTCGGTGACCTGGAGCAGCGCGCCGCCGTCGATCGGCTTGACCTCGACCGTGGAGGCCGGGGCGTCGGGGCAGCGCAGCACGCGGATGTTCTTCTTGCGGGCGAGGACCTCGACGGCACCGTCCTCGTAGGCCGGGGCGACGATGACCTCGGTGAAGATCTCCGCGACCTGTTCGGCCATGGCGACGGTCACCGGACGGTTGACGGCGATGACCCCGCCGAACGCCGACAGCGGGTCGCAGGCGTGCGCGTTGCGGTGCGCCTCGGCGATGTCGTCGGCGATCGCGATGCCGCACGGGTTGGCGTGCTTGATGATCGCGACGCACGGCTCGGCGTGGTCGTACGCGGCCCGGCGCGCGGCGTCGGTGTCCGTGTAGTTGTTGTACGACATCTCCTTGCCGTGCAGCTGCTCCGCCTCGGCCAGGCCGCCGGAGCCGGAGGTGTACAGCGCGGCGGGCTGGTGCGGGTTCTCGCCGTACCGCAGGACGTTGCCGCGCTCGTACGTCGCGCCGAAGAAGTCGGGGAAGCCCGAGTCGTCGGCGGCGGCGTAGTCGTCCGCGAACCAGGAGGCGACGGCCACGTCGTACGCGGCGGTGTGCTGGAACGCCTCGGCGGCGAGCCGCTTGCGGGCCGTCAGGTCGAAGCCGCCCGCCTTGACCGCGGCCAGCACGTCGGCGTACCGCTCGGGGCTGGTGACGACGGCCACCGACGGGTGGTTCTTGGCGGCGGCGCGGACCATCGACGGGCCGCCGATGTCGATCTGCTCCACGCACTCGTCGGCGGAGGCGCCGGAGGCGACGGTCTCCTTGAACGGGTACAGGTTGACGACGACGAGGTCGAAGGGTTCGACACCGAGCTCGGCGAGCTGCTCGCGGTGTGCGTCCAGGCGCAGGTCGGCGAGGATGCCGGCGTGCACGCGCGGGTGCAGCGTCTTCACCCGGCCGTCGAGGCACTCGGGGAAGCCGGTGAGCTCCTCGACCTTGGTGACCGGCACACCGGCGGCGGCGATCCTCCCGGCGGTCGAACCGGTGGAGACGAGCTCGACGCCCGCCTCGTGCAGACCGCGGGCGAGGTCTTCGAGCCCCGTCTTGTCGTAGACACTGACCAGGGCGCGGCGGATGGGCTTATTCACCGACATGACCGAGATGAACCTTTCGTCCCTCAATGCGATAGCCGTTACGGGCGAGCCGCCCCACGACCTCGACGAGCAGCTTGCGCTCGACTTCCTTGATGCGTTCGTGGAGAGCGGCTTCGCCCTCCGGCGTGTCCTCTTCGGTCACCTCGACCACGCCCTGCGCGATGATCGGACCGGTGTCGACGCCGTCGTCGACGAAGTGGACGGTGCACCCGGTGACCTTCGCGCCGTACGCGAGGGCGTCACGCACCCCATGGGCACCGGGAAAGCTGGGGAGCAGGGCGGGGTGGGTGTTGACGAAGCGGCCGCCGAACTCGGCGAGGAACCGTTTTCCCACGATCTTCATGAAGCCCGCGGACACCACGAGGTCCGGGCGGTGCGCCGCGGTGGCGGCGGCGAGCGCCGCGTCCCACTCCTCGCGGGTGGCGTGGTCCTTGACCTTGCAGACGAAGGTCGGGATCCCCGCGCTCTCCGCCCGTTCGAGGCCGACGATGCCGTCGCGGTCGGCGCCGACCGCGACGACCTGGGCACCGAAGCCCGCGGGGTCGTCGGCGATCACGTCGAGCAGCGCCTGGAGGTTCGTACCCGAGCCGGAGACCAGCACGACCAGGCGGGCCGGGGCGGCGGAAGGAGGCGGGGAGGCCACGGCTGGGGCCCTTTCTCGCGTGGTGAAGCCTCGCGCGGTGAAACAGAGCGACGCTATTTGTACGGTCGTACGAATGAATCGCGCCCCTCGATACGGGGAACTCTACGAAGAGGCCGACCGTCAGCAACGATACCGGCACCTTTGGGGACCCCCCACGGGACGGGGGTGAGGGCCTCGTCCGAAGGGGGCGGGTGGCCGCGCGCAAGGTATCGGCCACTCACCGCCGCGCTCCCAGCTTTCGGCCCCTCCTGGCCGGGAGGTAGCGTCAGGGACAGCGAACCGTCCGCAGGGCGGAAATGACGAGATGGGGAAGACGTTCACCATATGCCGGACCGACGCCGTCGCACCGCCTTCCGCCACCCGCTGCCCGAGCGGTCCTCACTGCTGCTGAGGGAACGCCAGTCCCCGTCGGGCCCCTCCTCGGACAAGGACGACAACCCGTTCGCCGCACCGCCGGAGAACCGCCCCGACCAGCCGTGGCAGCCGCGCCACCCGTCGCACGGCGGGAACGCGAACGGCGGCGGGAACGACGGCTCGGACGGGAACGGTGACGGGTCGCCCGAGGGCGGCTCCTCAGACGACCGTCCGGTCTGGGGCAGCCAGTGGAGCAGCCATCAGCCGGGCCGCCAGAGCGGCGGGTTCGGCGGCCGTCCCGGGGGCCAGGGCGGGCCGAACGGCCCCGGTGGCCAGGGCGGCCCCGAGAACAAGCCCGGTGGCCTGCGCTGGGACCCGACCGACCCCGCCCAGCGCCGCGCCCGTTACGCGCTGCTCTCCGGCATGTGGGCCTTCTTCTTCGCGATCTTCGACTTCCCGGAGATCGCCCTGCTGCTCGGCGCACTGGCCGTGTACTGGTCGATCAGCGCCCTGCGCGCCAAGCCGAAGAGCCCGACGACGGAGGGTGGCACTGCCGGTTCCGCCGGTACGGGCTCCGCCTCCGCCCCGTCCGGCGCTCCGGCCCCCGGGCCCGCCGCCCCCTATGCGCAGGGCCAGACCAGGCCGCAGACGACGGCCGCGGTCAGCGGTCTCGTCACGGCGCTGCTGGCACTGTCGATCGTCGCGACGACGTTCACGGTGCAACTGGTCTACCGCGACTACTACACCTGCGTGAACGACGCGCTCACCAAGTCCGGCCAGCTGGCCTGCAACGATCTGCTGCCGAAGCCTCTGGAGCCGTTCTTCGGAGTCAGGAACTAGCGCCTCCCGGTCCATCCGCCGGCCCTGCCTCCGAAGGCGGGGCCGGCGGCGTTTCGATCCCGGTGAAGAGGGGGGCCCAGGGCGCCTCCTCCTCGGCCCGCTCCTGCCAGGGGCCGGTCGGCAGGAAGTAGTACGACCCGAGACCGGAGCCCCCCGCGCTGTCGTCCCGCGCCGGTGCGGGCACGGGTGCGGACGGCGGCGCGGCAGCGGCTAGGCCGCGGCTGCCGGGCGCCGTCCCGGCTGCCGCGTCCTCGCCCCGGTGCGCACGCGGCAGCCGCCATGACTGCTGCCCGTCACCCGACTGCTCCAACGCCCTGACACCGGCTGCGGCGGGAATCGCACCGTCCTCCTCCGCGCCGGGGCACTCCCGCAGTCGCCATCCCCTCAGCAGCAGCGCCCCGGGCACTCCGAGCAGCATCGTCCATGCCAGCGCCGCCGCCCCGGTGAGCCACCAGACCGGGCCGAACTCCGCGAGCGCCCCGGTGCCCAGCGGCCCCCCGGCGGCCGCGGCCAGTACCGCCGCACCGACGCCGCATCCCACCGCGGCGAGCGCGGCCGTCAGCGTGGTCTCCCACAGACCCCACACCCCTTGCCGCATGCCCCGCACGGGCACCGCGTTCCGCGCCGTGAACCAGGCGATCGTCGCCCCGGCCGCGACCGGCACCACCACGGCCGCCCAGTTCGGAGGCGTCCCCGGCCCCACCGCCGGCACCGCCGCGAGCAGCGGAAAGTTCGGCAGCGCCGGGTGGCCGGTGAGGGCGAACGGAGTGACCGTGGACGCCGTACCCAGGGCGAAACCCGGTCCGAGCCCGTACGCGGCCGCCCACATGGCCGCGTTCGGGACGAGCACCAGGGCCAGGAGTGCGACCGAAGCCCGTCCCGTCCAGTCGCCGGAGAGCCCCAGGAACGAGTCCTGCACCGCCCGTTCGTGCCACACCAGCGCCACCGCTGTCACCAGCGCCCCGCCGCCCAGCAGCGCGACCGTGCCGGCCGCGGCCGACCGGCACACCGCGTCCACCCGCTCCGGGAACCGGGACCGCGCGAGCATCCGGCGCAGGCGCGCCGGCGCCCAGGACGGCGCCGGTCCGACCGGCCGACCGGCCGCCGTCCACACCCCGGCAGCCGCCGCGCCCGCCACCACCGGAACCATCCGGAACAGCAGCGACCACCGCTGCGCGGGCATCGGCCCGCCCTTCGCATAGAGCGCGACCACCGTCGCGACCAGCAGGTATCCGCCCGTGACCAGGCAGAAGGCGGTGCGGGCCGACGGCGCCGCGCGCCCTTCGTCGGACTCCATCACGTCGCGGGCGACCCGGTGCACGAGCCACACCAGCGCCGCGGTGAGCAGCAGCGGGACGACACCGACGGGTGCGGGAGCCCCGCTCAGCGTGTCGGTCCTGACGAGTTGGGCGCCGTGCGCCAGCAGCCAGATCCCGGCCGCCGTGTGGAGGGCCCCGCCCAAGCCGCTGTCGGGGGCCGGGGAGCTGATCCACACCACCATGACGAGCACGGTGAGCGAGCCGAGTCCGAGTCCCGCGGCAAGTACCCCCCGCAGAAAAGCGGATGCGAGTACGGAGGTCCGCCCCCGCCCTGCCGGGAGCTGTGAGCGTTCGGTCATTTGGGTCACATCTCATGTTCCCAACGACAGATGCCCATTTCGTGCAACAGGCGCATGACCGCTGTGTCGTTCAATATACGGTTATGCACTTTTTCACCCAGTGGAGGCACGCCGGAGGTCGGGAATGACGCAGAGTTCCACCGACACGGCCGACCCCTCCCCATTGCCCTCCCCCAAGGAGCGGCGCCGACTGCGCGAGGCGAAGGCGCTGAGTGAGGAACAGGTGGCGAGGGCCGTGGGTGTCACCCCGGCCACGGTCCGCGCCTGGGAATCGGGACGCACCAGCCCGCAGGGGCGCAAGCGTGAGACGTACGCGAAGCTGATATGCCCGGACGGCGCCGGCGGTACGGAGCCGCAGGACGCCGTCGAACGCGCCCCCGGCCACAGCGCCCGCGACGCACGGACCGGACCCTCCGGCCCGACGAAGCGGTCGCCGTCCCCGCCACAGCCCTCACCGTCCCCGGCGCCGGTCCCACCGCCACCACCGTCCCCGCCATCGGGACGCGCACCGGCGGGGACCGGATCGGTGCGCTCCGTCGCACCGGCACCCATACCCGGCGGGGCCGACACCCCGTCCCGTACCGCCGCGGAGGCTTTCGACGAGCTGTACGCGCGCAACGCCGGCGCCCTCTTCCGCCAGACGTTCCTGCTGACCGGGCGCCGGAACCTCGCAGGTGAATCCGTCGAGCGCGCCTTCGAACAGGCCTGGCACCGCTGGCCCGAGGTCGCGGTGGACCGGGATCCGGCGGGCTGGGTGCGGGCAGCCGCGTACGAGTACGCGGTGTCGCCCTGGCACCAGTTGCGCCGGGCGCACCGTCAGGTCGACCCGCCGCCCGACGCACCCGGTCCGCGCGCCCTGCTCCAGGCCCTGCTCGACCTGCCGTCGTCGTACCGCCGCACGCTGCTGCTCCACGACGGCGTGGGCCTGGATCTGCCGGATACCGCCGCGGAGACGGAGGCGAGCACTCCGGCGGCGGCGGGCCGGTTGAGGAACGCACGGGCCGCGGTCACCGACCGGATACCCGGGCTGGCGCTCCCGCCGGATCCCGCCGGCCAGTCGGCCCTGCTGCGCGAGCAGTTGGGTGCGCTCGCCCTCACCCAGCCGATGGCCGCACTGCCCGCGGCCCGCGCGATCCGGGCCGGCAGCGAGCACCGGGCCGTGCTCTGGACACGGGCGGCCATCGGCTTCATGGTCCTGCTCCTCGGTCTCGCGGCGATCGTCACGCTCACGGCTCCGGCGCGGTACGAAACGCCTTCGGCACCCGCCGAGCGGGTCGGCGGAGTGGCTCCGCGCAGTGGTCCGCAACGGCTGAGCCCGCACGACCTGAAGGTGCACAGGAATCTCAGCGAGGAGGTCGTGCACGGCCGGGCGCGGCTGGTTCCGCAGCCGAGATGACCCGGACGCCCCGGACGCCCACGAGACGGGCGCACACATGAGAAAACGGCGCGGGCCCGTACCCCTGGAAGAGGGGTACGGGCCCGCGCCGTCCGTCCGCCCGAGCGGAGACGGAACCGCAAGGAGCGATCAGGCGCCGAGGATCTCGCGCGCCAGCTTGGCGGTCTCGGTCGGCGTCTTGCCGACCTTGACGCCGGCGGCCTCGAGGGCCTCCTTCTTCGCCTGCGCGGTACCGGAGGAGCCTGAGACGATGGCGCCGGCGTGGCCCATGGTCTTGCCTTCCGGGGCGGTGAAGCCCGCGACGTAACCGACGACCGGCTTGGTGACGTTCTTCGCGATGAAGTCCGCCGCACGCTCCTCGGCGTCGCCGCCGATCTCGCCGATCATGACGATCAGGTCGGTCTCGGGGTCGGCCTCGAACGCCGCGAGGGCGTCGATGTGCGTCGTGCCGATGACCGGGTCGCCACCGATGCCGACGGCGGACGAGAAGCCGATGTCACGGAGCTCGTACATCATCTGGTAGGTCAGCGTGCCGGACTTCGACACGAGACCGATGCGGCCGGGCTTGGTGATGTCGCCCGGGATGATGCCGGCGTTGGACTGACCGGGGGTGATCAGGCCGGGGCAGTTCGGGCCGATGATCCGGGTCTTGTTGCCCTTCGAGCCGGCGTACGCCCAGAAGGCGGCCGAGTCGTGGACGGCGATGCCCTCGGTGATCACGACGGCGAGGGGGATCTCGGCGTCGATCGCCTCGACGACGGCGGCCTTGGCGAAGGCCGGCGGCACGAAGAGGACGGACACGTCGGCGCCGGTCTTCTCCATCGCCTCGGCGACGGAGCCGAAGACGGGTACCTCGGTGCCGTCGAAGTCGACGGTCGTTCCGGCCTTGCGCGGGTTCACGCCACCGACGATGTTGGTGCCATCGGCCAGCATGAGCTTGGTGTGCTTCATGCCGGTGGCACCGGTCATCCCCTGGACGATGACCTTGCTGTCCTTGGTGAGGAAGATAGCCATGGTGTTGGAGTCCCTCGTCCCTTACTTCGCAGCCGCGGCGAGCTCGGCGGCCTTGTCGGCCGCGCCGTCCATGGTGTCCACACGCTGCACGAGCGGGTGGTTGGCGTCGGAGAGGATCTTGCGACCCAGCTCCGCGTTGTTGCCGTCGAGGCGCACGACCAGCGGCTTGGTGACCTCTTCACCCTTGCTCTTGAGCAGCTCAAGAGCCTGGACGATGCCGTTGGCGACCTCGTCGCAGGCGGTGATGCCACCGAAGACGTTGACGAAGACGGACTTGACGTCCGGGTCGCCGAGGATGATCTCCAGGCCGTTCGCCATGACCTCTGCGGAGGCGCCGCCACCGATGTCGAGGAAGTTGGCGGGCTTCACGTTGCCGTGGTTCTCACCGGCGTACGCGACGACGTCCAGGGTCGACATGACCAGACCGGCACCGTTACCGATGATGCCGACCTCGCCGTCGAGCTTGACGTAGTTGAGGTTCTTGGCCTTGGCGGCAGCCTCGAGCGGGTTGGCCGCGGCCTTGTCCTCGAGGGCCTCGTGGCCGGGCTGACGGAAGTCGGCGTTCTCGTCGAGAGACACCTTGCCGTCCAGCGCCAGGACGTCGCCGGAGGCGACCTTGGCGAGCGGGTTGACCTCGACGAGGAGCGCGTCCTCGGCGACGAAGGTGTCCCACAGCGTCACCATGACCTCGGCGACCTTCTCGGCCACCTCGGCCGGGAACTTCGCCTGGGCCACGATCTCGCGGGCCTTCTCGATCGTCACGCCGGTGTTGGAGTCGACCGGGACCTTCGCGAGGGCCTCGGGGGTCTTCTCCGCGACCTCCTCGATGTCCATGCCGCCCTGCACCGAGGCCATGGCCAGGAAGGTGCGGTTGGTGCGGTCGAGGAGGTACGAGACGTAGTACTCCTCAAGAATCTCCGGCGCGGTCTCGGCGATCATCACCTTGTGGACCGTGTGGCCCTTGATGTCCATGCCGAGAATGTCGGTCGCCCGGGCGACCGCCTCGTCGGGGGTGGCGGCCAGCTTGACGCCGCCGGCCTTGCCGCGGCCGCCGACCTTCACCTGCGCCTTGACGACAGACTTGCCGCCCAGCCGCTCGGTCGCCTCGCGGGCTGCCTCAGGCGTGTCAATGACTTCACCGGCCAGCACCGGTACACCGTGCTTGGCGAAGAGGTCCCTCGCCTGGTACTCGAACAGGTCCACGCGCGTCCGTCCCTTTTCAGTGGTCTCGCGGTTCTTTTTCAGCGTGGGCGTGCCGCGAGGGGCAACGTGACTGCTCTGTCACAAGGAAGGCGCACACGGTTACCGAGTACGCGGCATGTCCATCTCGCAGGTTATCCCCGCGCCCCGCAGGACCCTAAATTGCAGATCACACCTGAGCGGTGATTACGGTCACAGACCGTGCTGGTGGCCGGGTCGCAGTGGACAAAACGGCACGTGGGCGTCGGCGGACCGGGAGGGTCCGGGACCGGGCGGCGCCCACGGTCCGGCCCGGTGGTCCCGACCCGGCGGAGAACCGTCCGCCGGCGCCGGAGGCCGCCCCGGCGCTCCGCGGCGGCCCGGATCTCCTCGGCCCGGGTACTCCGGAGCAGTGACGGCACGGCACGGTCCGGGACGATCCGGAGGTGGGCGGACGGACGGGCGGACGGGCGGAGTCGGCGGGCATTCGGTCGGGGCCGGACCTCCGCCGCGGCTGCCCGGCGTCCCGGGCGCGCGCGGCTTGCCTGTCAGCGAGAGATCTCCGTGTCCGGTACGGGCAGCGGCCTCCTCTCCAGCGCCGCGGCCATCACCTCCGGGAAGAGATCCGGAGTGCAGGCGAACGCCGGTGCTCCGAGGGCGCCGAGGGCCGCCGCGTGCTCGCGGTCGTAGGCCGGCGCGCCCTCGTCGGAGAGGGCGAGCAGGGTCACGAACTGCACACCGGACGCCTTCATCGCGGCGACCCGCTTCAGCATCTCGTTGCGGATACCGCCTTCGTAGAGGTCACTGATGAGGACGACGACGGTGTCGGCGGGACGGGTCACCCGGGACTGGCAGTAGGCGAGGGCCCGGTTGATGTCCGTGCCGCCGCCGAGCCGGGTGCCGAAGAGCACGTCCACCGGGTCGTCGAGCTGGTCGGTGAGGTCGACGACGGCCGTGTCGAAGACGACGAGCCTGGTCCGCAACGTACGCATGGAGGCGAGCACCGCGCCGAACACGGAGGCGTAGACGACGGAGGCGGCCATCGAGCCCGACTGGTCGATGCAGAGGATGACGTCCTTCTTCACCGACCGGTCGGCGCGCCCGTGACCGATGAGCCGTTCGGGGACGACCGTGCCGTACTCCGGGAGGTAGTTCTTGAGGTTGGCCCGGATGGTGCGGTCCCAGTCGATGTCGTGATGGCGCGGCCGGCTGATCTTCGACGAGCGGTCGAGCGCGCCGGTCAGCGTGGCCCGGGTCCGGTCGGCGAGCCTCTTCTCCAGGTCCTCGACGACCTTGCGCACGACGACCCGTGCCGTTTCCTTCGTCGTCTCGGGCATCGCCTTGCTCAACGAGAGCAGCGTCCCGACGAGATGGACGTCCACCTCGACGGCCTCCAGCATCTCCGGCTCCAGCAGCAGCGTGGAGAGGCCGAGCCGGTCGATCGCGTCGCGCTGCATGACCTGGACGACGGAGCTGGGGAAGTACGTGCGGATGTCGCCGAGCCAGCGGGCCACGGACGGGGCGGAGGCGCCGAGCCCGGCCGAGCGCTCGTTCCCGCCGCGTCCGCCGGGCTTGCTCCCGCCGCCGTACAGCGCGTTCAGCGCGCCGTCCATCGCCGCGTCCCGTCCGGTCAGCGTGCAGCCGGTGGACTCGGCGCTGTCGCCGCCCAGTACCAGGCGCCAACGCCGCAGCCGCTCCTCGTCCGTCGCGCCGCGCCCGGCTTCCGGGCGGTCCGGACCGGCCTCGCCGCCGGTGGGGGTGTCCGTGGCCGTCGTCATCCTGTTGCCCCCAGCAGTTCCGTGGTGTGGCCGGTGGCGCTGCCGGCCGGGTCTGCGGTGTCCGGTCCCAGCAGCAGCCGCAGGACCGGCATCACCGCTTCCGCCCGATCCTCGTCGAGGCCCGGACCGAAGCCGGGGGCCGCTGCTCCGGCTGCGCCCGCGGCCGGTGCCCCGGCGGCCGGGCCACGTCGTACGAGCTCGCCCAGCGTGCGCCGTACACCTGGTTCGTACGCGGAGAAGGTGCGGCGCAGCAGCGGCAGCACGTCGGTGAAGGTGCCGGCGGGGACACCGGCCAGCCAGGAGTCGACCAGCCCGAGCAGCCGCTCGTCGTGGACCAGGAGCACGCCGCCCCCGCCGACGAACCCCTCGATCCAGGCGGCCGCGTCGGCCGGGGGTGTGCCCGGTGAGAGCGCCAGGCCCATCAGCCGTGCCGCGTCGTCCTCTTCGATCCGCCCCTCGTCGAGCAGCAGCCGTGTCGCCCGGCCCCGGACGACCCCCGCGACCGTGTCCCGGGCGGCCAGCCTGCGCAGCACGGCGGTCCAGCGGCCGCGCAGCCCGTCCGCCGCCACGGCTCCGGCGAGCAGCCCGACCGCACCGTGGACGCCATCCACCTTGCGGCGCATCTCGGCGGCGCCTTCGGCGTCGAGCCCGGTACAGGCGGGCGGCAGTGCGACGCAGATCCGCTCGGCGAGCCCGGCCGCGACCTCGCCGAGTGCCGCGGTGTCCGTGGACCGCACGTCCCCGTATCTCAGCGTGCGGGCCAGGGCGGGCAGGGCGTCGGCGAGGTGGCCGACATCGGCGTCGAGCGCGGCCCGGTCGGCGAGCACTCGCATCACGACGGGCAGAGCGGCGGGCAGCGCGGCGAGGAGGCAGTGCTCGGCGAGCGCGGTGATCCCGGCGAGTGAGGTGGCCGACACGGCCTCCGATTCGGCCCGGGCGGTCGCGGCGGAGAGCACGGTGGTGCCCCAGACGCCGGCCTCCGCCACCCGTACGTACAGTTCGGGCTCCCAGCACAGCCGCCAGCTCTCCCGGAAGGTGCCGGTACTCCCCCGGCCGGCGGACGGTTCGCCCCAGCCGACGGCGAGGAGGCGGAGCCGGTGCAGCAGACGGCTGCGGGCCGCGTCGGTGTCCTTGCGGAGGTCGAGTTCCAGCTCCCGTTCCTGCGCCTCCGGTCTGAGCCGCAGGGTGCGCTGGAGCCGGCTCAGATCGCGCTGCAGCGGCACGGCCGGAGCGGTGTCCGGTACTTCGCCGAGCGTCTCGCCGACGACGAGCCGGTCCCGGACGAGTGCGAGCGGCACATCGGATCCGTCGCACATCACGGCGCGGATCGCGTCCGTCGCCTCGCTCAGTCCGGCGAGTGGACGGCCGCGCATGGCGGCGAGTGTCCCGGCGAGCCGGACCGCCTCGATGACGTGGGCGGACGACACGAACCGGTCCTCGTCACGCAGGAGTCCGGCGACCTTGGTCATCCACCGCTCGAGGGGACGGTCGGGGGCGGCGAAGAGGTGGTCGTACCAGCCGGGCGAGTCGATCCCCGCGCCGTATCCGCTGCGCCGGGCGAGCCGACGGTGGGTCCAGGGCACCCAGGTCAGCTCGGCCTTGAGCTTCGGCAGCCCCTTGAGGAGGGCCCGGTCGGCGGTGACGGTCGTCCGCGCGCGGAGCGCGGGCACGTGCCAGGCACCGCAGACGACGGCGATGCCGTCCCCGAACTCCTTGCGGGCGGCCCGCAGCTGGATCCGCATGTACGCCTCGCGGACGGCGTCGCGGGGGTGCCCGCCGTCCCCGTGCACCTCGCGCAGTGCCGCCATCGCCTCGCCGATCGCGGCGAAGGGGGCGCGCGGGTCGACGAGTCCGCCGTCCGGAGCACGGTGCTCGACGACGTCCTCCCACCAGCGCTCCGGGTCGTCGTATCCGGCGGCCTCGGCGAGCACCCCGATCGGGTCGACCGGTGGCGCGCCGGCGCCCTCACCCCCTTGCCCGTCCGCCCCGGCCCCGTCCGGGGAGTCCGTCATGGCAAGGGAGTTCGCCGCGGGCAGGTCGATGAAGCGGACCGGGACGCCGTGATCCAGCGCCCAGCGGATCGCGACCCACTCCGGTGAGAAACCGGCCAGCGGCCAGAACGCCGCCCGCCCGGGGTCGTCGACCGCGTGGGCGAGCAGCGCGACGGGCGGACGCATCCGGTCGTCGGCGGCGAGCGGCAGCAGCGCGTCTCCCTCCGGCGGGCCCTCGACGAGGACGGCCTTCGGGAGGGCGGCGTCCAGCGCGGCGCGGACCGCCCGGGCGGAGCCGGGGCCGTGGTGCCGGACCCCGAGCAGCAGCGGCCCGTCGGCGGGCGTGGTCCCGGTCATACGGAGACCTCGCGGCAGGCGCGGTAGAAGTCCTTCCAGCCGTCCCGCTCCCGGACCACGGTCTCCAGGTACTCCTGCCAGACGACCCGGTCGGCCGCGGGGTCGCGGACGACCGCGCCCAGGATGCCGGCCGCGACGTCTCCGGGCCGCAGCACGCCGTCGCCGAAGTGGGCGGCGAGCGCCAGTCCGTTGGTGACGACGGAGATGGCCTCGGCCGTGGACAGCGTGCCCGACGGGGACTTGACCCTGGTGCGGCCGTCGGTCGTGACGCCGTCGCGCAGTTCACGGAAGACCGTGACCACCCGCCGGATCTCGGCCATGCCGTCGGGGGCGGCCGGAAGGTCGAGCGAGCTCCCGATCTGGTCGACGCGTCGGGAGACGATGTCCACCTCCGCGTCGGGTGTGGCGGGCAGCGGCAGCACCACGGTGTTGAAGCGGCGGCGCAGCGCGCTGGACAGCTCGTTGACCCCGCGGTCGCGGTCGTTCGCCGTCGCGATGACGTTGAAGCCGCGAACGGCCTGGACCTCCTGGCCCAGCTCCGGCAGGGGGAGGGTCTTCTCCGACAGGATCGTGATGAGCGAGTCCTGCACATCGGCGGGGATGCGTGTGAGCTCCTCGATCCTGGCCGTCATCCCCTCCGACATGGCGCGCATCAGCGGGCTCGGCACGAGAGCCTCGCGGCTGGGTCCGTGTGCGAGCAGCTGCGCGTAGTTCCACCCGTAGCGGACCGCTTCCTCGGGCGTGCCCGCGGTGCCCTGGACGAGCAGCGTCGAATCGCCGCTGACCGCGGCGGCGAGGTGTTCGGAGACCCAGGTCTTGGCGGTGCCGGGGACACCGAGGAGCAGCAGCGCCCGGTCGGTGGCGAGCGTCGTGACGGCGACCTCGACGAGGCGGCGCGGCCCCACGTACTTGGGTGTGATCACCGTTCCGTCCGTCAGCACGCCGCCGAGCAGATAAGTGGCGACGGCCCACGGCGAGAGCCGCCAGCGTGCGGGCCGTGGACGGTCGTCGGCGGCGGCGAGCGCCTTCAGCTCGTCGGCGAAGGCGTCCTCGGCGTGCGGGCGCAGAGCCTCGGCGCCGATGCCTGCGGTGGTTTCGGACACGGTCATGGATCCCCCTCCAGATCGATCGACCGGATGTGGTCCCCACCGTGCACCATGCCACTGACAATGGACCGTTTCCGCAGGTGGAGGCCGATTGTCAGTGCCGCGTCCTACCGTCGTCACCATGCTGCTATCTCACGGGGGAGAACCCTTGCGCACCGCCGCCCCGGCGATGTGCATGACGGTGGACCAGGTCCTCGCGCTGGCGCCTGACGAGGCGTCACGCCGGGCGGGGGGCAGGCTCGGTTCGGCCGGGTCGTGGTCCGGTGCGGGCCACGACGGGGCGGGGGCGGCGTGGGGGCTGTGCAAGGGGAGCGGGAGCAAGCCGTACCGGACGGTGGTCGACACGACGGCGCCCGCGTACAGATGCACTTGCCCCAGCCGGAAGTTCCCGTGCAAACACGCGCTGGGTCTGATGCTGCTCCGGGCGTCGGACGGGACGGCGGCCGGTACGGCGGAGGTGCCGGACTGGGCCGGGGAGTGGCTCGACGGCCGGCGCAGGCGGGCGGCGGAACGAACGGGCCCGGGCCCCGGCCCGGCCGCGGCCGGCGCGGGTGCGGACGCGACCGGAGGTGGCGCGGGCCCGGCGGATCCCGAGGCCGCGCGGCGGCGCGCCGAGCGACGGGCGGAGCGGATCACCGGCGGCGCACAGGAGTTGGAGCAGCGGCTCATGGATCTGCTGCGCGGCGGCCTGGCAGCGGCCGACCGTTCGGGGTACGGGCTGTGGGAGGAGACGGCGGCCCGCATGGTCGACGCACAGGCACCGGGACTCGCCTCCCGGGCAAGGGAGTTGGGCGCGATCGCGGCGTCCGGTCCGGGCTGGCCGGTGCGGTTGCTCCAGGAGTGCGCGCTGCTCCACCTGCTGGACACCGCCTGGCTGGGCATCGACCGGCTGCCGGAGCCGCTGGCGGCGACGGTACGCACGCGGGTGGGGCTGACGGCCGCCGCCGGCGGTTCGCCGGTCCGTGACCACTGGCTCGTCCTCGCCCAGTACGACACCCCGGACGGCAGGATCGTCACCCGCCGGATATGGCTGTACGGGAGGGACTCGGGGCACACCGCGGTTCTGCTGTCCTTCGGGGCGCCCGGGCGCTCCCCCGGCCAGGCACTTCCGGTGGGCGCCACGGTCGACGCCGAGATCACGCCCTACCGGGGGGCCGGGCAGCTGCGGGCGGAGCTCGGCGGACAGTACGGCACGCCGGTGCCGGGCGGCGGTCCCCCGCCGGGCTCCACGACCACGGCGGCGGTCGCCGCGTACGGACAGGCCCTGCGGGACGATCCCTGGCTGGACTCCTGGCCGGTGACGCTGAGCGAGGTCGTCCCCGTGCCGTCGGGCGACGGCTGGCAACTGGCGGACGCCGTAGGCGGTTCGGCGCTGCCCGTCGCCCCGGCGGCGCTGTCCCGCCCCGGCCTGTGGAAGCTCGTCGCGCTCTCCGGCGGCGCGCCCGTCACGGTATTCGGCCAGTGCGGCCACCGTGGCTTCGAACCGCTCGCGGCCTGGGCCGGCGACCCGGCCGCCGGTGCGGCCGAGACCGTGCCGCTGATCTGATCCGTTCCGTATCCGACCCTGAAGGAGGACCGATGCCCCCTACCACCACCCCGTGGGAGGAGCTCGTCACATCGGCGCTGCTCGGCACCGACCGACGTCCGCCCGGGACGGGGACCGCGCCGGGACCGGTCGCGCTGCTCGACGCGGCGGCGCTCCACACCGTGCGGAGCAGGGCCGGTCTGCTGCCCGCACCCGCGGCCGAACGGCCCGGGACGGCCCCTGCCGATCCCCGGCCGCCCCTGCCGCCGGCCGCCCGGCACCGGCTCGCCCAGCTGCTCGCCGACCGGGCGGCACCGACCGGGGCGGGCGGCAGGCGCGGTGCGGCGCCGGATCTCACGGAGCTGATCCCGCAGTGGCTCGCCACCGCCGACCTGCGTGGCTACCGGGCGCCGGCCGAGCTGCTGCCGGCGCTGCTGGACGCGGCCCGTGCCCGCACCGACCTGCGGCCGCAGGCACTGGCGTTCGCCGGGCCGCGCGGACTGTGGCTCGCCGGGCTGAACCCCGAGTGGAGGTTCGCGCTGCGCGGCTCGTCCGGCGCCGCGCAACTGCCCGAGCCGACGGACGGCGAGGCGGTGCGGCGGCTGTGGGAGGAGGGCCTCTTCGCCGAGCGGGTCGCGCTGCTCGGAGCCGTGCGGGCGCACGATCCCGGTGGTGCGCTCGCACTGCTGGCCGGCAGCTGGTCCACCGAGCGTGCCGAGGACCGGCTGATGTTCGTGGACTCGCTGCGTTCCGGACTGTCCGGTGCGGACGAACCGTTCCTGGAGCAGGCACTCTCCGACCGCAGCCGCAATGTGCGCGCCACGGCCGCCGAGCTGCTGTCCGCGCTCCCCGGGTCGGCGCTGGCCGGGCGGATGGCGGCCCGCGCGTCGTCGTGCGTCAACCCGGACCTGACGGCCGCTGCCATGTCCGTCGCCGTGGAGGCGCCGCACGAATGCGACGCGGCGATGCAGCGGGACGGCGTGGTGACGGTGCCTCCCTCCGGCCGGGGTGAACGCTCCTGGTGGCTGGGTCAGTTGGTGGAGGCCGCCCCACTGGGCGGCTGGCGGGGACGGTTCGGCGGCCGGTCGGCGCAGGAGATCGTCGCACTGCCCGTCGCCGACGGCTGGCGCGAGGAACTGCACGCGGCCTGGTGCCGGGCGGCGGTCCGGCAACGGGACCCGGAGTGGGCCCGCGCGCTGCTCGGCTCCTCCTCGACGCCTCCGTCCACCGGGCCGGGTACGGCGTCGCTCGCCGAACGGTCCAAGCTCCTGGCGATACTGCCCGCGGCCGAACGGGCCGCGTGGGTGGCCGGCTTCATCGCCGCGCACGGGCTGTCTGAGGCGTTCCAGCTCCTGGGGGTCTGCACCGTCCCGTGGTCGGAGCCGCTCGGCGGATCGGTCGTCGACGCCCTCGACATCGCCCGCGACGCCGGGAGTTACCCGTGGAGCTTCAGCGGGGTGATGGGGCTGGCCGAGCGCTGTCTCGACCCGGCCGCGGCGGACCGGCTGGAGGTCCTCACGACGACACCTGACGAGCCGGAGGACGCGTCGCCCGGCGCGGCCGGCTACTGGTCGGAGGCGTTCCGCCGACTGGTCTCCACGCTGCGCCTGCGCGCGGTGATGGAGGCGGAACTGGCGGCGGGGGCGGCCTAGGGGTACGAGGGCCACGCCGGAACCGCGAGGTGCGCGGCCCCCGACCGCGCCGCGCCCTCGACGGCCGGACGGGCTGGATCCGGTCCGGTCCGGCCGTCGAGGTCACACGCGAGAGCACGGTGACCGGGCCGCGCGCCGGCCGGCCCGCCCGGACCGGGCGCCCCGATCCAGCGCCCCGATCCAGCGTCCGGATCAGGCGTCCGCAGGCTGCCGGACGTTCGCGTTCACCCAGTCGACGATCGAGGCGGTCGTCGCGCCCGGGGTGAAGATCGCCGCGACACCCTGCTCCTTCAGCGGCGCGATGTCCGCCTCCGGGATGATGCCGCCGCCGAACACCTTGATGTCCTCCGCGTCGCGCTCCTTCAGCAACTCGATCACCTTGGCGAAGAGCGTGTTGTGGGCGCCGGAGAGGATGGAGAGGCCGATCGCGTCGGCGTCCTCCTGGATCGCGGTGTCGACGATCTGCTCGGGCGTCTGGTGGAGCCCGGTGTAGATGACCTCCATACCGGCGTCGCGCAGCGCCCGTGCGATCACCTTGGCCCCACGGTCATGGCCGTCGAGGCCCGGCTTGGCCACCACCACTCGGATCGGACCGGTCACACCCATCACTGCCTCCACATGCGTCTCCCGTGCCGGAAAGGGCCGGGGATGTGAACGAACGTTATCGACAGCATCCCGCAACCCGCCGTTTCGCGGTGGACCGGGAGGGGGAAATCACACCTGGGACATGTTCGCCAGGCCGCGTTCCCGCATCACGCGACGCCATTGCCGCGCGGGGCACGAGGCAGGGGGAGCCGCTGCGAGGTCGCCGTATCACCGCGCCGTCAGCCGCACGGCACGGTGATACGGCTCGTCGGCCGATGGCCCGACCGGCCGTCCGCACCTCGACCACGGCACCCCATGAGGGCATACGGGAGCGGAGCCGCCACCCCGTGCGCCGAAGCAGGAGGTCGGCCATGAAGGTCCTGCCTTTCCTTCCACTGCTGCTGCGCCAGCCGTGTCTGCGCCGCACCTGGGTGTCATCGGCGCTGCTGAGAGCCACTGCACTGGAGCTGTTCGTGCTCGCCGGACATGTACTCCTCTATCCCGCGGGCATCGGCGGGGAGCGGCGGGACACGCCGCCCCGGTCCACCCGTCCGCCCACCGCTCCGGCCGGGACCCGCGCCCTGCCCACCGGGGACATCGAGCGTCCGCCGGTCGTGCTGCTGCACGGGTTCATCGACAACCGCTCCGTCTTCGTGCTGCTGCGCCGTTCCCTCGCCCGGCACGGCTGGCACCACCTGGAGTCCCTCAACTATTCGCCGCTCACCTGCGACATCCGCACCGCCGCCGAACTGCTCGGCCGGCACGTCGAGGAGATCTGCGCCCGCACCGGCCACCAGGAGGTCGACATCGTCGGGCACAGCCTCGGCGGCCTGATCGCCAGGTATTACGTGCAGCGGCTCGGCGGCGACCGGCGGGTCCGCACCCTCGTCACTCTCGGCACCCCGCACGGCGGCACCGCCGTCGCCCCCATGGCCAGCGCGCACCCGATCGTGCGCCAGATGCGCAGCGGTTCCGCCCCGATCGAGGAGCTGCGCCGCCCGGCGCCCGGCTGCCGGACCCGGTTCGTGAGCTTCTGGAGCGAGCTGGACCAGGTGATCGTCCCGGTGGAGGCGGCCTGCATCGACCATCCGGACCTCGATGCGCAGAACGTGCGGGTCAGCGGGATCGGCCACCTCGCGCTCCCGGTCCACCCGGCGGTCGCCGCCGGGATCCGGCAGGCGCTTGAATCCCCCGAGTCCGCCTCCGGTCTCATGGGAGCCACTTCGGTCGCCTGAATGACCGGAATCCTCACCGTTGCGGGCAGCCACGCCGCGGCGGGATGCGGTCAGCCGCGCGTTGACGCGTCCTGACACACCCGTAAATAGAACGCGTTTCGAACATAGGGCCAAAGCTCTGTGCACAGCCCGCCGAAAGACGGCCGATTGCCCGTTTCCTGTGCGGGCAAAACCTGCCGAAGATTGTCGGCGTCGCATACCGGCGGGTACAGTCGCGGCCACTGCTTTCCCCTGGGTCCTCTCACCGGGCCCCAGACCCAGGTCCTGCTGCCGAGGCGAGAGAGAAGTTGGTGAACGACCAGCACCCCCACGCCGGGCATGTCGGTTACGACAGCCACTCCACGGGCAGCTTCGACAACGACCCGCTCTTCGGCTCCCTCCCCGGCAGCTACGACAGCGGCACGTACGACACCACCGGCTACAACAGCGGCTACGACGCCGGACAGGCCGGGTACAGCGGCCAGTACGACTCCACGCAGTGGGCCACCGGCGCGCATCAGACCGCCGCGTACGACGCCCATGCCGCGTACGGGAGCCAGCAGCCGCAGCAGTACGACACCACCGCGACCTGGATGCCGGAAGCGCCGGGCATCCCCACGCAGGCCGGCACCCCGGACGCCTCGGGCCAGTGGGACACCGACGACTGGTACCGCAACAGCCAGTGGGAGATGGCCGCGACGGCCGCCTACGACACCGGCGCGTACGACGCCACCGCCTGGAACGGCGGCGGCGCGCCCGAACACCACCAGCAAACTGCGCAAACTGCGCAGGAGTCGTACGAGACCGAACAGGCCCCCTACGAAACGTACGAGACGTACGAGGACCAGGGTTCCTACGATCCGTACGAGCCCTACCGGACCGCGGAGACGGACGAGGCCGCGGAGACATCGGTGTTCGGCATCACCGGCACGGAGCACGATGCCACCGAGGACCCGGGGGCGGACCCCGCCCAGGACCATGCGGCGGACTCCACCTCCGACCACGTCCCGGACCACGCCGACATCCCCCGTCCGGCGAGCCGTCCCACCACTCGCGGCGGCGGTGGCGGCCGCGGCCGGCGCCGTACCCCCGCGAAGCGTTCCGCTCTCCTCACCGTCGCCGTCCCCTCCGCCTGCGTGATGAGCGTCGCCGGCATCGCCGCCGCCTCCGTCGGCGGGCTGGGCAGCGGCGAGGAGAAGCAGGACGACGCCACGTCGATGGCGGCCGCCGACCCCGGCAGCGTCAAGCCGGTGGCGGCCAACAACAAGCTGGACACCCAGCTCGCCAATCTCAGCGCCGACGCCGAGAACTTCGCGGACCGCGCCAGCCGCACCCAGGAACGCATCGACCTGAAGGAGCGGCAGGCCGCCGAGAAGAAGAAGCGCGAGGAGGAGGCGGCGCGCAAGGAGGCGCTGCGCCCCAAGTTCCTTCTGCCGGTCAAGGAGCACGGCCTCAGCGCGTACTTCGGCCAGGCGGGCGTCAACTGGATGTCCGTGCACACGGGGATCGACTTCCCCGTCTCGTACGGCACCCCGGTGATGGCCGCGACCGACGGCACCGTACGCACCCAGTGGAACAACGCCTACGGGAACATGGCCATCGTGACCATGGCCGACGGCACCGAGACCTGGTACTGCCACCTCAGCAGCACCAAGATCCGCTCGGGCCCGGTCAAAGCCGGTGACGTCATCGCCTACTCCGGCAACTCCGGCAACTCCACGGGCCCGCACATGCACTTCGAGGTCCGCCCCGGTGGCGGAGCGGCGGTGGACCCGCTGCCCTGGCTCCGCAGCCACGGCCTCGACCCGACCTGAGCGGCGGCCGGGAGACACGAGCCGGGCGGAGCGGGCAGGCCGACGTCGACGAGCCCGGCGCCGCAGCGACCTGACCGGCGTACTTCTGCGGACGCACGGACCCGGCCGCCCGGACCGTCATGAGCGCCACCCGCCCGGCAGGACGGCGAGCGCCCGCGGCCGGGTCGGGTCGCGTCGGGTCGGGTCGGGTCCTAGAGCTTCTCCACCGGCGCGTACCGCAGCAGCAGCTTCTTCGGGCGTTCGTCCCCGAAGTCGACCGTCGCCTTCGCCTGGTCGCCGATCCCCTCGACCGCCGTCACGGTGCCGAGCCCGAACTGGTCGTGCGTGACCCGGTCCCCGACCACCAGCGTGACCGTCGGCTTGTCCGAGGTACGCCGGGTCGCGAAGCCCGAGGGGCCCGAGCGGCTGCGCGACGAGGACAGCGACGAGGTGATCCCCGACGTCGGTCCGGCCGGGGCCGCCATCGGCCCGGTCCGCTTCCACGCCAGGTGCTGGTCGGGGATCTCCTCCAGGAACCGCGACGGCGGGTTGTACGAGGGCTGGCCCCACGCACTGCGCATCGCGGCCCGGGTCAGGTAGAGCCGCTCGCGGGCGCGGGTGATCCCCACGTAGGCGAGGCGCCGCTCCTCCTCCAGCTCCTTGACCTGCCCCAGCGCGCGCATGTGCGGGAAGACGCCGTCCTCCATGCCCGTCAGGAACACCACGGGGAATTCCAGCCCCTTGGCGGTGTGCAGCGTCATCAGCGTGATGACGCCGGAGCCGTCCTCGTCCTCGTCGGGGATCTGATCGGAGTCGGCGACGAGCGCGACCTTCTCCAGGAACTCGGCGAGCGTCCCCGCGGCCGCTCCCTCCGGCCCGTCGGACTCCCCCCGCTCCTGCTCGAATTCGAGGGCGACGGCGGCGAGTTCCTGGAGGTTCTCGATCCGGGTCTCGTCCTGCGGGTCCGTGGACGCCTGGAGTTCGGCGAGGTAGCCGGTCCGCTCCAGCACCGCCTCCAGCACCACGGCCGGTCCCGCGCCGGATTCGACGATCGTGCGCAGCTCCTCCATCAGCGTGTTGAACCGCTTGACGGCGTTGGCCGAGCGGGCTGCCATGCCGTACGCCTCGTCGACCCGACGGAGCGCCTGCGGGAACGTGATCTTCTCGCGCATCGACAGGGCGTCGATCATCGCCTCGGCGCGGTCGCCGATGCCGCGCTTGGGCACGTTCAGGATGCGGCGCAGCGGGACGGTGTCCTCGGGGTTGGCGAGCACCCGGAGGTAGGCCAGGATGTCGCGGACCTCCTTGCGCTCGTAGAAGCGCACACCGCCGACGACCTTGTAGGGCAGGCCGACGCGGATGAAGATCTCTTCGAAGACACGGGACTGCGCGTTCGTGCGGTAGAAGATCGCGACGTCGCCCGCCCTGGCGTCACCCGCGTCGGTCAGCCGGTCGATCTCGTCGGCGACGAACTGCGCCTCGTCGTGCTCGGTGTCCGCCACATAACCGGTGATCCGGGCACCCTCGCCCGCGTTGGTCCAGAGGTTCTTGGGGCGGCGGCTCTCGTTGCGTTCGATGACCGCGTTGGCCGCGGAGAGGATCGTCTGCGTGGAGCGGTAGTTCTGCTCCAGCAGGATCGTCTTCGCGTCCGGGTAGTCCTCCTCGAACTGGAGGATGTTGCGGATCGTCGCGCCGCGGAAGGCGTAGATCGACTGGTCGGCGTCGCCCACGACGCACAGCTCGGCGGGGGCGTCCGCCGGGCCGGCCGGGCCCACCAGCTCCCGTACGAGCGTGTACTGCGCGTGGTTGGTGTCCTGGTACTCGTCGACCAGGACGTGCCGGAAGCGGCGGCGGTAGTGCTCGGCGACATCGGGGAACGCCTGGAGCAGATGGACCGTCGTCATGATGATGTCGTCGAAGTCCAGCGCGTTGGCCTCGCGCAGTCTGGCCTGGTACATCGCGTACGCCTGGGCGAGGGTCTTCTCGAAGCCGTCGGCGGCCTGGCCGGCGAAGGTCTCCTCGTCGATCAGCTCGTTCTTCAGGTTCGAGACCTTGGCCGTGAACGACTTCGGCGGGAACCGCTTCGGGTCGAGGTCCAGATCGCGGCAGACCAGGGCCATCAGCCGCTTGGAGTCGGCGGCGTCGTAGATCGAGAACGACGAGGTGAAGCCGAGCCGCTTCGACTCACGGCGCAGGATCCGCACGCACGCGCTGTGGAACGTCATGACCCACATGGCGTTGGCGCGCGGTCCGACGAGCTGCTCGACGCGCTCCTTCATCTCGCCCGCGGCCTTGTTGGTGAAGGTGATCGCCAGGATCTGGCCGGGGTGCACCCCGCGCTCGGCCAGCAGGTGGGCGATGCGGTGGGTGAGCACCCGGGTCTTCCCGGAACCGGCCCCGGCGACGATGAGCAGCGGTGAGCCGGCGTGCACGACGGCGGCGCGCTGCTCGGTGTTCAGCCCGTCGAGCAGCGCGGCGGCGTCGACGACCGGACGGTGGGCGCCGTCCCGGTAGTACCCGTCCCGCGGCGGCGGAGGTGCGTCGAAGACGCCCGCGAAGAGATCCTCCGGCACCGCTTCGGGTGCGGAGTCCTCGGGGGGCGGCGGGGGCTCTTCCTCCGAGTGCTGGAGGCCGGCCAGGAAACTGTCGTCAAAGAGGCTGCTCATCGCCTCACGAGTCTAGGGCGCCGCACCGACACTCCGCGGCCGCATGGGAAACCGCGGACGGAAGACGCGCACGTACGGAGAGCGCGTGACCGCACCGGGTGAGAAAACCGGGGCGCGGACCGGCCGCGCCGCGTCCGCTCCGCCAAGGTCACGAAAATGTATCGGGCATATCGAACATCAACCTTCACAGCAGCACCACGGTTGGCTAGCGTGCTCGATCGGGCGGCCCGTACCCCCTTGAGGCGATCCACGCCGAGCGGGCCCCCACGCCGAATCCGGACCGCCCTCGCGGGAGTTCGGAACCGGGGACCCACACGCATCACCGGGGTGAATCGGTCCGCGTCCTCCACCGGGACCGTAGGGCAGCCTTCCGTTCCGCCCGAACCCGACAGCTAACCCGGTAGGCGGTCCACGGAAGGAGATGCCGGTTTTGGCATCGCATCGCAAACCGCGCAGCCGGGTACGCACCACCACCCCCGCCGTCGGGCTCACCACGGCCGCGCTGGCAGGTGTGACCCTGCTGTCCACCCAGAGCGCGCTGGCCGCCCCGGCCGCTCCCAGGCCCAGCATCGAGGACGTACAGAAGAAGGTCGACGACCTCTACCGGCAGGCGGGCACCGCGACCCAGCAGTACAACAAGGCGAAGGAGGCCTCCGCCACGCAGCGCGTCAAGGTCGACGCCCTGCTGGAGGACGTGGCCGAACGCGCCGACCGGCTGAACGAGGCGCGCAGGACGCTCGGCAGTTACGCGGCAGCGCAGTACCGCACCGGCTCCATCGCACCGATCGCGACCTTCTTCCTGGCCGACGACCCGCAGTCGTACTTCGACCAGGACCAGCTGATGGCACGGATGACCGCCCGGCAGCAGAAGGCGGTCACCGACTTCGGCACCCAGCAGGCAGCGGCCTCGGGGAAGCGCGCCGAGGCGGTGAAGAGCCTGGAGACGCTCACCGAGTCCCAGGACACGCTGCGCACCAGCAAGCAGGACGTCCAGCGGAAACTGGGCGAGGCCCGCACGCTGCTGACGAAGCTGACCGCCGAGGAGAAGGCGCGGCTCGCGGCGCTGGAGCGCAAGAAGGAGGCGGAGGCCAGGCGCAAGGCCGCGGAGCTGGCCCGGCAGCAGGCCGCCGCGAAGGCCGAGGCGCCGACGGAGGCCGCCGGAGGCGCCGGGACCGGTTCCGGCAGCAGCGCCACCACGAAGGCCGAGAAGGTCCTCGCCTTCGCGCGCGCCCAGATCGGCAAGCCTTACGTCTGGGGCGCGACCGGCCCGTCCTCGTACGACTGCTCCGGGCTGACCCAGGCCGCCTGGAAGGCGGCGGGCGTCGACATCCCCCGGACCACCTGGGACCAGGTGGAGATCGGTACCCGGATAGCGACGGCGGATCTGCGCCCGGGCGACCTCGTCTTCTTCTACGACGACATCAGCCATGTGGGGATCTACAAGGGCGACGGGATGATGATCCACGCCCCGAAGCCGGGAGCCAACGTCCGCGAGGAGTCCATCTACTACATGCCGATCTATGGCAGCGTGCGCCCGGCCTAGGGCGTGTCCGCCCACGGAACGCGTGAGCTCCTGCCGGATCGGGCAGGAGCTCACGCACGGACGGGGCCGGCTCAGGTCCAGAGGGTCGCGATGAAGATGTTGGCGACGGTCAGCCCGCCGACCGCGGCGAAGACGCCCTTCTCCACCCTCTCCTCGTCGCGCTTGACGTAGATCAGCGCGAGGATCACCACCAGGACCGCCAGCTTCACGCCGATCTTGATGTTGTTGACCGGGTGGTCGTCGGCCTGGTTGAAGCCGACCAGCGCGACCCCGGTGACCAGCATGGTCAGTGCCCCGTGCAGCATCGCCGGGACGAAGCGGGCCGTGCCCGCGCCCATCGCCTTCATCTGGGTCAGGAAGCCGCCCAGGAGGGAGGCGATACCGATGATGTGCAGCGCGACGAAGACATTGATGAGTACCTGCATGGAACCGCAGCCTAGCTGGGGCCATACCACCGCTCTCCGGCGAGGTGGGGCTTCCTCGGTCTTTCACTCGCGCCGGTACGAATTGCCTGGCTCCGCCGCCATCTCCCCGGTCACTCGACGACAACGCCTCGCCAAATTCAGGCAATAACAGTCATTACGACTCCTGCTCAAGGGCCGGGTTTAGCGTCCATAGCCAGGTGACCGGCTTCACCACCGCTCCGCACCCGGACGGCAGCCGGGCCACCCCGCCGAGAAAACCGGCGGCGGGCCGCTCCCCCTGTTGGCGTCCCGCCGCCGGACCCCGGTGGCCCGCCGGTAGGCCCCGACGGGCAGTCGACAGCAAGGAGCCCCGCCCTCGTGGCAGCGCATCGGAAACCCAGGCAGCGTCCCCGCACCGGCTCCGCCGCCCGCACCGCGGCCACCCTCGCGTTCGCCGGAGCCGCGACCGCCGCCGCACTGCCGGGCTCCGCACACGCCGCCCCACAACCGACCCCCGCCCAGGTCAAGGCCAAGGTGGACCGGCTGTACCACGACGCGGAAGTCGCCACCGAGCAGTACAACGGCGCGAAGGAGAAGGCCACCGCCGCCGCCAGGTCACTGGACGCGCTGCGCGACGAGGCCGCCCGCAGGGCCGACCGGCTCAACGAATCCCGTCGCGCGCTCGGTTCGCTCGCCGCCGCCGAGTACCGCAGCGGCGGCCTCGACCCCGCCGTACAGCTGTTGCTCTCCTCGGACCCCGACCAGTACCTGCAGCGGGCCTCCTACGTGGAACGGGCGGCCGACCGGCAGGCCGCCGAGGTCGACAAGGTGCGGCGACAGGTCGCCGAGATCGCCCAGCTGCGCGCCGAGGCGAAGGAGCAGCTGGCCACGCTCACCGCCCGCCGCGCCGACCTGGAGAAGCACCGGACGGCGGTCAGGACCGGACTGGCCGAGGCCCAGCAGCTCCTGGACACCCTGTCGCCGGCGGAGCGCACCGCGTACGACCGCTCGGACACCGCCCGCGGCGCCGGTCGCGCCGACCGCGGCGCCCCGCGGCTCGGCGCCGTCCAGGCTCCCAACGCCCGTGCCGCGGAGGCCATTTCGTTCGCCTTCGAGGCGCTCGGCAAGCCGTACGTCTGGGGCGCGACCGGCCCGTCCTCGTACGACTGCTCCGGGCTGACCCAGGCCGCCTGGCGCTCCGCCGGTGTCTCCCTCCCCCGCACCACGTACACCCAGATCAACGCGGGGCAGCGGATCTCCCGTTCCGAACTCGCTCCCGGAGACCTGGTGTTCTTCTACTCCGGTGTCAGCCATGTCGGCCTCTACATCGGCGACGGCGAGATGATCCACGCGCCGCGTCCGGGAGCACCGGTCCGGGTCGCCCCGATCGACGAAATGCCCTTCGCCGGAGCGACCCGGGTGGCATAGGCTCCGGGCGCCCCGCAGCCCGGAACCCCGCCGGGCCGGCCGAAGGAGAACCCGGTATGCCCTTGGACGCAGAGGTCCAGACCCACGCCCGTACACTCGCCCTCCGGTCGCCCGACCATCTCCGGGTCGGCCCGTTCACCTTCCGCCACAACCCCGGCTGGGAGATCAAGTACGCCAACTACGCGATCCCCGACCGTGACGCCGAACCCACCGCGGCCGAACTGGACGCCCTGATCGCCGCCTTCCGCGAGCGCGACCGGATGCCGCGCCTGGAGTACCTGCCCGGCTGGGCACCCGCGGTCGAACGCGCGCTGCTCGCCGCCGGTTTCACCGTCGAGAACCGGCCCCCCGTCCTGGCCTGCGTCCCCGGCGGCCTGCTGCCGACGAGGCCGGTGGACGGCCTCGCCATCGCCGAACCGGCCACCGACGCGGAGTTCGGCGCCGCCGCCCTCGTGCAGCACCACGGCTTCGGGGGAACCGGCGAGGCCGGGGGCGGCGAGGCCGCCTGGCTGCGCGCCGCGGTGGCGGGCGGCGGAGTGGCGGCGCTCGCCACGCTGGACGGTGTCCCGGCGGGCGCGGGCGGCTGCTCGCTCCCCGTCGACGGCCTCACCGAACTCTCCGGCCTCGCCGTCGCCGACGGCTTCCGCCGCCGCGGTATCGGCGCCGCGCTCTCCGCCCATCTGACCGCGACCGCGTTCGAGCGTGGCTGCCGTGTGGTCTGGCTGGAGCCGGGCGACGCCGACGTGGAGCGGATCTACGCGGGCGTCGGCTTCCGCAGGGTCGGCGAGAAGCTGAACATCTCGCTCGACCCCGACCGGTCGGCCGGCTGATCCGGAGCAGTCGCCGGGCCCGGCCCGTGGGAACCGGCCGCCGGGCCACCGGACTCGGACCGCCCTCGGGCCCGGGCCGGCCGGCGGCTCAGACCAGCCGCCGGGCCGTCGCCCACCGCGTCAGCTCGTGCCGGTTCGACAGCTGGAGCTTCCGCAGCACCGCCGAGACATGCGACTCGACGGTCTTCACCGAGATGAACAGCTGCTTGGCGATCTCCTTGTACGCGTAGCCGCGCGCGATCAGCCGCAGCACCTCGCGCTCGCGCTGCGTCAGCCGGTCCAGGTCCTCGTCGACCGGCGGCGCGTCCGTCGAGGCGAACGCGTCGAGGACGAACCCGGCCAGCCGGGGTGAGAAGACCGCGTCGCCGTCCTGGACCCGGAAGACCGAGTCGACCAGGTCTGCGCCGGTGATCGTCTTGGTGACATAGCCGCGGGCGCCGCCCCGGATGACACCGATGACATCCTCGGCCGCGTCCGAGACGGACAGTGCCAGGAAGCGCACCGGGTTCTCGACCGAGCCCATCAGCGGGGCGCAGCGGCGCAGCACCTCGACGCCGCCGCCGCCCGGCAGGTGCACGTCGAGGAGGACGACCTCGGGGCGGGTCGCCGTGATGACGGTGACCGCCTGGTCGACGTCGGCGGCCTCGCCGACGACCTCGACGCCGGTCTCCTCGGTGCGGCCGATCTCGGCCTGGACTCCGGTGCGGAACATCCGGTGGTCGTCGACGAGCACGACCCGTACCCGGCGCTCCGGGCCCCCGGTCGCTTCGGTGGTCTCGGTCATTCGCTCGCCCTTTCCATCTCCAGCTCGACTTCCGTGCCCCCGCCGGGCACCGAACGCAGCCGCGCCGTACCGCCGTTGCGCTGCATCCGGCCGATGATTGACTCCCGTACGCCCATTCTGTCCCCCGGTACGGAGTCCAGGTCGAATCCCGGGCCCCGGTCCCGTACGGAGACGAAGACGGTGCGGCCCTCGACCTCCGCGTAGACCTGCACGGCGCCGCCTTCGCCACCGTACTTGGCGGCATTGACCATCGCCTCGCGCGCGGCCTGCATCTGGGCTGCCAGCTTCTCGTCGAGCGGGCAGTCGCCGACGACCACGACCTCCAGCGGGACACCGTGCTTGTCCTCGACCTCGGCGGCGGCGCGCTTGACCGCTTCGGCGACGGTCTCCGGTTCGTCGTCCTCGTCCTTGCCGTTGCCCTCGGGGTTGTACAGCCAGTTCCGCAGTTCGCGTTCCTGGGAGCGGGCCAGTCTGCGGACCTCGCCCGCGTCCTCGGCGTTCCGCTGGATCAGAGTGAGGGTGTGCAGCACGGAGTCGTGGACGTGCGCCGCGACCTCGGCGCGCTCCTGGGCCCTGATCCGCATCAGGCGTTCCTCGGAGAGGTCCTGGGTCATGCGGACGAAGTAGGGGCCGGCCAGCAGCGCGATGCCGGTGAGGACGGCGATCGCCGCGGTCAGGACATTGCCGAGCTGCGCCGCCGAGCCGCGTACCACCATGAAGACGGCCAGACCGAGGCCGACCAGGGCGACCCCGGCCAGTGCCCGGGCCAGATGCAGCACCCGGCGGCGGCTGCCGACTTCCATCCAGCGGGCCCGCCGGGCGTTGTCGGCCTGCCGCCACACCAGGACGGAGCCCGCTCCGATCAGCAGCGTCGGCCAGATGTAACGGTCCGCCTTGCTGCCCATGTCGACGTTGCCGACGAAGACGACGGCCCCGACGAGCAGTGCGACAAGGGCGAAGACCTGCCCCTTGTCGGGCTTGCGGAGTCTGCGCCGGCCGTCGGGGGCGGTCTCGAAGACGGACCGCGGGGCGTCGACCCCGCCGACACCGAGCGGCACGACGATCCAGAACACGGCGTAGAGCAGCGCGCCGAGACCGTCCGCGAAGAAGAGCCCGAGGAAGACGAACCGCACCCAGGCGACGGGCAGCCCGAGGTGACCGGCGAGTCCGCGCGCGACTCCGCCGAGCAGCCGGCCGTCGGCGCTGCGGTACAGCTTGCGCAGCTGCGGCTCCTCCGGTTCGGCGTTGAGGGAGCTTGCGGCTCGGGTCGTGGCGGCTGGCATGGACCGATGGTCACACGGCCGGGCGGGCCGCGGCATCAGGGTCGGCCCCCACGCGACCCTGAGACGGCCGGACGGGCGTCCCGCCGGGTTCCGCGGGTTCCGGGGTCTCCCCTCGGGGTCCGCGGCGGCCAATATCAGGGTCCGGCCAGGGTCGGTGCGGGTCCCCTCGGTGCCGCCCGCCCGTCACCATGGACGCATGACCGTTCCGCAGGACGCCGGCCCCGGCGTCGCACCGCCTCCCGCACCGAGACCGCAGCTGCACCGCAGCCCGCGGCAGAAGATGGTGGCCGGGGTGTGCGGCGGACTCGGCCGGTACTGCGACGTGGACCCGGTGATCTTCCGGATCGTGCTCGGTGTCCTGTCGGTGACCGGCGGTGTCGGCCTGATCTTCTACGGCTTCGCGTGGCTGCTGCTCCCGCTGGAGGGCGAGGAGGAGAACGAGGCGCGCAGGCTGCTCTCCGGCCGGGTCGAGGGGGCGTCGCTGATCGCGGTGCTGCTCGCGCTGATCGGCTGCGGGCTGTTCCTCTCCATGCTGGGCAACGGCGGCACGCTGGCGTTCTCCGCGATGCTGACGCTCGCCGTCATCGGCTTCAGTGTCTGGACGCAGCACCGCAGGGCCGCTGCTCCCGAGGATCCGCTGCGCCCGGCGGCCGCGCAGGCGGTGGCGGACGCGCCGCCGGAGGTGAAGGCGCCGCCGTCGCCGGGCAGCCCGTCCTGGTGGCGGGATCCGATCATCAAGGACGGCACCTCGGGGCCGGTGGGCGCCGGCTACCTGTGGGGGCCGGCGGGCGCGGCGGACGGCGGCGCGACGGCGCGTCCCCGAGGGGCGGCGGACGCCCCGTACCGCGCGCCCGGGCGGGTGCGGGCGAACCGGGGGCCACGCTCGATCGGCGGTCTCGTGCTGCTGTGCGCGCTGGCCGCGGGCGGTCTGGGCACCGGACTGAGCTGGGAGACCCATCCGTTCGGTACGAGCCTGCAGTTCGGGCTGGCCGCGGCGCTCGCCGTGTTCGGTGCCGGGATGGTGGTCAGCTCGTTCCTCGGCAGGACCGGGTTCGGCACGGTCCTGCTGTCGATGATCACGGCGGTGCTGCTGGCGGGGGCGACCGCGCTGCCGAAGGACATCAGCACCCGGTGGGTGCGTGAGGAGTGGCGTCCGGTGGCGGCGGCCGGGGTCCGGCCGGGTTACGAGCTGGACTCCGGCGTCGGCACGCTCGATCTCACCGGGCTGCCGGTCCCGAAGGGCGACACGGTCCGGACGGGGGTGCGGGTCGGCGCGGGCCGGGTCGCCGTCGTCGTGCCTCCGGCGGTGACGGTCCGGGTACGGGCGGAGGCCGGGATCGGTGCCATCCGGCTGCCGGGCGATCCGCCGGACGATGTGGACGTCGGTCCCTCGCGGAACGCGCACCGGACGATCGCCCCGCCCGCGGGCGTGACGCCGGCCGGCACGGTCGAGCTGGATCTGGAAGTCGGTATCGGACAGGTGGAGGTCATCCGTGCTGCGTCATGAGATCCGGCCGGGCCGGGCGGTCGCGGGCATCGCGATGCTCGCCCTGGCCACCGGCTACGCGGCGGACGCGGCGGGCGTCTGGGACGCCCCCTGGGTCTTCTTCTTCCCGGTGTTCTCCGGCGGCCTCTGGCTGGCCGCCACGACGACGTGGATCAGCTACCGGATCCGTCGCCGCCGCGACGCGAGGAGGGCGTCCAGGGAGAACGACGCGGCGCCGCCGAGCACCAACGGCAGCCAGGCCATGAGGTAGACCAGGTCGTTCCCGAAGTAGTACGGCGTGACCTGCCAGCTCACCGTCAGCCACAGGCTCAGCGAGATCAGCGCCCCGCCGAGCGCGGCGAGCCGTGCCCACAGTCCGATCAGGGTGCCGATGCCGACGGCGAGCTCGCCGAGGGCGATGGCGTACCCGAAGGCTCCGGGGCCCTTCAGCGCGAGGTCGACGAGGGCGGGGATCGCGGCGGAGTCGCGGACCGCGTGCATCGCCGCGCCGATGGATCCGGGACCGTCGGCGCGGAAGAAGGAACTGTCCGTCAGTTTGTCGAGCCCGGCATAGATGAACGTGACGCCGAGAAAGATCCGCAGCGGCAGGAGAGCCTGCTCCCGCGCCAGATCCCGTATGTTCCTCGCCTCACCCAGACCGCGCGTATTCATGCCATACCCACCCATAGCGAACTCACCTTCCGTCGACCCGTCACCAGACCATACGTAAGCCGCGAACAGGCTGCTCAACAGCCCTGCGGTTGGTTCGGGCGCGGCCGGTGACACGCACCCGGTCCGCCGGTCCGGCGCGGGCCGGTCAGTCCGTGACGTCGATCTCGACCCGGTTCGTCTCCACTCCGGCGGCCGTCACGACCTGGACGTCCACCCGCCCGGGTTCCACCTCCACCGGCACCGGCACGACGAGCACGGTGTCGGCCGGGTTGGCGAAACCGCCGGCCACCGGGACCAGTGGCACGTGGACGTGGACCCGGCCGATCCGGACGACCATCCGGGCCAGCCGGTCCGGGGCCCCGGCGCCGGGCGGCACGAAACCCGCGCCGCGGATCTCGATGTCGTCGCCGGTCCGGATCGGCGCGTCCAGGTCCCCGGCTTCCCGGGCCCGCACGACGGACAGCACGACCGGGCGCCCGCCCTCCGCGTACTTGCCCGCGAAGTACGTCGCCGCGGAGACGGCCACCAGCAGCGCCAGCCCCCAGGGGAGATCGGGCAGCTGATCGGGCCGGCGGGCCAGCCGGACCGCGGCGAAGAGCACGGCGACCGCGCTCACCAGCACGTACTGAACATCGGTGAAGGTGCCGCGCCCGGAGTCGTCGGTGAGCAGATCGGCGGCGCGCGGCCGGTCGGCCCGCAGCTTCTGCAGGCGCTGCGCGAGGACGCGTACCGTCACCACCCTGCGGACGAGCACGGCGATGGCGCACACCAGCGCCAGCACGGTGAGCACCCCGGCGCCGCGTGCCAGGTCCAGCCCGTCGATCAGCGCGTCACGCTCCGCATGGCCGGAGGCACCCGCCAGTTGCAGCGCGAGGACGAGTACGGAGAAGACGGCGAGCAGCACCCAGGCGACTGCGACCGCCCGGGAGGTGGACAGCCGGTTGTCCTCGCCGATCAGCGGGGCGAGGACGCCGCCGCGGGACCGGTGGAAGCGGGCGGCGCCGGTCAGCAGCCCCGCGGTGACGAGTCCGGCGACCAGACCGGCGGTACGGGCGGTCGACCAGCCCGCGCCGATGGCGGTGCCCGCCTCACCGACGACCAGCACGGCGACGCTCCCCCAGACCGCGATCAGGGTGCGTGTCCAGACCTGGTGGAGCCAGGCGTCGCCCGCTTCCCGGCTGCGTTCGGCGACCGTGCGGGCCGACTCGGTCAGCTCGTCGGAGACCCACTGCCGGGTCGCGGACGTCGACTGGGCGACGCCGGCCGGCAGCCCCTGGCCCGCGGCGAGTCCGTCCCGCTTGGCCAGGAAGGCGGCCACCGCGCGCCGGTGCCCCTCGCGTGCTCCGTGCGGGCAGTCGCCGCACGTACAGCCACCGCCGTGCGTGCCTTGTCGTGCCTCGTCCAACGCCACGGAGAACGCCGCCCTTTCCCGCCCGGGTACAGCCAACTGACCACTGATTTCTGCGAATTGTGCCGTACCGGGCGGCTGGCGGCCGCATCGGGGCCGCCGGGACCAGCGGATCGTCAGAACGTTCGAGAGATCCGCTTCCACAGCGGCTGGAAGTTGATCCACGCCACCAGATCGCTGCCGAGCTGCTCACGGGTGGCGACCGCGTCCCCGTGTTCGATCAGCACGGGCTTCCCGGCGGCCTGCGCGGCGAGCTGCACCTGGCAGGAGCGCTCCATGGTGAGGAACCACCAGGCGGCCGCTTCCACCGAGTCGCCGACCGTCAGCAGCCCGTGGTTACGCAGGACGAGCGCCTTGCGGCGGCCGAGCGTGTCCGCGATCCGGCGCCCCTCCTCCTCGTCGACGATCACCCCGGTGTAGGTCTGATGGACCGCGTGATCCTCGTAGAACGCGCAGGACTCCTGGGTGATGGGCTCGATGAACTCACCGAGCGAGGAGAGCGCACGCCCGTACACGGAGTGGGTGTGCGCGACGGCGACGACGTCCGGCCGGGCCCGGTGGATCTGGGCGTGGACGGCGAACGCCGCCTGGTTGACGTGGTGGCGCCCCTCGACGACCTGCCCGTCGCCGTTGACCAGGATCAGCTCGTCCGGTCGCAGCCCGTCGAAGGGGGCACCGAACGGATTGACCCAGAAGCAGTCGGCGAACTCCGGGTCCCGCGCGGTGAGATGGCCGGAGACGCCGTCCTCGTACCCGAACTCCCCGAACAGTCTCAGCGCCCCGGCCAGCCGCTCCTTCCGGTACGCGCGTTCCTCGCCGGCCGACTCGTGGACGGGCGGCATCGCGAACTGCAGCTGTTCGACGGGTATCGGGGTGGGCTCGGGCATGACGACTCCTCGGTGCTCCCAGGGCATTCGGTCGGAAGCTACCGCCGGTCACCTCAGGTGGGCCAGAACGATCACATACCGATTCGCGCACGGGTCCGGCCACCGCGGATTCGGACCGGTGTTCACCTGCTGAGTACGAGGTAGGCGAGGCCGAGCGTTCCCCGGTAGCCCCCGTAGTAGCCGGTGCGCCGGTCGTCGACCGCCGCGACGACACCGTCGTGCAGCGGATGCCCCGGGTTGGCCAGCGCCCAGCGCTCACCCCGCCCGATGTTGGCGTTCGCCTCGAAGAGATCCCATTCGCGCTGGTCGGCGACGGTCACCTGGAGCGGCCGCAGCCCGGCGGCCTCGGCCTGCCGGATCAGCTCCAGCAGCGAACCGAAGTCCTCCGGTTCCGCCCCCAGTCCGGCCAGCGCCTGCGGCGACGGCTCGCGCTCCCAGAACCCTTCTCCGAACAGCACCCGACCGCCCGGCCGCACCGTCGCCCGCAGCGCCTTCAACGCCTCGGTGGTGGAGCCGGGCCAGGCGTGCGCGGCCCCGATGGACACGGCCAGGTCGTAGCCGTCGTCACCCCACTCGGCGGCGGGCGTCTCGTGGAACCGTACGCGCTCCGCGAGTCCTCGCTCCCCGGCGAGCGCGCGGCCCCGTGCCACGGCCTCGGTATCGGTCTCGACGCCGTCCCCGGTGCTCCCGGGCGCCGACTCCACCAGCCGCATCAGCAGCTCGCCCCAGCCACTGCCGAGATCCACGATCCGCGCCCCGGGACCGGGAGCGCAGGCATCGACGAGCTGGGCGGCATGCTCCTCGGAGAGCGGAGTGTTCCAGGTCAGACGGTCGTTGTGGGCGGCGGACATCAGGGCGCGTATCTCATCGGCGGACATGGGAATGGAGCCTGGCACAGATAGCGGTTCGGTTCTGCCCTTTTTCACGGGCCCGGGACCAGGTGCGTGGACGCGCCTCCGGCGGGCGGGCGTGCCGCTCCGCCCACCGGAGGCGGATACGGCGATGCCGCCGCCCGGACGAACGGACGACGGCATCACACGGACCCTGCGGGGAGGGTCACTCCCACTCGATGGTGCCCGGCGGCTTGCTCGTGACGTCGAGCACGACGCGGTTGACGTCGGCGACCTCGTTGGTGATGCGGGTGGAGATCTTGGCCAGGACCTCGTACGGCAGGCGCGACCAGTCCGCCGTCATGGCGTCCTCGGAGGAGACCGGGCGCAGCACGATCGGGTGACCGTAGGTGCGGCCGTCGCCCTGGACGCCGACCGAACGGACGTCGGCCAGGAGGACCACCGGGCACTGCCAGATCTCGCGGTCGAGTCCGGCCGCGGTCAGCTCCTCGCGGGCGATGGCGTCGGCCTCGCGCAGCAGGTCGAGCCGGTCCTTGGTGACCTCGCCGACGATCCGGATGCCCAGGCCGGGGCCGGGGAACGGCTGGCGCTGGACGATCTCCTCCGGCAGGCCGAGCTCCTGGCCGACCATCCGGACCTCGTCCTTGAACAGCTGGCGCAGCGGCTCGACGAGCTGGAACTCGATGTCGTCGGGGAGCCCGCCCACGTTGTGGTGGGACTTGATGTTGGCGGTGCCTGTGCCGCCGCCGGACTCGACGACGTCCGGGTAGAGCGTGCCCTGCACGAGGAACGCGACGTCCTCGCCGGCCGCGCCCGCCTCGGCGACGAGCTCGGCCTGGGCCTGCTCGAAGACACGGATGAACTCACGGCCGATGATCTTCCGCTTCTGCTCGGGGTCGGAGACCCCGGCCAGCGCGTCGAGGAACCGCTCCTCGGCGTCGACGACCTTCAGCTGGACGCCGGTGGCGGCCACGAAGTCCTTCTCGACCTGCTCGGTCTCGCCCTTGCGCATCAGACCGTGGTCCACGTACACGCAGGTCAGCTGGGAGCCGATGGCCTTCTGCACGAGGGCAGCGGCGACCGCGGAGTCCACGCCGCCCGAGAGGCCGCAGATGGCGCGCTTGGTGCCGACCTGCTCGCGGATCAGCGCGATCTGCTCCTCGACCACGTTGGTCGTGGTCCAGGTCGGCTCGATGCCGGCGCCGCGGTACAGGAAGTGCTCCAGCACCTGCTGGCCGTGCGTGGAGTGCAGGACCTCGGGGTGGTACTGGACGCCGTAGAGCTTCTTCTCGTCGTTCTCGAAGGCGGCGACCGGTACGACGTCCGTGGACGCGGTGACGGTGAAGCCCTCGGGGGCTGCGGAGCAGGCGTCGCCGTGCGACATCCAGACCGACTGCTCGGCGGGCGTGCCCTCGAAGAGCGTGGAGCCCGTCTTGGAGACGGTCAGCGGGGTGCGGCCGTACTCGCGGGCACCGTTGTCGTCGACGGTGCCGCCGAGCGTGGTGGCCATCAGCTGGAAGCCGTAGCACATGCCGAAGACCGGGACCCCGGCCTCGAACAGCGAACGGTCGAGGCTGGGCGCGCCCTCCGCGTACACCGAGGAGGGGCCGCCGGACAGGATGATCGCCCGGGGGTTCTTGGCCAGCATCTCGGCCACCGGCATCGTGGACGGGACGATCTCGCTGTAGACCCGGGCCTCACGGACGCGTCGGGCGATGAGCTGGGCGTACTGCGCGCCGAAGTCGACGACAAGGACCACGTCGGGTGCGGTGTCGGGGGCGGCGAGGGGTGCTGCTGGCACGGGCGGCCTTCCGGCGGTGAGAGGGGGGTCGGTTCTCCCGATTCTACCGGGGTCGCGGGAGAGACCCGCCTCGCGTCCGCCGGGGCCGGGTGTACGGCCGTTCGTGTGGCGGTGTCTCACCATCCGGGCCCCGCGTTGTCCCGCCGTGCGACGGGGGCCATACTGACGGCATGCGTCAGCACACGATCTTCGTCTTTACCTATGGCACCCGGTCCGCCGGCTGCCATGGTCGTGCTGCTTGAGCCACTGACAAGCAACGTTCCAGGCGCCCCGGGCCGACAGGCCCGGGGCGCTCTGCGTTCGGGGCTCGTTCGCTCCGGGGGCCGCACCCCACCAGGAGTCACACCATGAGCAGCAGCACCGCCGCCGAGAAGACCCTCATCGAGAAGACCGGCGCGAACACCGACGAGGCCGCCGCACTGATCAGCAACGCCCGTGAGCGCATCGACACCCTCGACGACCGGATCATCGGCCTGATCCAGGAACGGATGGCCGTGTCGGCGGTCATCCAGGAGGCGCGGATCACCTCCGGCGGCCGCCGGGTCAACCTCTCCCGCGAGATGGAGATCCTCGGCCAGTACCGGAACGCGCTCGGCAGGCCCGGCACCTCACTCGCGATGACGCTGCTGGAGCTGTCCCGCGGCCGCGTGTGAATCCCCGCAGGCCGGGGGCGCAGCGGCCGGAGAGGGCTGTAAGGGCGTATCTGAGTTCGGACCGGCTCTCACCCGTACGGCGCGTGACCGGGCCCACGGTGGCTTCGTTGGTCCCGGTGTCCGTGCCAGCCAGGTGCGGCTCTGGAAGAAACCACGCGTGGGCTCCGCTGGAGCGTGTGGCGTACTGCAGGTACGCCGTGGGACCGCGCCCCAGCGTGCGTGACCGGTCGGCAGGGGACAGCAGCCCGGTCACCCAAGAGCGGCCGGCCCCGGGGACGCCCGGGGCCGGCCGCATCGGGTCGAGACGGTCGCGCCGGGCGCGGCCCGCCCCGCACGGCCGGCCCCGCACCAGTCGGGCGACAGGCCCCGTCCATCCCGCCTCCGCGTCCGTCCTGGGCCGGCTTCCCGCGCACGGCCCCCGCACTCCGGGTGCGCCGACGCCGGCGCACCCCTCCCGTGGCCTCGCCCCTCGCCGCCGGCCCCCCGGGGCCGACGAAGCCGCCCGCCGGCGCCGGCACCGATCGGCAGGAGCCCCGCGGCCCGGTTCCGCACCGGTCGCGGGTCCTTCGCCGCGCCGCGGCGACGGGACCCGGACGGCCCACGAACACACCACGGAACGTGACGTGACAGGCGTCACATAGAGATTCTGTGAAGGCCGGGACAACCATCGCGGCGGGTGGCAGGTCATGCATGCAGAACACCGGCCCCACCCGTGCCCTCGCGACCGAGGACTCTCACGGGCGGAGCGGCCGCAGTGCTCGGCGCCGGCCCGACCTCGTCGCGCGGCGTTGCGGGAACGGTGACGCCGCCGCGTTTCACGCGCGTCGTCACCGGCAGGGCGTGAGGGGCTGCACTCGGAGGGGGGTGCAGCCCCTTTCCACTGCGCCGGTCCGGCTAGTGCCCGCTCTTCGGCGGAACCGTCGGCAGGCCCAGGAACGGCAGTTTCAGGGCGCCGAACGCCTCCTTCGGCACGGCCGGCGCCATCGGTTCGACCGCGGCCAGCCGCTCGTACGCCCCGCCCTGCTCCGGACGCGGGTCCGCCTCGCCCTTGTTGGGCCAGAACGACATGGCCCGCTCCGCCTGCGCGGTGATGGTAAGCGACGGGTTGACGCCGAGGTTGGCGGAGACCGCCGAACCGTCGACGACCGATATGCCGGAGTGTCCGTACAGCCGGTGGTAGGGGTCGATGACCCCCTCCTCGGCGTTCGCCCCGATCGGGCAGCCGCCGAGGAAGTGCGCCGTGAGCGGGGTACCCATCAGCTCGCCGACGTTCGATCCGGGGAAACCGTTGATCTCCTCGGCGAGCAGCGAGGCGCTGCGCGTGGCCTCCTCGATCTGCGTCGGGTTGGGCGCACCGTGCCCCTGCCGGGCGGTGAGCAGGCCCTTCCCGATGCCGCCGGGCTTGCGGTACGTCGTCAGGGAGTTGTCCAGCGACTGCATGACGAGGCCGATGATGGTCCGCTCCGACCAGCGACGGTTGGAGAGCGAGCGGACGGCGAGTGCCGGGTGCCTGGCCATGTTGCCGAGCCAGCCCAGTACCCGGCGGCCTCCGTACGGGACCTGGAGGATCGACATCGCGCCCATGGCGTTGGAGCCCTTGCCGTAGCGGACCGGCTCGATGTGGGTGTTCTCGTCGGGGTGGATCGACGAGGTGATGGCGACACCCTGGGTGAAGTCGGCCTTCGCGGTGCCGTGCTTCCTGCGGTAGCGGCGGTCGCTGGTCTGCGAGCCGACGAGCGCCTCGGAGTTGGTACGGGTCAGCTCACCGAGCCGCGACGACAGCCGGGGCAGCAGCCCCTGGTCCCTCATCGTGTGGAGCAGGGTCTGGGTGCCGTACGTGCCCGCCGCGACGACCACCTTGCGGGCGCGCAGCAGCGTCGGCTTGCCCTTCCTGCGGCGGTCCGTCGGGACGGTGGTGACGTGGTAACCGCCCTCCGGGTCGTCCGTGATCGCGACCACGGAGGTCATCGGGTGGATGACCGCTCCGGCCTTCTCTGCGAGGTGGAGGTAGTTCTCGTTGAGGGTGTTCTTCGCGCCGTGACGGCAGCCCGTCATGCATTCGCCGCACTCGGTGCATGCCTTGCGGGCGGGGCCCGCGCCGCCGAAGTACGGGTCGGCGACGGTACCGCCGGGCTTCGCCGTCGACGTACCGTCGGCGTCCTTGCCGTCGCCGAAGAAGACGCCGACCGGGGCCAGGTGGAAGGTGTCGCCGACGCCCATGGCCTGCGCGGTCGCCTTCAGATGGACATCGGACGGGGTCATCGTCGGGTTGAGGCGGACTCCGAGCATCCGCTTGGCCTGGTCGTAGTAGGGCGCCAGCTCGTCCTGCCAGTCGGTGATGGCGGCCCACTGCCGGTCCTCGAAGAACGGTGCCGGGGGTACGTACAGCGTGTTGGCGTAGTTGAGCGAGCCGCCGCCGACACCCGCCCCGGCGAGCACCATCACATTGCCGAGCAGATGCACGCGCTGGATGCCGAAGAGCCCGAGTGCGGGGGCCCACAGGTAGTTCTTGATGTCCCAGGAGTTCTTGGGGAGGGTGCCGGGGGTGAAGCGGCGGCCCGCCTCCAGGACCCCCACCCGGTACCCCTTCTCCGTCAGCCGCAAGGCCGACACCGCACCGCCGAAGCCCGAGCCGACCACAAGGACGTCGTAGTCGTACGCCGCGTCGTCATCGGTCTCGCCGGCCGGTTCGGCCTGATTCTGGGCAGGGCTGTCCTGGGACATGGCTCTCCTCGGTACGAAAAGGGCAGAAGGTGCCGCGGTGTTACGGGGTCAGCGCAGGCGGAACGCCTTCATCGCCTTCAGACTGCGGCTCATGAACGCCGCGTACTTCTCGTCGTCCATCCCGAAGGACGGGGCGAGCGGGATCAGCCTCTGCTGGGCCACGGTCTGGGCCTCGGTGTACTTGAGGATGCCCTCGGAGCCGTGCCGCCGGCCGAGACCGGAGTCCTTCATGCCGCCCATCGGGGACTGCACGCTGCCGTACGCGGGGGCGTACCCCTCGTTGATGTTGACCGTGCCGGTGCGCAGCCGGGCGGCGACCTGGTGACCGCGCTTGGAGTCCTTGGTCCAGACGCTGGAGTTCAGGCCGTACGGGGTGGCGTTGGCGAGGGCGATGACCTCGTCCTCGTCGGAGAAGCGGTAGAGGGAGACGACCGGGCCGAAGGTCTCCTGGCTGCAGACGGCCATCGGTGCCTCGACGCCGTCGAGGATGGTCGGCTCGTAGAACAGCGGGCCGATGTCGGGGCGGGCGACACCGCCGGCGACGAGCGTGGCGCCCTTCTCGACGGCCTCCGCGACATGCTGGGTGACGGTCTCCAGCTGGCGCTCGCCGACGAGCGAACCCATGTCGGCGCCGTAGGCGAGGGAGTTGCCGAGCCGCATGGCCTTCGTGCGGGTGGCGAACCGCTCCACGAAGTCGTCGGCGACCGACTCGTGGACGTAGAGCCGCTCGATGGAGATGCAGAGCTGTCCGGCGGAGGAGAAGCAGGCGCGGACGGCGCCGGCGGCGGCCTTCTCCACGTCGGCGTCCTCGAGGACCAGCATGGCGTTCTTGCCGCCGAGCTCCAGCGAGACGCCGACCAGGCGGGCGGCGGCGCCCTGGGCGACCTCGCGGCCGGTGCGGGTGGAGCCGGTGAACGAGACGTAGTCGGCGTGCTTGACGACCTCGGGCCCGACGACCGGTCCGTCACCGAGGACGATCTGGAACACCTCGGCGGGCAGCCCGGCCTCGATCAGCAGGTCACGGGCCCAGAGCGCGGTGAGCGCGGTCTCCGTGTCGGGCTTCATCACGAGGGCGTTCCCGGAGACGAACGCGGGCAGCGCATCGCCGACGGAGAGCTCGAACGGGTAGTTCCACGGCGCGATCTGGCCGATGACACCGCGCGGCTGCCGCAGCTCGGTGACCTTGGTCAGCGTCGGTACGACACCGGTGTGCCGCTTCGGCTTCAGGTACGACGTCGCCCTGCGTCCGTAGTGCCGGGCGGAGACGGCGACCGCCTGCACCTCCTCGTGGGCGTGCAGCCGGGCCTTGCCGGTCTCCAGCTGGATGAGGTCGAGGACCTCGGACTGGCGCTCCAGCACGAGGTC
Source organism: Streptomyces sp. NPDC058231 (assembly GCF_042882275.1). Classification (NCBI taxonomy): domain Bacteria; kingdom Bacillati; phylum Actinomycetota; class Actinomycetes; order Kitasatosporales; family Streptomycetaceae; genus Streptomyces; species Streptomyces sp. NPDC058231. The sequence continues at coordinate 100,412 of NZ_JBHVWN010000015.1, read as the reverse complement.
GTGGAAGCGGAGGAGGACGGCGGCCCTGGTCCGGACCGGGGTGGCGGCCCAGGCGGGCTGGGCGGCACGGGCCCGCTCGAAGGCGGTCGCGACGTCCTCGGGTGTGGACTCGGGCAGGTCGGCCAGCTTCTCCCCGGTGAACGGGGTGTGGTTCGCGGTACGGCCGGAGCCGACGACACCTCGGGTCAGCTGGGCGATCACCTCGGGTGTCACCACATCGGCAGCCGTGCGCACACCCGCGGGGGCGGTGGCCACGGGGTTGGTACCGAGGGGGGCGGCAGAGGCCTGCGAATCCGTCGAGTCCGTCATGAGGGCGAGGGTATGTCCAGCCAACCGCTTTGGGTACCCGTCGGTAATAGGTTTTCACACTCCCCACAAACGAGCCAGTGATCACTGGCAACAAAGCCCCTGATCAGGGAGCTACTGCGGTTCGTGGCCGGTGGAATCCCGGCAGTCTCAGTCGGTGCCGGCCGGTGCGCGCCAACTGCGCAGCATCGTGTCGAACCGGTCCCGGGTGGTGTCCCAGTCGTCGGCCGGACCCGTCATGTACAGCGCGTACTCCGGGCCGCCCTCCTCCTCGTAGTACATCTGGTCGATCGCGTGGCGCGGGCCCGGGTGGTCCTTCGACTCGGTCCAGGTGAACTCCCAGAGGGAACCCGGCCGATCGCGGTAGTAGTTGGAGTGCAGGGTCTTGCGCTCGTACCCGGGCAGCCGCTGGATGAGGCGCGTCTCCATGTTCAGCATGTGCATGTACGAGTTCTCGAAGTCGGGCTCCGGGTCGACGCTGATCCGGATGTAGTGGTTGCCGTCGTCCGGGGTGTAGTCGACGTTCTGGCCGTCCGCCCGGCGCTTCCATCCGTCGGGGACGACCAGGCTGAACCCCTCGGGGTCGTCCTCCCGGTGCCAGCCGTCGGGTACCGCATCGGCGGGCGGCCGGGGCTTCGCCTCCTTCGACGGACTGCGCGGCGTGGTGCCGGTCACGTGGGTCCCGCCCCTCGGCGTGCCGTCGGCCGCGGAGCTCCCGCCGTACTTCATCGCGGCCAGTCCGGCGCCACCGCCGACCAGTGCGGCGAGGGCGACGACCAGGATCGCCGTACGCCATCGGCCGCGACTGCGCCGGGTCACCGCCGTCGTCCCGGGGCCGAACTGCGGTTCCGGCGCCACTGTTTCCGATCCGGTGCCGGCCGGTCCGTCCGGCCCCATGGAGCGCAGGACTTCCTCGGGCACCCGCTGCGTCGGTACGAACGCCTGCGCCGCCAGGGGCTCGCGTCCCTCCATCGCGTCCAGCAGCATGCGTTCCGTCTCGGCCGCCGACGGCCGGTCCGCCGGGTCCTTGCGGAGCAGCGCGGTGATCACCGGGGCGAGCGCCCCGGCCCGGGCAGGCGGCTCCGGTTCCTCGGTGACCACGGCCTGCATGGTGGAGATCGGGGACGTACGGCGGAAGGGCGAGCGCCCCTCGACCGCGGCGTAGAGCGTGGCGCCGAGGGACCAGAGGTCGGATGCGGGGCCGGGGTCGCCGCCGCGTACCCGCTCGGGCGCCAGATAGTCGATGGACCCGACCAGTTCACCGGTCCTGGTGATGGTCGAGTCGCCCTCTATCGCGGCGATCCCGAAGTCGGTGAGCAGCACCTGACCGTCACGGGCGAGGAGTACGTTGCCGGGCTTCACGTCCCGGTGCAGTACACCGGCGCTGTGCGCGGCGCGCAGGGCGCTCAGGACATGGAGGCCGATCCTGGCCGCCTCGCGCGGCGCGACGTCGCCGCTCTCCTTGGCGGCGTCGGCGAGTGAGGGCCCGTCGACGTACTGCATGACGATCCAGGGCCGGTTGTCGTACTCGACCACGTCGTGGACGGTGACCACGCCGGGATGGGTGATGCGGGCCGCCGCCCGGGCCTCCTTCTGGGTACGGGCATGGAGAACCACCCGATCGGCCTCCGCGACGTACAGCCCGGCGGTCAACTCCTTGACGGCGACCGTGCGATGCAGCACCTCGTCGTGGGCCCGCCACACCTTGCCCATGCCGCCGCGCCCGAGGACCTCACCGAGCCGGTACCTTCCGGCCAGCACCAGCCCCGCGGCCGTTCCCTGTGATCGCTCCACGTGTCCCCCGCCCCGTTTCCTTCGACTGCCAGGTTACGGAGGCGAGGTGCGGCGACGGAACCTCGCATCGCCCACGAGACCGCACTGTCACCTTTCGGGATGCGGCGCGAACCCGGCGTGAACGCAGGGGCATCCTCGCAAGAACGCGGTGCGGCCCGACGGGCGGGCTGCCGTTTCCCGTCGGTGGCTCAGGAGTTCACCCGGTAGGAGGCGATGGCCTGTTCGTAGACGGCGGTCACCTTGTCCCGCTCGTTCTCCGGGCCGATCACCTGGATGACGTGGTAGCGACCCTCGACGATCATCGCGAGGTTGCGGACGTACACCTCCCGTCCGGTGCCGTCCTGCCAGGTGAACTGGCCCTCCGCCATGGCCTGACGGCCGACGTCGATCCGACGCAGCCCGGTCGCCGAGGACCAGCTGGAGTCGCGGAAGGGCTGCAACTCGCGTTCCTTGTCGCTCTGATAGGCGAGCGGGTCACCGCCGTCGGCCTTCACCGTGTCGCGGCCCGGCACGATCAGCAGGCTGAAGCCGTCGCTGCCGTAACGTATCTGACGGTCGGTGCCGGAGGCGCTGCGCTGCCAGCCCTTGAGCACGCCGACCTCGAAGCCCTCGTCGTCCTTGCGCAGGGTGTAGCCGGGGGCGAGCGCGACGGCCGAGCGGCTGGTCTGCGGCTGCTCCGCGCCGGACGACCCCGACGGCGTGGCCCGGGAGGGCGACGGCGACTTCCCATCGGAGCGGCCGGGTGCGCCGCTGTCCGCGCCGGCCGGGGCCGAACTCACCGCGCCGGAGGGGGATCCGGATCCTGCGTCGCTGCCGGTCTTCGGCATGAACATCACGGCGTACCCGACGGCGGCGGCCAGGGCCAGCAGGATCAGCACGAGCAGCAGCCGTCCGAGCCGCCGGGGGGCGCGCCCCTCACCCTGTCGGGGCGGGGTGCGCAGCGCCTTGGGGCCCTTGGGTTCGCGGGGCGGCCGCGGCCGCTCGTACCGCTCCTGCCGGTCTCTCGTCTGGCGGTGGCGGCCGTGCGCCGGGGAGCCGCCCGCCCTGCCCCGGCGCTTGCGGACCAGCTCGCCCCGGCGGCGGACGACGGGGAGCCGGGTGGCGTCGACGGCCGGCAGCGTCACGACGTCGACTCCGGCCTCCGGCTCGGGCGCCGACCGCACCAGGGAACGCAGCCAGCCGCGCAGCTCCTCGAAGTCGGGCCGCTCGGTGGGGTCCTGGCGCAGCAACGACTCGACGACGGGACGCAGCGGGCCGCACTCCTCGGCGAAGGCGGGCGGCTCGCCGCACACCATCTGGACGAGCTCGGCCGCGTTCTCCTCGGGGTACGGGGCGTGGCCCTGGACGGCGCGGTAGAGCAGGGCGCCGAGCGCCCAGAGGTCGGTGGACGGGCCGATGGGCGGCGCCAGCTGCCAGTTCTCGTGCACCGGGCCGGCCTGCTCTGGCGCCCAGCGCTCGGTGACGGCGCCTACGACGGCGATCCGGGCCTGCCGGGCGCGCTCGGCGGCGAGGGGGGTGGCGGGCCCCCGGTAGGCGGGGGCCTCCCGACCGCCGGCGACGACCTCGTCCCAGCGGCTGGAGGAGGGTCGCTGGTGTTCCTGCTGCTGGGGCGCGTGGTCGCCCTGTCGCCGGGCGTCGGCGCGCAGGGCGTCCTCGCCCGAGCCCCCGGCCGGGACGGGGCGCCCGAAGTCGGCGCCGTCGCCCCAGGAACCGATCAGATGCATCCGTCGGTCCGGCGGCCCCTGGCCGTGGTGACCGCCGTGGCCGTGACCGCCGTCGCTGTCGTACGGGGCGTCGTAGTCGTCGTCCTCGTCGCCCTCGTCGTCGTACGGGTCCGTCGCGGTGGGGCCCCAGCCGCCCGTCAGCTGCGGCCGGGCCGTGTCGGGCGGTCCCGGGCGCTGGACGGGGAGGTTGCCGGTACCGTCCGCTTCCTCCGGCTCGCCCTGTCCGGCCTGTCGCTGGTCCTCGTTGACGCGCGCGGCGGCGCGGGCACCGGCCCGGTAGGCGGCGATGGCTCCGGCGCGAGCGGCCCGCAGCTGTGCGGCGCTGCCGGCCGCGGGGGCGGGCAGGTCCGGGCGCAGCGGCGGGGGCACGGCCTCCAGTTCTCCGGCCGGCCCGCGCGAGGCCGGCAGCCCGGTGGAGCCGGGGGGTCCGGAGGGCTGCGCGGGTTCGAGGGGCTGCGCGGCCGGCGGCGACGCCGCGGGCGGAACGTACGGTCCGGTCGGGCCGGACTCGACCGCGGGCCGCCCGTACCCGGTCCCGTCGTCGGGCTGCGGCACCGGTACGTACCCGCAGAGCGCTTCCTCCGCCGCCCCGGTCGCCAGGCCGGTCAGCATGACGCGCCCGTCGTCGCAGATCAGCACCGTACGGACGGTGATGTTCCGGTGGGTCCAGCCGTGCGCGTGCAGCACGCGCAGGGCCGTCAGCACATCGGAGCCGATCTCGGCCGCCCGGTACGGATTCAGCGGCCGCTCGGCGAGCAGCGCGGCCAGCGGGCGGGCCGCGACCAGCTCGCTCACGATCCAGAGCGACCCGGCCTCGGCGAACACGTCGAAGACCTGGTCGAGCCGCGGATGGTCGGGCACCTGGGCGGCCGCCTGGGCCGCCTCGATCGCCCGCCGGACCGCCGGGTCCGTGGACCGGCGCACCGTACGGCCGGTGACCCGCCGCGCAGCCGGGGACGGGCCGTCCCCGTCGAGCACCTCGGCGTCCACGACCTCCGGCAGCGGCACCTGCCGCACCAGGACTTCCTGCCCGCTGTACGTGTCGAAGGCCCGGGTCTCGACCAGCTCGTACGCGTCGGACGGAGGCAGCGGCAGGCGGTAGCGGTCGGCAAGCACCCGACCCGCGTAGTCGTCCACGACGCCTCCCCAGAGCGCGCTGTCCCCCGGCCACAGAGACCGCATCAACCGTCAATTGCGGTCACATATTGTGCAATTCACCAACGGCTGTGGCTGCGTACGGTTCTCAAGCTCTCACAATACGTGGCAAGTGTTGGCCGCGCGGCAGGGTCGGCGCAACCCGCCGCTCAGTCCTTGGGCCTGAAGGTGGCGAACGCCGTCTCGCGCAGCGTCCGGCACTCCTTGCCGTTCCACTCGCTGACCTTGCAGCTGATCATGATCGAGTAACCGTGCGTGGCGTCGACCTTGAACCCACGGTTCAGCACCCGGCTCCGCTGACCGTTCTCGTTGCGCTCGAACTGCCAGTCGGCGACGGTCGGATAGCCGTTGTACTCGACCGCCTTGATGCCGAGGTGCTTGTAGCCGTTGCTGGAGGCCGCGACGTAGCCCTTGGCCGCGTTCCAGGCCGCGGCGGCGTCGTCCTTGGGGGAACCGTTGTAGTCGACCTGGACGCGCGGGTAGCCGTTGTCGACGTTGTAGATGCCGCCCGAGTTGGTGCCCGCGATGTGGTTCCGCCGGAAGTCGGCGGGCATCGCCATCATGAAGTGGAACCGCTTGTCGGTGACCATCTTGTAGCCGGCGGGCAAGGTGTCCTTGCCGCCCGATCCCTCGGCCCCGGACCCGTCCGACCCCTTGTCCGAGTCGTCGCCCTTGCCCTTGTCCTGGTCCTGACCGCCGCTCTGCTCCGCTCCCTGGCCCTGGTCCTGACCCTGGCTCCGGCCCTGGTCCTTGCCGGAGCCGTCGGCCTTGCCGGAGCCGCCGCCCGTGGCGGCGCCGGCCGAGGCGGACGACGCACCCTTCCCGGACGCGCTGCCCTTGTCGCTCTCGTCACCACCGCCGAGCGAGATCGCCAGGATGGTGCCGAGCAGGGCGAGCACGACGACCGCCGCGATGATCACCAGCGTGCGGCGCGGCACCACGTCCGTGAGGGACGCACGGGCCGGCGTCCTCGACGGGCCGCCTGCACCACGCTGCGGCGGTACGCCCCCTGCGGCGGAACCCACCGTGGCCGCGGGCCGGTCCGGGGCCGTGGCCGTGGCAGCGGCGGCCTCGCCCGCAGCGGGCGTCGCCTTCGCGTTCCGTACGGAGCGCAGCGCTCCGCGCAGGCGGTCCCGCGTTCCCTCCCCAGGTTCCCCGGACTTGGCCGCGCCCCTGGCACGGGGGGCGGCGACGGTGGGCAGCGCCATGACCTGGGTGGAGTCCGCGGGCGGAGGCACCGCGGGGGCGGGCTTGTCGGCGGCGTGGATCACGTCGTTGAGCAGGGCGCGGGCGCCCGCGTCGTCGAGCCGCTGCTCGGGGTCCCTGGCCAGCAGGCCGTAGATGACCTCCTCCAGCGGCCCCGCGTTCTTCGGCGGGTCGAGCGGCTCCGTCATGACCGCGGTCAGGGTGGCGATCGCCGACCCCTTGTCGTACGGCGGGGTGCCCTCGACGCTCGCGTAGAGCAGTCCGCCGAGCGACCAGAGGTCGGCGGGCGGCCCCGGCTTGTGCCCGCGGGCGCGCTCCGGCGAGATGTACGAGGGCGCGCCGACGAGCATGCCCGTCGAGGTGACGGACGGGTCGCCCTCCACCTGGGCGATACCGAAGTCGGTCAGCACGACCCGGCCGTCCTCGGAGATCAGTACGTTGGACGGCTTCACGTCGCGGTGCAGAATGCCCTCGCGGTGCGCCGATCGCAGCACGTCGAGGACGGCCAGCCCGACCTCGGCCGCGCGCTTCGGCGTCAGCACGCCGTCCTCACGCACCGCCTCGGCGAGCGACTTGCCCTCGATGAGTTCCATCACGATCCACGGCCGGTCGTCCTCGTCGACGACGTCGTAGACCGTCACCGCACCGTTGTTGCGGATCCTGGCGATCGCCTTCGCCTCGCGCAGGGTGCGCGTGATGAGCCGGCGCTTCTCGTCCTCGTCGATGGCCGACGGGAACCGCAGCTCCTTGACCGCGACCGTGCGGCCCAGCGTCTCGTCGACGGCACGCCAGACCGTGCCCATACCGCCCCGGCCCAGCACCTCCCCGAGCCGGTACCTACCCGCAAGGAGACGTCCGTCCTCGTCCCGTTGGGGCTCCCGTGCCTGCTCCGCCTCCGACATGCGTCCCCTCTGCGATCAACCCGCCCTGGCAGAGCGTTCATTGTCCCTCACCCCGGGACCGGTCATGGTGCCGGGTCCGGGGTCCGTCATGATGTGGCCGGAGGAAGGATTCCCTGCCATGCCGATTCTCAGGGCGCTGCTCGCCACCCCGTTGGTGATTATGCTGCTCGGCCTCGGAACAGCGAGCCTGCCCAGCGAACCACACCTCACGCCCGCAGCCGCCTACCTCCCCCGGCTCGTCGCCGAGGGCGGTGCACCCGACGCGGCCCTGCTGGCCCAGGGATCCCCCTCCGTCCGCCACCCCACGTACCGTTCGACGGGCGCGGGCATCGGACTCGCGGACCGGTTCCGGGCGGGCAGCATCACCAAGACGTTCGTCGCCACGGTCGTCCTCCAACTCGCCCAGGAGCACCGGCTGCAGCTGTCGGACACCGTGGAGCACCATCTGGGCGGGCTGATCCGCGGTCAGGGCAACGACGGCCGCCGCATCACCCTGCGCGCGCTGCTCACCCACACCAGCGGCCTCTACGACTACACCGCGGCCACCGGCGCGCGCCCCGCCTCCGCCGCCGCCGCGATCCGTACGGCGGTGGCGCACCGCCCCACGAACACCCCTGGCAGCTACTCCTATTCCAACACCAATTACGTCCTGCTCGGTCTGATCGTTCAACGCGTCACCGGACACAGCTACGCCACCGAGATCAGGCGTCGCATCATCGAACCGCTGCGCCTGACCGGCACCTCGCTCCCCGGCGCCCGCACCACGCTGCCCGCCCCGCACGGGCGCGGCTACACGCGCGCTCCGGCCGGCGGCGGCCTCCGCGACGTCACCGCCCTCGACCCGCGCACCGCGGGCGCCGCGGGCGAGCTGATCTCCACGCTGGCCGATCTCAACCGGTTCTACGCGGCCCTGCTGGGCGGACGCCTGCTGCCCCCCGCCCAGCTGCGCACGCTGCTGAGCACGGGTACCGCACACGGGGTCTACGGCATGGGCATCTATCCGCAGAAACTCTCCTGCGGTACGACCGTCTGGGGCCACAACGGTCATATCGAGGGGAGTTACGTCCGTACCGCCGCCACCCGCGACGGCGTCCACGTCCTGACGTTCCGTGTCGACACGGACAGCCTGACCGACCCGGCACTCGAACCGGCGCTGCTCGATGCCGAGTTCTGCCCTCGCGGACACACCGCCGCCGCACCTGGCGGGCGGTCCGGGCACCGATCGGGCCGCACCTGACCGGATCCGGCCGGACTCGGCCCGCCGCGGGTGCCGATCCGGGGCCGGCCCGTTTCCGGCCCGCCAGGATCAGATCGGCACGATGTCCGGCGCCCCGAGCCGTGCCGCGTCCGCCGTCAGGTCGTCCGGCTGACGCTGCGACTCCCGTTCCGCCTGCACCCGCTTCTCGTAGTGCTCCACCTCCCGTTCGATCTGGTCCTCGTCCCACCCGAGCACCGGCGCCATCAGCTCCGCGCAGATCCGCGCGGAGCGTGTGCCCCGGTCGAAGGTCTCTATGGAGATCCGGGTCCGCCGGGTCAGTACGTCATCGAGGTGACGGGCCCCCTCGTGGGAGGCGGCGTAGACGATCTCGGCCTTCAGATAGTCGTCCGCCGACGGCAGCGGCGCACCCAGCGAGGGGTCGTCGACGATCAGCTCCAGGAGCTCCTCGGCCATGGATCCGAAGCGGTTCAGCAGATGCTCCACCCGGGCGACGTGCAGGCCGGTACGGGCCGCCGTCCTCGCCCGCGCGTTCCACAGGGCGAGGTAGCCCTCCGCGCCCAGCAGCGGGACCTCCTCCGTGACGCAGTCCGCCACCCGCTGGTCGAGCCCGTGCACCGCCTCGTCGACGGCGTCCTTCGCCATCACCCGGTACGTCGTGTACTTGCCGCCCGCCACGACCACCAGCCCCGGCACCGGGTGCGCCACCGTGTGCTCGCGCGAGAGCTTGCTGGTCGCGTCCGACTCGCCGGCCAGCAACGGCCGCAGTCCGGCATAGACACCCTCGACGTCGTCCCTGCTCAGAGGCGTGGCCAGGACCGAGTTGACGTGTTCCAGGAGATAGTCGATATCGGCGCTGGAGGCCGCCGGGTGCGCCTTGTCCAGGTCCCAGTCGGTGTCGGTCGTCCCGATGATCCAGTGCCTGCCCCAGGGGATCACGAACAGCACGGACTTCTCGGTCCGCAGGATGAGCCCGGTCGAGGAGTGGATGCGGTCCTTCGGCACGACCAGATGGATGCCCTTGGACGCCCGGACGTGGAACTGCCCGCGCTCACCTATCAGCGACTGGGTGTCGTCCGTCCACACCCCGGTCGCGTTGACCACCTGTTTGGCCCTGACCTCGTACTCCCCGCCCGCCTCGACGTCCTCCACCCGGGCGCCGACCACCCGCTCGCCCTCCCGCAGGAAGCCGATCACCCGCGCCCGGTTCGCCACCTGCGCGCCGTATCCGGCGGCCGTGCGCACCAGCGTCGCCACGAAACGGGCGTCGTCCATCTGGGCGTCGTAGTACTGCAACGCCCCGACCAGCGCGTCCTTCTTCAGCGCGGGCGCGACCTGCAGAGCCTTGCGGCGGGAGAGATGCCGGTGGACGGGCAGCCCTCGGCCGTGCCCCGACGACACCGACATCGCGTCGTACAGTGCGACGCCCGAACCGGCATAGAGCCGCTCCCACCCCTTGTGCTGCAACGGATAGAGGAACGGCACCGGCTTCACCAGATGCGGGGCCAGCCGCTCCAGCAGCAGTCCGCGCTCCTTCAGCGCCTCCCGCACGAGTGCGAAGTCGAGCATCTCCAGATAGCGCAGCCCGCCGTGGATCAGCTTGCTCGACCTGCTCGACGTGCCGGACGCCCAGTCGCGCGCCTCGACCAGTCCGGTCGAGAGCCCTCTTGTCGCCGCATCCAGCGCCGTCCCGGCGCCGACCACGCCCGCCCCCACGACCAGCACGTCCAGTTCGCGCTCGGCCATCGCGGCGAGCGCCTCGACGCGCTCCGCGGGTCCCAGTGTCGCTGTCCTCACTGCTGCCTCCCGGTAGATCGGGGTGGGTCCGGCACGGGGATGCGGCCCGGCCGAGAGGCCGGGCGCCCGCGCCCACCTCTCGATTCTGTCCGCGGTCCGCGACTTCAGCCACCGCCTGTGGACAACACCCGGGCGACCGAAGTCGCACAATGCGACATATAGGTCATATTTACGCCTAGTCTGACATTGCACTGCCGCCAGCGGTTGCGCTTTCTGTCGTCATGGTCTTAGGGAAGGACGGCCCATCCACATGCCCGCAGACCTCGCCGTCATCGGACTCGGTCACCTCGGCCTGCCCCTCGCCCAGGCCGCCGTGGCCGCGGGCATCAACACCGTCGGCTACGACACCGACCCCCGCCCGTTCGCCGAGCTCTCCGCCGGCCGCACCCCCGTCGAAGGCACGCTCACCGCCTCGGAGATCCGCCGGATGCTCGCGGGGGGCTTCCGGCCCACCATCGACCCGGCCGAGCTCGGCCGGGTCCGTACCGCGGTGATCTGCGCGCCCACACCCCTCGGCGCCGACCGGGCCCTGGACCTCACCGCGGTGGGGGAAGCGGCCCGCGCCCTCGCCGCCCGGCTGCGCCCGCACACCACGGTCCTGCTGGAGTCGGCCGTGCCGCCCGGCACGACGGAGGGCTTCGTCCGCCCCCTCCTGGAGGAGGGTTCGGGGCTGCGCGCCGGACGCGACTTCCACCTCGCCTGCTCGCCCAGCCGGCTCGACCCCGGTAACCGCGCCCACGTCTACGCCAACATCCCCAAGGTCATCGGCGGCCTCACCTCCGCCTGCACCGAATCGGCCGCCGCGTTCTACGGACGGCTCACCGACAAGGTCGTACGCGCCCGCGGACCGCGCGAGGCCGAGATGACGAAGGTACTGGAGACCAACTTCCGGCACGTCAACATCGCCCTGGTCAACGAGATGGCGGTGCTCTGCCACGAACTCGGCGTCGACCTGTGGGACGTCATCAGGTGCGCCGAGACAAAGCCGTTCGGCTTCGAGCCGTTCCGCCCGGGCCCCGGCGTCGGCGGCCACGGCGCCCCGGTGGACCCCGGCTTCCTGCCGTACAACAGCCGTACCCCGGTCCACCCCCTGCGGATGGTCTCGCTGGCCCAGGACATCAACGACCGGATGCCGAGTTACGTGATCCAGCGCTGCGCCACTCTCCTGAACGAACACGGCAAGTCCGTCCGCGGCGCGCGGGTCCTGCTCCTCGGCGTCACCTACAAACCGGATCTCGCCGACCAGGAGGCGTCCCCGGCCCGGGAGATCGCGATGCGGCTGATGGACATGGGCGCCCAGATCGGTTACCACGACCCGCACGTCCTGGACTGGCGCGTACGCGAACTCCCCGTCCCGCGCGCGGACTCCCTGTACGAAGCGGCGTCGAGCGCGGACCTCACGCTGCTGCTGCAGCACCACCGTACGTACGACCTCCAGGGTCTCGCGGTGAAGGCCCAGCTCCTCCTGGACACCCGCGGCGCCACCCCGGCCGGAGCCGCGCACCGGCTGTGAGGCCTGTCCCCCCGGAGGCCAGTCCCCCCAAAAGGATTCCGGTGGGAGTTGTCGCAGGCGACTGCTAGCCTGCGGCGTCACTTCTCGCACAGTCGTGCGTATGCATCCCAGGGGGGATCCCACCATGAGCCAGCCCGTGCCGCCGTCGAACCAGCCACCGCAGCCGTACGACGCCCAGCCCGGCGGCAACCCGTTCGCGGACCAGCAGCCCGGGCAGCCGACGGCGCAGCCCGGGCAGCCCGGCGTGCCGACCGGAAACCCGTTCGCCGGTCAGCAGCCCGGCCAGTTCGGCCAGCCCGGTCAGCCCGGTCAGCCGGGGCAGTTCGGCGGCTCGCCGTTCGCGCCGGCCGCTCCCGCCCGCAACAACGTCGTTCTGGGTGCGGTCAGCGCCGTGGTCACGGCAATCGTCGCGGCGGTCCTCTACGGGGTCATCACCGGCGCGATCGAGCGCGAGTTCGGCTACATCGCCATCGGTGTCGGCTTCCTGATCGGCTTCGCCGCGGGCAAGGTCGGCGGCAGCAACCCGGTCCTGCCGGTCGTCAGCGCGGTCCTGTCGCTCGGTGCGGTCTACCTCGGCCAGATCATCGGCATGGCCGTGATCGTGGCCGACCAGTCCGGCGCCTCGTTCACGGACATCTTCTTCGACAAGTTCGGTCTGCTGACCGACGCCTGGAGCGAGGCCGCGGACTTCAAGACGTACCTGTTCCTCGCCATCGGCGCCTTCGCCGCCTTCGGCGGTACCAAGAAGGCGAGCGACTGACCGCACACATACGGGAGGGCCCGGGCCGCATGCGCATCGCAAGCGGCCCGGGCCCTCCCTCATGTCCGGGGACGATCAGCGGCGGTGCTGCGAGTCCGCCACCGTCACCTCGACGCGCTGGAACTCCTTGAGGTCGCTGTACCCCGTGGTCGCCATCGCCCGGCGGAGCGCGCCGAAGATGTTCATCGAACCGTCGGGGGTGTGCGAGGGGCCGGTGAGGACCTCCTCCGTCGTCCCGACGGAGCCCAGGTCGACCAGCTTGCCGCGCGGCACGTCCTCGTGGACGGCCTCCATGCCCCAGTGGCGGCCGCGGCCGGGCGCGTCCGTCGCGCGGGCCAGCGGGGAGCCCATCATCACGGCGTCCGCACCGCAGGCGATGGCCTTCGGGAGGTCACCGGACCAGCCGACGCCGCCGTCCGCGATCACGTGCACGTACCGGCCGCCGGACTCGTCCATGTAGTCGCGGCGCGCCCCGGCCACATCGGCGACCGCGGTCGCCATCGGGACCTGGATGCCGAAGACGTTGCGCGTGGTGTGCGCGGCGCCGCCGCCGAAGCCGACCAGGACACCGGCCGCGCCGGTCCGCATCAGGTGCAGGGCCGCGGTGTACGTGGCGCAGCCGCCGACGATGACCGGGACGTCCAGCTCGTAGATGAACTGCTTCAGGTTGAGCGGCTCGGCCGCGCCCGAGACGTGCTCGGCGGAGACCGTGGTGCCGCGGATGACGAAGATGTCCACACCCGCGTCGACGACGGCCTTCGAGAACTGGGCGGTGCGCTGCGGCGAGAGTGCGGCGGCGGTGACGACACCGGAATCGCGCACCTCCTTGATGCGCTGCCCGATCAGCTCCTCCTGGATCGGGGCCGCGTAGATCTCCTGGAGGCGGCGGGTCGCCGACTCGACCGGCATCTCGGCGATCTCGTCGAGCAGCGGCTGCGGGTCGGCGTGCCGGGTCCACAGGCCCTCGAGGTTCAGGACGCCGAGGCCGCCCAGCTCACCGATCCGGATCGCGGTCTGCGGGGAGACCACGGAGTCCATGGGGGCGGCCAGGAACGGCAGCTCGAACCGGTAGGCGTCGATCTGCCAGGCGATCGAGACCTCCTTCGGGTCGCGGGTGCGACGGCTCGGAACGACGGCGATGTCGTCGAATGCGTACGCCCGGCGGCCGCGCTTGCCGCGCCCGATCTCGATCTCAGTCACGATGGTGTGGCCTTTCCCTCTACGTCTGCGTTTCCCAGTATCCCCGACACACGGGTGAGGGGCGGTCCCGGTGTGCCCGGACCGCCCCTCACCTGTGCTGATGCGTTACTTCCTGCTGTAGTTCGGCGCTTCGACCGTCATCTGGATGTCGTGCGGGTGGCTCTCCTTGAGGCCCGCCGAGGTGATCCGGACGAACCGGCCGTTGGCCTGGAGCTCCGGAACGGTGCGGCCGCCGACGTAGAACATCGACTGGCGCAGACCGCCGGTGAGCTGGTGGACCACCGCGGAGAGCGGGCCGCGGTACGGGACCTGGCCCTCGATGCCCTCGGGGACCAGCTTCTCGTCGGAGGCGACGCCCTCCTGGAAGTAACGGTCCTTCGAGAACGACTTGCGGTCGCCACGGGTCTGCATCGCGGCGAGCGAACCCATGCCGCGGTACGACTTGAACTGCTTGCCGTTGATGAAGAGCAGCTCGCCCGGGGACTCCTCGCAGCCCGCGAGCAGCGAGCCGAGCATCACGGTGTCCGCACCGGCGACGAGTGCCTTGGCGATGTCGCCGGAGTACTGCAGACCGCCGTCCCCGATGACCGGGACGCCGGCCGCCTTGGCGGCGAGCGAGGCCTCGTAGATCGCCGTGACCTGCGGGACGCCGATACCGGCGACCACGCGGGTGGTGCAGATGGAACCCGGGCCGACACCGACCTTGATGCCGTCGACACCGGCGTCGATGAGCGCCTGGGCACCGTCACGGGTGGCGATGTTGCCGCCGATGACGTCGACGCCGGACGCGTTCGACTTGATCTTGGCGACCATGTCGGAGACGAGGCGGGAGTGGCCGTGCGCGGTGTCGACGACGATGAAGTCGACGCCCGCCTCCACGAGGGCCTGGGCCCGCTCGAAGGCATCGCCCGCGACGCCGACGGCGGCGCCGACCAGCAGCCGGCCTTCCTTGTCCTTCGCCGCGTTCGGGTACTTCTCCGCCTTGACGAAGTCCTTGACCGTGATCAGGCCCTTGAGGACCCCGGCGTCGTCGACCAGCGGAAGCTTCTCGATCTTGTGTCGGCGCAGCAGCTCCATGGCGTCGACGCCGGAGATGCCGACCTTGCCGGTGACGAGCGGCATCGGCGTCATGACCTCGCGCACCTGGCGCGTGCGGTCCGACTCGAAAGCCATGTCGCGGTTGGTGACGATGCCGAGCAGCTTGCCCGCGGCGTCGGTGACCGGCACGCCGCTGATCCGGAACTTGGCGCACAGCTCGTCGGCGTCGCGGAGCGTCGCGTCCGGGTGCACCGTGATCGGGTCGGTCACCATGCCGGACTCGGAGCGCTTCACCAGGTCGACCTGGTTGGCCTGGTCGGCGATGGAGAGATTGCGGTGCAGCACACCGGCGCCGCCCTGCCGGGCCATGGCGATCGCCATCCGGGCCTCGGTGACCTTGTCCATCGCGGCCGAGAGCAGCGGGATGTTCACCCGCACATTCTTGGAGATGTACGAAGAGGTATCGATCTGGTCGGGCGCCATGTCGGACGCGCCGGGCAGCAGCAGCACGTCGTCGTATGTCAGCCCGAGCGTCGCGAATTTCTCGGGCACTCCGTCGACGTTTGCAGTCATGACACCTTCCCCAAATGGCCTTGATCGGTGCGGATGTCCATGCTAACGGGCTCCAGGGGTGTCTCATTCCACGAGCAAGATCACCCAGAGGTTCTGTAGCTTCGTACGGAACTCCGCAGCGGGGCGCAGCCGGTGCTGTGACTACTGCTCGGCGAGGGCCCGCAGCCTGCTCAGCGCACGGTGCTGGGCGACCCGGACCGCACCCGGCGACATGCCGAGCATCTGTCCGGTCTCCTCGGCGGTCAGGCCGACCGCGACCCGCAGAACCAGCAGCTCGCGCTGGTTCTCCGGCAGATTGGCGAGGAGCTTCTTGGCCCAGGCGGCATCGCTGCTGAGCAGCGCGCGCTCCTCCGGCCCGAGCGAGTCGTCCGGCCGCTCCGGCATCTCGTCGGAGGGTACGGCCGTCGATCCCGGGTGCCGCATCGCGGCCCGCTGGAGATCGGCGACCTTGTGGCCGGCGATGGCGAAGACGAAGGCTTCGAAGGGTCTGCCGGTGTCCTTGTAGCGCGGCAACGCCATCAGCACCGCGACACAGACCTCCTGCGCCAGGTCCTCCACGAAGTGGCGGGCATCACCGGGCAGCCGGTTCAACCGGGACCTGCAGTAGCGCAGCGCGAGGGGGTGGACATGGGCCAGCAGATCATGAGTGGCCTGCGCGTCGCCGTCGACGGCACGGTGCACCAGGGCAGCGATCACCGTCGTCTCGTCGTCGCGCATCGAACCATGGTGCCTCGGTGCCGCTTCATCTGCGGCACCTCGTCCGTAGTTGTGCACCGAAGCGTTATGAGCGGGTGCGCCGGAAGTCATGTCCTGCGCCCTCCCCTTCCGCTCGACCGAATCGTTCCCGAGGAACTCCACATCTCAAGGATGCGTCATCGGCCGGGAAGCGTCACATACCGAGGCTGCCGGACGCCCGATCGGCGGTCTTCCGCACCCCTCGCCCCGTCCGCCGGAGTGCGGACGGGGAAGCGGCCGGCTACCGGTCATGGCCGGTCATCAGCGGACCAGACCCCAGCGGAAGCCGAGCGCCACGGCGTGCGCCCGGTCCGAGGCGCCGAGCTTCTTGAACAGCCGCCGGGCGTGGGTCTTCACCGTGTCCTCGGAGAGGAAGAGCTCGCGCCCGATCTCCGCGTTGGAGCGGCCGTGGCTCATCCCTTCCAGCACCTGGATCTCACGCGCGGTGAGCGTCGGCGCCGCACCCATCTCGGCGGACCGCAGCCGACGCGGGGCGAGCCGCCACGTCGGATCGGCCAGCGCCTGGGTGACGGTCGCCCGCAGCTCCGCGCGGGAAGCGTCCTTGTGCAGATATCCGCGGGCCCCGGCGGCGACCGCGAGCGCGACACCGTCCAGGTCCTCGGCGACGGTCAGCATGATGATCCGGGCCCCGGGGTCGGCGGAGAGCAGTCGCCGGACCGTCTCCACACCCCCCAGACCGGGCATGCGTACGTCCATCAGAATCAGATCCGAACGGTCGGCCCCCCAGCGGCGGAGGACTTCCTCGCCGTTGGCCGCCGTCGTCACACGCTCGACGCCGGGCACGGTCGCGACCGCGCGGCGGAGCGCCTCTCGGGCAAGCGGGGAGTCGTCGCAGACGAGGACGGATGTCATGACCGTCCTCCGCAGCTGATGCGCGTCACCTTGAGCCTCCAGGCTGAATACAAGTCGTCACCTGTGCGGTTGACGCTCTCGGACATCTGCCCGATCGCTTTTTCTGCCAACCGCCTCCGCACTCTCAACGATGGTCACTCGAAAGAGTTACGGGTCCGACGGCCGGGTTCGGCACTCTACGTGAGGGGTCGCACACGGAGGAGAGCGGCGCGGATCGTCAAGACCTCAACCGAATTTTCACTTGAACGCACGCCCGATTTTGTGGGTTTTCTTCCCTTTTGCTGGTGTCTGTGGCTAGATTCGCAATCAGTCATATTTACATCTACTAGCACCGTAGATGTACGGTCATGGGCACGGTCACACGACGGACGACAACGACGTTTCCGACTCAGCACGGTTTCGAGGGGACAAGCAATGGCAGATTTCTCCCGCCTTCCCGGACCCAACGCCGATCTGTGGGACTGGCAGCTGCTGGCGGCCTGCCGTGGGGTCGACAGCTCGCTGTTCTTCCATCCGGAGGGTGAGCGCGGAGCCGCGCGAAGCGCCCGCGAGAACTCGGCGAAGGAGGTCTGTATGCGATGCCCGGTACGCGCCGAGTGCGCAGCGCACGCCCTGGCGGTACGTGAGCCCTACGGGGTGTGGGGCGGACTGACCGAGGACGAACGCGAGGAGCTCATGGGCCGGGCCCGCAACCGCCTGATCGCGGCGGTGAGCCCTTCGGGGATGCCCGCCTCGTCCGGGCACGGTTGATCCAACGGACCGCACACGACAACCGAAGAAACGTTCCTGCGCCCCATGCCCCGGAGAACCGGGCCGTCGGCGTGCGACGGCACCGCGCCCTAGCGGGTGGCCGCCAGGGACAGCTGGTCCAGAGTGGCCGCCACTGCGGGGACCTGGGCCAGGTCGGGCAGGGTCAGCGCAACGATCTCGCGCTCGATCGCCGGCTCCACCGCGACGGTGCCGGCCCCCTTGGGGCGCACCGACTCGATCGCCAGCTCCGGCAGCACGGCGACTCCCAGACCGGCGCCGACCAGACCGATCACCGCGGGATAGTCGTCGGTGGCGAAGTCGATCCGGGGCGTGAAGCCGGACTCCTCGCAGACCTCCACCAGCTGCCGTCGGCAGCGCGGGCAGCCCGCGATCCAGGACTCGTCGGCCAGTTCGGCGATCCCCACCGCATCCGCACCGGCCAGCCGGTGCCCGTCGGGGACCAGGCCGATCAGCCGGTCGGTGAGCAGCGGGCGTACGACCAGGTCCTCCCACTCGGCGCCCGATGAGCCGTAGCGGAACGCCAGCGCGATGTCGCAGTCACCCTCCCGGAGCATCTCGACCGAGCGCGGCGGCTCGGCCTCGACCAGGGAGACCCGGGTGCCCGGATGGGCGGCCCGCAGGGCGGCGAGGGCGCCGGGGACCAGCGTGGAGCTGCCGCTGGGGAACGAGACGAGCCGGACCCGGCCGGCCCGCAGCCCGGCGATCGCCGCGACCTCCTCCTCGGCGGCGGTCAGCCCGGCGAGGATGCCGGAGGCGTGGCGCACCAGCGCCTCACCCGCCTGGGTGAGGCGCATCTCGCGGCCCGTGCGGATGAGCAGGGTGGTGCCCACCGATGACTCCAGCGCCTTCATCTGCTGGCTGACCGCGGGCTGGGTGCAGCCCAGTTCGCGCGCGGCCGCCGAGAACGAGCCGGTGGCGGCCACGGCGCGCAGGACACGGAGATGACGGGCTTCGATCACCCCTCAACCATAAGAGGCGCTTGGATCGAATGCGAATTATTCGCGTGTGACTTTGGGGGCCGACTCGCTAGCGTTCTCCCAGCGATGCCGAGGGAGCCGATGGAGCCGTGGAGCCGATGACACCGAAGACACCGAAGACGATCCTGACCGTGAATGTCGGGCGGGCCAGGGCCGTCGACTACACCGACGCCCCCGGTGGCGCGACCGGGATCGACAAGCGGCCGGCCGACGGCCCGGTGCGGGTCACGGACCCCGGCCCCAAGGGCACCGGCGGCAGCGGGCTGGCCGGGGACGCGGTGTGCGACCTGCGTCATCACGGCGGTTCGGACCAGGCGGTGTACGCGGTCGCCCGCGAGGACCTCGACGTCTGGGAGCGCTCGCTCGGCCGCTCGCTGGCCAACGGCGCGTTCGGCGAGAATCTGACGACCGCCGGACTGGACGTGAGCGACGCGAGGATCGGCGAGCGCTGGCGAATCGGCTCCGACCTGGTGCTGGAGGTGACGTCGGGGCGCATCCCGTGCCGTACGTTCGCCGGTCACCTCGGCGAGCGGCGCTGGGTGAGGCGGTTCACGGAGGAGGCCGCTCCGGGTGCCTACCTGCGGGTGATCGAGCCGGGTGAGATCCGCGCCGGGGACCCGGTCGAGATCGTGCGCCGACCGGACCACGGCGTCACCGTGCGGATGCAGTTCCTGGCGGTGACGGTGCGACGGGAGCTGCTGCCGGAGTTGCTCGCGGCCCGGGACGACCTCCACCCCGAGACGCTGCGCTCGGCCCTGAAGTACGTGGGTTCACAGGCACCGGGCGAGTGATCCGTCCGGCGCGCGGGGCACTAACGTGCCGCGTATGACGACTGCACTGATCACAGGCGCAACCGCGGGGATCGGGGCCGCCTTCGCGCGGCGTCTCGCGGCCGACGGGCACAACCTGGTGCTGGTGGCACGGAACACCGAGCGACTCCGGGAGCAGGCCACCGAACTCCACGACCGGCACGGCATCGAGGCCGAGGTACTGACCGCCGACCTCTCCGAGGACGACGGAATCGCCTCGGTCGAGGCACGGCTGACGGACCGTCCGCACCCCGTCGACCTGCTGATCAACAACGCCGGGTTCGGCAACAAGGGCCGGTATCTGGACGTGTCGATGGCCGATGAGCTGAAGATGCTGAAGGTGCACTGCGAGGCGGTGCTGCGGCTGACCTCGGCGGCCGCGGCCGGCATGAAGGAGCGCGGCCGGGGCGGAGTCGTCAACGTCGCCTCGGTGGCGGCGTTCGTCCCGCGCGGCACCTACGGCGCGTCCAAGGCGTGGGTCGTGCAGTTCACCCAGGGCGCGGCGAAGGACCTGGCCGGATCGGGGGTGCGGCTGATGGCGCTGTGCCCCGGCTTCGTACGGACCGAGTTCCACGAGCGTGCCGGGATGGGGACCGGCAACATTCCGGGCTGGATGTGGCTCGACGCGGACAGACTGGTCGCCGCGGCGCTGGCGGATCTGGCGCACGGGAAGTCGGTGTCGATCCCGGACGCGCGGTACAAGGCGCTGATGGGGCTGGTGAAGGTGGCGCCCCGCGGCCTGCTCGGAGGGGTCACCTCCAAGACAGGCCGCAAGTACGGGCCTCAGTAGTAGGGGACCGCTCCGGTACGGACCGGGCGGTGCGGAACGCGGCGGGCGGGCCTGACGGCCCGCCGGTCATCGGACGCCGTGGCCCGCGTAAGCGCCGATGTTGGGGGCACCGGGCCTCAGCCTGTTGCCGAACCAGTCCCTGCCGCCGTTGTTCTCGACGACGGCTCCGGCGGCGAGGGCCGGCGAGCCCGCGCCGAGCCTGAAGTCGTCCCGCAGCTGCGGGTCCTCGGTGACGCCGCCGGGGTTCGGACGGGTCATGTCGATGCCGTAGAAGGCGTTGTGGTCGAACGAGAGCCCGGCGGTCGGGTTCTTGAAGGCGTAGCCGCCGGTGCCCTCGCTCACGAAGACGTTGTTCCGCACGGACAGTTCGTGCCGGGTGGTGGCGGGGCTTCCGGCGTCGTCCTGCCCTGGGCCTGTACGCGTGGAACACCAACACCCACGGTGAACCGGGCTTCTACCCGCTCGTCGTCACCGGCTCGCTCCTCGCCGTGATCCCCCTGGTCGTCGCCTTCGTCTCCCTGCAGCGGCACTGGAAGGCGGGTCTGACCGCCGGAAGCGTCAAGTGACCGCCGTGTGCCCCCTGAGCCGACCGCCCTCCGAGGAGTCCGAGTCCCGCCATGTCCCACGCCACTGACAACCGGCCGGAAGCCCTGCTGGCCATGGATCCCGGCATCGCCGACCAGCTCCTCGCCGACCGTCACCGCGCCCGGCTCGCCGCCCTCACCCGTACCGATCCGCACTTCGTCGCGCACGACCTGGCCGACCCGTCGCCGGCGGCGGCCGTCGCGCTCGCCGGGGCCGAGGTGCTGTTCACCGGATGGGGCGCGACCCCGCTGACCGCCGAGGTGCACGCGGCCGGTTCCGTGAAGCACCACATCACGGAGGCCTGCTGGGAACGCGGGATCGCCGTCACCTCGGCGGCCGGGGCCAACGCGCTGCCGGTCGCCGAATTCACCCTGGCCGCGATCCTCTTCGCCAACAAGCGTGTCCTGTACGCCGCCCACCTCTACCGCGGGCTGCGTACCCGGCACGACTGGCTCCGGGAGCTCGCCGGCTCCGGCAACCACCGCCGTACGGTCGGCATCGTCGGCGCGTCCCGCATCGGCCGGCGCGTGATCGAGCTGCTGCGCCCCTTCGACCTGGACGTCCTGCTGTACGACCCGTACGTCGACGCCGTGGAGGCGGCCCTGCTGGGCGTACGGCCGGTGGAGCTGGACGAGCTGTGCGCCGGGAGCTCCGTCGTCTCCGTCCACGCGCCGCAGCTGCCGGAGACGCACCATCTGATCGGCGCGGCCCAGCTGTCGGCCATGGCGACGGGCACCACCCTGATCAACACCGCGCGCGGGTCCCTGATCGACGAGGACGCGCTGCTCCCCGAGCTGAGGAGCGGGCGGCTGCACGCGGTCCTGGATGTGACAGAGCCCGAACTCCCGCCCCCGCTCTCGCCGTTGTACGACCTGCCGAATGTGCTGCTGACCCCGCACGTCGCGGGCTCGCTCGGCAATGAGCTGCACCGGATGGCCGACCACGCGCTCGACGAGCTGGAGCGCTTCGCGGCGGGTCTGCCCTTCGCGGACCCGGTGCACGCCGGATCCCTGCGGCGCCAGGCCTGAACCCGGGACGCGGAAGGCCCCCGTTCCCACCGCTGAGCAGCGGTGGGAACGGGGGCCTTCGGCGGTGGTGCGGCCTGCGTCAGTGCGAGTGGCCGTGGCCGCCGTGGCCGGCCTCGGCCTCGTCCTCGGCCGGCTTCTCGACGACCAGGGTCTCGGTCGTCAGCAGCAGCGACGCGATGGACGCGGCGTTCTCCAGCGCGGAGCGGGTGACCTTGACCGGGTCGATGACGCCGGCCTTCACCAGGTCGCCGTACTCGCCGGTCGCGGCGTTGAAGCCCTGGCCCTTGTCGAGCTCGGC
Organism: Streptomyces sp. NPDC058231; assembly: GCF_042882275.1. Taxonomy (NCBI): domain Bacteria; kingdom Bacillati; phylum Actinomycetota; class Actinomycetes; order Kitasatosporales; family Streptomycetaceae; genus Streptomyces; species Streptomyces sp. NPDC058231. The sequence goes on along the minus strand of NZ_JBHVWN010000015.1, from coordinate 78,362 downwards.
GACCTTCGAGGTGATGACGTAACCCTCGAGACCGGCGTTCTCGGCGATCCAGCGCAGCGGCTCGACGGCGGCGCGGCGCACGACCGCGACACCGGTGGCCTCGTCGCCGGTCTTGTCGAGGTTGCCCTCGAGGACCTTGACGGCGTGGACCAGAGCGGAGCCACCACCGGAGACGATGCCCTCCTCGACCGCGGCGCGGGTCGCGGAGATGGCGTCCTCCAGACGGTGCTTCTTCTCCTTGAGCTCCACCTCGGTGGCGGCGCCGACGCGGATCACGCACACGCCGCCGGCCAGCTTCGCCAGGCGCTCCTGGAGCTTCTCGCGGTCCCAGTCGGAGTCCGTGGAGTCGATCTCGGCCTTGATCTGGTTGACCCGGCCCTTGACGTCGCCGGGCTCGCCGCCGCCGTCCACGATCGTCGTGTCGTCCTTGGAGACGGTGACGCGACGGGCGGAGCCCAGCACGTCCAGACCGGCCTGGTCGAGCTTGAGGCCGACCTCCTCGGCGATGACGGTCGCACCGGTGAGGGTGGCGATGTCGCCGAGCATGGCCTTGCGGCGGTCACCGAAGCCCGGGGCCTTCACCGCGACGGCGTTGAAGGTGCCACGGATCTTGTTGACGACCAGGGTCGACAGGGCCTCGCCCTCGACGTCCTCGGCGATGATCAGCAGCGGCTTGGAGCCACCGGCCTGGATGACCTTCTCCAGGAGCGGGAGCAGCTCCTGGATCGAGCCGATCTTGCCCTGGTGGATCAGGATGTACGGGTCGTCGAGGACGGCCTCCATACGCTCCTGGTCGGTCACCATGTACGGGGACAGGTAACCCTTGTCGAAGGCCATGCCCTCGGTGAACTCGAGGTCCAGACCGAAGGTGTTGGACTCCTCGACGGTGATGACACCGTCCTTGCCGACCTTGTCCATCGCGTCCGCGATGAGCTCGCCGACCTGCGAGTCCTGCGCGGAGAGCGCGGCCACGGCGGCGATGTCGGACTTGTCGTCGATCGGCCGGGCGGTCGCGAGGAGCTCCTCGGACACGGCCTTGACCGCGGCGTCGATGCCCTTCTTCAGGGCGGCCGGGGAAGCACCCGCGGCGACGTTGCGCAGGCCCTCGCGGACGAGTGCCTGGGCGAGCACGGTGGCGGTGGTGGTGCCGTCACCCGCCACGTCGTTGGTCTTGGTCGCCACCTCCTTCACCAGCTGGGCACCGAGGTTCTCGTACGGGTCGTCGAGCTCGACCTCACGCGCGATGGTGACACCGTCGTTGGTGATGGTGGGGGCGCCGAACTTCTTGTCGATGACGACGTTGCGGCCCTTGGGGCCGATCGTCACCTTCACCGTGTCGGCAAGCTTGTTGACGCCGCGCTCAAGGGCACGACGGGCGTCTTCGTCGAACTTCAGAATCTTCGCCATGGGAGCTGAACTGTCCTCTCGAACGAACTGCGCCCCCGACCACCCGGCTTGTTATCTCGCTGGGGGCCAGGGGCGCAGAACGGAAGCAAACGTGGGTGAATTACTTCTCGATGATCGCGAGCACGTCGCGAGCCGAGAGGACGAGGTACTCCTCGCCGTTGTACTTCACCTCGGTGCCGCCGTACTTGCTGTACAGCACGATGTCGCCGGTGTTGACGTCGAGCGGCAGGCGCTCGCCGTTCTCGAAGCGGCCCGGGCCCACGGCCAGGACGACGCCCTCCTGGGGCTTCTCCTTGGCGGTGTCCGGAATGACCAGGCCAGAGGCCGTGGTCTGCTCGGCGTCGAGCGGCTGGACCACAATGCGGTCCTCAAGCGGCTTGATGGCAACCTTGGAGCTGGTGGTCGTCACGATCCGGCCTCCCCCTTCGGAGATCTCGGGGTTAACTGCGGGGTTAACTGTCTGGGGTGGCGATCAGGTGGGTCCGTCGTCGCGGGTGCCGGACCTGGCGATCGCACAGTACTGCTGGCACTCTCCATCGGGGAGTGCCAGAGCTGACACTATGACCGCGATTAGCACTCGGTCAAGCGGAGTGCCAATTCAGTCCGGTCGTGGCGCCGGGCCGCCGGGCGGCCTCGATCGGGACGACGTGAGGGGAACACGCGGACCGGAGGCGCCGCCGCGCACGACGCCGGGAAGACACGGTCCGGGAACGCCGAGTCACCTCCGCCCGCACCCCGGCCCGGTGCCCGTCCCGTCGGACGGTTCCGGCCGGTACGGCCGCAGACGACTCGGCGGCGACGACACCGGGGAGCGCCCGGACCGCGGCGGACGGCGGTGCGGGCCGCAGCGGACGGCCGTCGGGTCGACCCGCCCCCGGTCCTCCCGCACCCCCGCCGACGGCTCCGGTTCCGCGCCCGCCGCCGGTTCCGGTGCCCGGTGCGGCCGGTGCACCTTCTGCGCGGCCTTCCGCCCCAGCCGTTCGATCGGGTCGACCGACTGCGCACACCCCGCGACGGGGGCCAGCAGCACCCCTGCCGCCAGCAGGCCGGCCAGCAGCCGGCGCGCCCTGTTCATACGCGGTCCTCCGGCCGGGCCGCGGCGCATCCGCCGCCCGCGATCACCTTCACGGCGGCGCGGACCAGGCCGGCCCTGGAGCCGTCCCGGCCCCGGACCACGCGGCCGGGGCCGTGTCGCAGGGCGCCCGGCCCGCGCACCTTCACACCCGTACTCCCTTTTGTCGTACAAGCTGCATGGTTGCGCATACTGCCAGCGCCCGTTCGAACGCTCCGTCCGACACCTCCGCCGGGTCCGCCCGGTCCCCCGACTGGCTCACAATGGGCCGGTGAACGCCTTCGACCCGAGTGACCCCACCGACCCGCTCGCCGCCCTCCTGGCCCTGCGCACCCCCGAGGGCGCGGCGCTCCTCGCGGAACTGCGCTCGTACGACCCCGCCCAGGAGCTCGCCACCGCGACCCGGCTGCGCCGCGGCCACCCGGCCCCGCTGGTGTCGGCGGCGCTCGGACAGGCGCGGCTGCGGCAGCGGGCGGTGGCGAAGTTCGGCGCGGACGACGCGTACCGGATGTTCTTCACCCCGAACGGGGTCGAGCAGGCGACCCGTACCTCGGTCGCCACGCAGCGCGCCCGGCGGTTCGCCGAAGCGGGCGTGCGCTCGGTCGCCGACCTCTGCTGCGGGATCGGCGGTGACGCCCTCGCCCTCGCCCGCGCGGGGATCTCGGTCCTCGCCGTGGACCGTGATCCGCTGACCGCCGAGGTGGCCCGGGCCAACGCCGCCGCGCTCGGCCTCGACGATCTGATCGAGGTGCGCTGCGCCGATGTCACCGAGATCGACACGTCCGGGTACGACGCCGTCTTCGTCGACCCGGCCCGGCGCGGCGGACGCGGCCGGATCTTCGACCCCGAGGCGTACTCCCCGCCGCTGTCCTGGGCGACCGGCGCCGCGCTGGCGGCCCCCCACGCCGCGCTGAAGATCGCCCCCGGCATCCCGCACGAGGCGATCCCCGCGCAGGCGGAGGCCGAGTGGATCTCGGACGGCGGCGACGTGAAGGAGGCGGTGCTCTGGTTCGGGGAGGGGTTCACGGCGGGCTCGTACCGTGCCACGCTGCTCCCGGCCGGCGCGACCCTGTCGGCGCCGGGCGTGCTGCCCGCCCCGCCCGTCGGACCGGTGGGCCGCTATCTGTACGAGCCGGACGGGGCCGTGATCCGCGCCCATCTGGTCGCCGACATCGTGGACCGGTGCGCGGGCCGGCTGGTCGACGAGACGATCGCCTACGTCACCAGCGACGAACCGTACGACTCCCCGTACACCTCCGCGTACGAGATCACCGACGTGCTGCCCTTCCACATGAAGCGGCTGAAGGCGCTGCTGCGGGAGCGGAAGGTCGGTGTGCTGACCGTCAAGAAGCGGGGCTCCGCCGTCGAACCGGAGGAGCTGCGACGGAAGATGAAGCTGCAGGGCCCGAACGCGGCGACGGTGTTCCTGACCCGGGTCGCGGGAGCGCCGACCATGCTGGTCGGCCACCCCGTGCGGCCCGGGACGCCTTAGGCCGACCGGCAATTGCCGGTCGGTCTCAGGACCTCCGGGGGGAGGCCGTCAGGCCAGGTCGGTCAAATCGTCGGCGTACACCTGCGAGAGCGGCTGCGGCCCCACGTACTGCTGGCAGTTGCACTGCCCGGCTTCGAAACGGACCGGCTTCTTGCTCTCGTCCCAGGCCGTCGGCACCTCGACGCGCTCATGGCACTTGCCCCGCTTGTCATGTTTGGCGAGGTGGTGCGTGCAGCCGCAGACCGGCTCCGGCGGCCGGTGCGCCGCCTCGACGGCCAGCCGTTCCTGCCTGCCCGCTTCCAGGAGTTCCAGCTTGCGTGCGTGCCGGTTGCGCAGCGCCGTACGGACGTTGTCGACCGCCCATCCGAAGCCGCCGGTCCAGAAGATGATCAGTAGCCACCAGTACCACTCCATGTGACACCCTCCCCCTGTGCGGTCACCGCTACGCGGCCAGGATAGGCGCGGGGTCAGCGGTGTGCGCCACCTCCGGCGGAGAACGGCGGCCGACCGGGGGCGGGCGCCCCGGCCAGCACCCGCAGCGCCCAACGGCGGTGGGCGAAAGCCTTGGTGACACCGATCAGGCCGAGCAGCCACGCGATCAGGCCGAGTCCCATACCGAGGGCGATCGTGCCGTAGGTGTCCTCGCCCGCCTCGGCGCCCGCCGGTACGGCCACGCAGAGGTACAGCCCGGCCGCGCACAGCGCGATCGACGACAGCATCCAGACGAGGCCGATGCCGGGCGCCCGCAGACGCGCGTCGCCGGCCGGATCACGGTCCAACGTGCCCCAGGCGTCCAGCAGTCGGCGGATCCGCCGGTCGCGGCGCAGACCGACGACGACGAAGGCCACCGGCGGCACGGCGCAGCAGACGCCCAGTGCGGCGAGCACGACACCGACGGCGGCGCCGAAGATGTCGTACGACTCCTCGAACGTGATGAGCGCCGTCCCCACCAGTGACCAGCCGAGCGCGCACAGGGCGCCCCACAGCCACAGCAGGCCCAGCCGCCCCGGCGCCACGTGCATCTTCACCAACTCGCCCAGGACGAAGGCCCGGTCGGCGAGCAGGGCGCCGCGGTCCGGCCAGGAACGCAGCTCCACGGGCGGCGGGGGTGGTGGCAGTGCGCGGTGAGCCATGGGCCAGACCCTACCGACCGGACACCGGCACGGTTCGGCGTGCCTTGCGTTCGTGCGTGCTCCAGCTCGTAACGTCCAGATGCACGCATCGGACCGAGGGAGAACCTTGTGCAGTACACACTTTTCGGCCGGACCGGCCTGCGGGTGAGCGAGCTCAGCCTCGGCGCCATGACCATCGGCGACGACTGGGGCTGGGGGGCGACGAAGGGGACGAGTGCCCGGATCGTCGACGCCTACGCGGACGCGGGCGGCAACTTCATCGACACCGCCAACAACTACACCAACGGCAGTTCGGAGACGATCCTCGGCGAGCTGCTGGAGGGGCGCCGGGACGGTTTCGTACTCGCCACGAAGTACAGCTGCGCCACCCGGTCCGGCGATGTGAACGCGGCGGGCAACCACCGGAAGAACCTGGTCCAGTCGGTCGAGGCGAGTCTCGCCCGGCTGCGCACCGACCGCATCGACGTCCTGTGGGTGCACGCGCGCGACAACTTCACCCCGGTGGAGGAGGTCATGCGCGCCCTCGACGATCTGGTGCGCGCCGGAAAGGTGCTCTATCTCGGCGTGTCGGACTGGCCGGCCTGGGAGATCGCGCAGGCGAACACCCTGGCCGAGCTGCGGGGCTGGACCTCGTTCGCCGGTTCGCAGCTGCGGTACAGCCTGCTGGAGCGCACCCCGGAGCGCGAACTGCTCCCGCAGGCACGCGCCTTCGACCAGGCGGTGCTCGCGTGGAGCCCGCTCGCCGGCGGCAAGCTCACCGGGAAGTACCTGCGCGGCGAGGCGGGACGGCTGGACTCGCCCGCCTTCGACAGCCGGCTCGGCCACCACGAGGAGGCGACCGTGCGGGCGGTGCTGGACGTCGCCGAGCAGGGCGGATACAGCCCGGCGCAGGTGGCCCTGGCGTGGCTGCGCCGGCAGCCCGGGAACATCGTCCCGATCATCGCCGCCACCAAGGAGAGCCAGCTCGCCGACAACCTCGCCAGTGTCGGCGTCGAACTGGACGCCGACGCGCTGGAACGTCTGGACGCGGCGAGCGAGGTGCCGCTCGGCTTCCCGCACGACTTCCTGAGGGAACCGGAGATCACGAAGAACATCTACGGGGACCGCTGGACGGACATCGCGGACCGGCGGTCGACCTACCGCCGGACGGCGAACGGGATCCGCTGAGGACCCGGGCGGCCGCCCGGATCGCCCGGGAGCCCGTGCGGCGGTGCGGCCGGACGCGGGTGCGGGTCGAGCGGGGCCGGCCGGCGGAGGGACACCGGGGCCGGCCCGCTCCGGCTCAGTCGTACTGCTCGCTGTCCAGGTAGTCGCCGTACGCGTCGGGGTCGTCCGCCGACCGGGTGGCCTCGTCGGCGGTGCCGACCGCGTCCGGGTCGGTCTCCGGCTCGCCGGTGTAGTCGTACAGGTCGGACATGGTGGCTCCTCTCCCGACGGGCACCCGATGCGCCCCGGTCACCCCGTCAACGAGGCTGCCGGATCCGCCGGTGCGCCCGCTGGATCGGAGTGACTCCATGCGGATGACCGGGGCCACCTCAGTGGCGTACAGCCCGATCGGCGGTCGACCGGCCGGGGGCCGGCTCCGCGGCGGACGGGCGGCCTCGGCGTCAGGCGTTGCGCAGCGCCTCGATGTCGAGCTTCCTCATGCCGAGCATGGCCTTCATGGCCCGGGCCGCCTTGGCCGGGTCAGGGTCGGAGAGCGCCTCGGAGAGACCGCGCGGCACGATCTGCCAGGACAGCCCGTACTTGTCCTTGAGCCAGCCGCACTGGCCCTCCTCACCACCCCGGGTGAGCGTCTCCCACAGCTCGTCGACCTCCGCCTGCGACTCGCAGTCGACGGTGAGTGAGACCGCCTCGGTGAAAGGGAACTGCGGGCCGCCGTTGAGCGCCACGTACTCCAGGCCGGCCAGCCGGAACTCCACCGTCATGACCGTGCCCGGCTCACCCGGCGACGCCTCCGGGTAGTGCGTCACGCCCAGGACCTCCGAGTCGCCCTTGAAGACGGAGACATAGAAGTTCGCGGCCTCCTCGGCCTGGCTGTCGAACCACAGGAAGGTCTTGATCTTCTGCATGGCCTGCTCCTCGGCTGTCGGTACGGGTTCGGCTGTGCAAGGTAGACCGGGCGGACCGCGGAAAGTCATCGCGCCGCGCCGGTCCCCTCCTCCGCGCGGGCCAGCAGCAGTGCCCGCTCGCGCGCGTTGCGGGTCAGCCCCGCCGCCCGTACGAACTCCGCCCGCGCCTCCTCCGTACGCCCGAGCCGGGCCAGCAGGTCGCCGCGCACGCTCGGCAGCAGGTGGTATGTGGCCAGCGCCTGGCTCGCGGCCAGGGCGTCGACCAGGGCGAGCCCCGCCTCCGGGCCCTCGGCCATCGAGACGGCGACCGCCCGGTTCAGCTCCACCACCGGCGACGGGGCAGCCCGGGCCAGCAGACCGTAGAGCGTGGCGATCACCTTCCAGTCGGTCTCCTCGTACGTCACCGCGTGGGCGTGGCACGCGGCGATCGCGGCCTGCAGGGCGTACGGGCCGGGGGCGCCGCCCACCGCGTTCGCCCGCTCCAGCGCCGCGAACCCGCGCCGGATCAGCAGCCGGTCCCAGCGGGACCGGTTCTGGTCGGCGAGCAGGACGGGCGCCCCGTCCGGGCCGGTCCTGGCGGCGGTGCGGGACGCCTGGAGCTCCAGCAGGGCGGCCAGCCCGTGCACCTCGGGTTCCCCGTCCATCAGCCCGGCCAGCACCCGGGCCAGCCGGAGCGCGTCCTCGCAGAGCTGGGGGCGCAGCCAGTCGTCGCCCGCGGTGGCCGAGTAGCCCTCGTTGAAGATCAGGTAGATGACTTCGAGCACGGAGCCGAGCCGGGCCGCGCGTGCGGGGCCGTACGGCACCTCGAAGGGGACACCCGCCCGGCCCAGGGCGCGTTTCGCGCGGACGATGCGCTGGGCGACGGTCGGCTCGGACGCCAGGAAGGCCCGGGCGATCTCGTCGGTGGTGAGACCGCCGAGCAGTCGCAGCGTGAGCGCGATCCGGGCCTCGGTCGACAGCACGGGGTGGCAGGCGGTGAAGATCAGCCGCAGCAGGTCGTCGTCGATCTCGTCGCCGCCGGCGAGATCCGCGGGCTCCGCCGGCGGCACGTCCTCCAGGGTCCGTCCGACCTCGGCCAGCTTGCGCGCGTACGTCTCCCTGCGGCGTACGAGGTCGATCGCGCGGTGCCTGGCGGTGGCCATGAGCCAGGCGCCCGGTCTGTCCGGGACACCCGACTCCGGCCACTGTTCCAGCGCGGCGACCAGGGCGTCCTGTGCGAGTTCCTCGGCGATGCCCACGTCCCGCACGATGCGGGCGACGCCGGCGATGATCCGCGCGGACTCGATCCTGAACACCGTCTCGATCGCCTGGACCGCGCCTGCTTCCGTCACGGCCACCCATCAGAGCAGCCGTGCGGGAGCGGAGCAAGCAACGCTCCGGCGGGCCTCAGCCCTCGGCGATCTCGCGGACCTCGGAGGTGACCGTCCAGTTCTTGGGGTGGATCTCCAGGAACCGCTTGGTCCACTCCAGCGCCTCGGCCATGTCCTTGCACTGGGTGATGGCGTAGCCGCCCACGACTTCCTTCGTCTCGGTGAAGGGCCCGTCGGTGTAGCTCAGCCTGCCGTCCTCCCAGGTGACCCTGGTCCCCTGGGAGGTGGGGGCGAGCCCGGCGGTCTCCAGCATGACCCCGGCCTTGGTGATCTCCTCGAACAACGCGCCCATGCGCGCCTCGAAGCCGGGGTCGGGGGCCTCGGACGGCAGGTTCTGCTCGTCGATGCGGATCATCGACAGGAAGCGCGGCATGGTGACTCCTCGGTACGGGAGGGCGGGGGCTTTCCCTGCCTCTCACCCTTGCGTCGAACGGGAGACGCCGCAATCGACACGTCGGCCGGAAGAAGTCGAGAGAATTTTTGGGAGGCGGCGTTCCCGGGCTACCGCAGCGATGCCCAGAGCCTGCTCGCGGCCGGTTCCAGCGCCACCACCCGGTTGGGGTCGGACGGGGCCGCGACGACGGGCATGGTGATCGTCTCCAGCCCGTCCGCGGGGACGCCGCGCAGGCTCTGCGCCAGGCTCCGCAGCTCGGAGAGGGAGTCGAGTCCGGTGTCCGTGGTGAGGCTGCCGGTGACCGCGTCCGCCACCTCGTACAGGCCGGCCGCGCCGGTCAGCAGATCGGTCTCCTCGACCTCCTTCAGCAGCGCCTTGACGAGCTGCTGCTGGAGCTTGATCCGGCCGAGGTCGCTGCCGTCACCGATGCCGTGGCGGGTGCGGGCGAACGCCAGGGCCTGGGTGCCGTCGAGGCGATGCGTGCCGGCGGCGAGGTGGAGGTGGCTCCGGTCGTCGTCGATGTCCTGGGCCGTCGTGACGGTCACTCCGCCCAGCGCGTCGACGAGGCGGGCGAAGCCGGAGAAGTCGATCTCGATGTAGTGGTCCATCCGGACACCGGTGAGCTGTTCCACCGTCTTGACGGCGCAGACCGGACCGCCGACCGAGTAGGCGCTGTTGAACATGGCGTTGTACGCGGCCGGCAGGGTTCCGCCCGACGGGGCCGGGCAGGAGGGGCGGGTCACCAGGGTGTCGCGCGGGATGCTGACGACGGTGGCCTTCGTGCGGTCGCTGTTCAGATGGACGACCATCGCCGTGTCGGAGCGCGCTCCGGAGCTGTCACCGCCGCCGAGCGCGGAGTTCGCCGCGCCGCTGCGCGAGTCCGAGCCGAGGACCAGGATGTTCAGCGCCCCGGCCGGCGACGGGGAGACGGAGGGCGAGGCGGACGCGGAGGGCGATGCGGACGGGGAGGGCGTCGCGGCCGGAACGGTGACGGGCGCCCTGGCCGGACGGTCGTCGCCCAGTGCGCCGTCGATGTCCACACTGCGGATGTTCTGGTTCAGGTGCCAGTACGCCCACCCGGCTCCCGCCGTGGCGAGCACCAGGGTGCTGCCGATCACCGCGACGGCCGTCTTGAGCCGGCGCGGCCTGCGTCTCTTCTCTCCGTTCACGTCGAGGAACGTAAGTCCGAATTATTGCGCCGGGAACCCTTGTTCGGTTTTCTTTCGGAAAATCTTAGGATCTGTTGAGTTTTCTCATGCCGGGCCGGCGGACCCGCCCGCCACCTCGAACCGCCAGCGGTGCGCGGCCCGGGTGATCAGCTCGGGTGCGGGCTCCGGCAGTTCGGGCAGGTCCGCGCCGTACCCCGCCTCCCACCAGGTGATGACCAGCACCCGGTCCTGGGGGGCGCGCAGCAGCTCGTACCGCAGCGGCTCGCGGGCCAGTTCGGCCGCGCGCGCCCGCGCCCACTCCAGCAGTTCGGTGCCCCGGCCGGCCACGGCCCGGGCTTCCCACATGAGAGCGACCGTCATGAGTAGAGGTTGTCCTTGCTGATCTCGTGCACATGGTCGTGGGAGTGCGCGCCCGGCACGTGCGGGTCCGTCACCGGCAGCGACGAGTCCGCGGAGAGTTCCAGATCGGACGCGGGGCGGTTGCGCGCCACCATCTCGGCGCCCAGCGCCGCGACCATCGCGCCGTTGTCCGTGCACAGCCCCGGGCGCGGCACCCGCAGCCGGATCCCCGCCCGCTCGCACCGCTCCTGGGCGAGTGCCCTCAGCCGCGAGTTGGCCGCGACCCCGCCGCCGATCATCAGGTGGTCGACGCCCTCGTCCTTACAGGCCCGTACGGCCTTCCGGGTGAGCACGTCGACGACGGCCTCCTGGAAGGACGCCGCCACGTCCCGCACCGGCACCTCCTCGCCCGCGGCCCGCTTCGCCTCGATCCAGCGGGCGACGGACGTCTTCAGACCGGAGAAGGAGAAGTCGTACGCGGCGTCGCGGGAGCCGCTCAGTCCGCGCGGGAACGCGATCGCCTTCGGGTCGCCCTCCCTCGCCAGCCGGTCGATCACCGGGCCGCCGGGGAAGCCGAGGTCCAGCACCCGGGCGATCTTGTCGAACGCCTCGCCCGCCGCGTCGTCGATGGTCGCGCCCAGCGGCCGTACATCGGCGGTGATGTCCGGCGCGAGCAGCAGCGAGGAGTGGCCGCCGCTGACCAGCAGCGCCATCGTCGGCTCGGGCAGCGGGCCGTGCTCCAACTGGTCGACGCAGATGTGCGACGCGAGGTGGTTGACCCCGTAGAGCGGCTTGTTCAGGGCGTACGCGTAGGCCTTCGCCGCCGAGACGCCGACGAGCAGCGCGCCGGCGAGTCCGGGACCGGCGGTGACGGCGATGCCGTCCAGGTCGCGGGCGCTGACGCCTGCTTCCTTCAAAGCGCGCTCGATGGTGGGGACCATCGCTTCCAGGTGCGCGCGGGAGGCGATCTCCGGGACGACGCCGCCGAAGCGGGCGTGGGTGTCGACGCTGGACGCGACGGCGTCCGCGAGCAGCGTCGTGCCGCGGACGATGCCGACTCCGGTCTCGTCGCAGGAGGTCTCGATGCCGAGTACGAGCGGTTCGTCAGCCATCAGTCCGTCTCTGTTTCTGGTACGTGCTCAGGTGCGGGCTCTTGTACGTGGAGACGCATGACGAGTGCGTCGATGTTGCCCGGCTGGTAGTAGCCGCGGCGGAAGCCGATCGGTTCGAAGCCGAAGCGTTCGTAGAGCTTCTGCGCGCGGGTGTTGTCGACCCGGACCTCGAGGAGCACTTCCGCGCATTCGAAGGCCGTGGCGTGCTTCAGCAGGTCGGTCAGGAGTTCCGAGCCGAGTCCGCCGCCCCAGTGGTCGCGCGTGACGCCGATCGTCTGGACGTCGGCGAGGTCGCCGGCGGCGGCGAGGCCCGCGTACCCGACGACGCGGCCGGTCTCCGGGGACTCGGCGACGACGTAGCGGCGGGTGGCCCGGGGGCCCCGGGCGTGCGCCAGTTCGGACCAGAACATGCCGGCCGACCAGGCGTCCTCCGGGAACAGCTCGTGTTCGAGCCGCAGCACCGGATCGATGTCCCACCAGCGCATCTCACGCAGTACGGCAGTCGGGCTCGTCACTTCGGGGTGACCACCTTGTAGTTCTTCGGGACCTGGGCGTCGGGCCTGCGCAGGTACAGCGGCTGCGGCGGCAGCAGTTCCGCCCCCGCGGCGAGCCGCTCGGCGGCCACGGCGGCCAGCGCGCCGGCGCCGACGTGCTCGGGGCCGCGGCCGTCCGGGAACGCCTCGGGGTAGAGCACGGCCCCCGCCCCGACCACCGGGAGCCCGGCGAGCTGTCCGGCGATGTCTGCGGGCCGGTCGACGGCGGGTTCACCGACGCGGGTACGGGGGTCCTCGTACCGGGCCCAGTAGACCTCCTTGCGGCGGGCGTCGGTGGCCACGGCGAACGGGCCCTCCAGGCCGTCCCGCCCGGCGGCGTACGCGAGGCCGTCCAGCGTGCACACCCCGTGCACCGGCACGGAGAGCGCGGAGCCGAAGGTCGCGGCCGTCACCAGGCCGACCCGGAGCCCGGTGTACGGGCCTGGGCCGACGCCCACGACGACGGCGGTCACGGCGTCGAGCTTCAGTCCGGCCTCGGCGAGGACCCGGTCGACGGCGGGGAGCAGCAGCTCCCCGTGCCTTCGGGCGTCGACCTGACCCGACTCGGCGACGACGGAGTTCCCGTCGTGCAGGGCGACGGTGACGGCGGGGGTGGCGGTATCCATGGCGAGCAAGAGCACGCAAACAGCCTACGGCTCCGCCGGACGCTCCACGGCGCCACCGTACGGCGTCCCGTACCCACCGGTCGCTGCTGCTACCGTCACCGGGTATACGCGGGTACGACGTAAACGCTTGTACGACTTACGAACATCAGCGAAAGGGGCGCGCACGGTGGCAAGGGGCAGCTCGGGAATCGTGGCCGGGCTCACCGCGGCGGCGATCGTCGCAGTCGGTTTCCTGGCCTACCAGGCGTCGGCGAACGCCCCCGACTCCGTCGCCGCCCCCACGGCGACCGCGTCCAGCAGCGCCCCCGCCGACAGCCACGCCAGGCCCAAGGACAAGAAGCACCCGTTCGCGGTGCCGGCCGACTCCGGCACCGGGGCGCGGGTCGTGTACGCACTGGGCGACCGGCGTGTGTGGCTGGTCGACGCGAAGGGCAGGGCGACCCGGACCTTCGCCGTCATGCCGAGCGCGCTGAACCCGCGGCCCGGGAAGTACAAGGTGACCTCGCGCTCGGGCTCGATCAGGGGCTCCGACGGCGTGCAGATCGAGCACGTGGTGCGGTTCGCGATGGCCGACGGGAATGTGCCGGTGGGATTCAGCGCGGCGCAGGACGGCTCCATGAAGAGCCCGGACCCGACACTGAAGACCGGCGGGGTCCGGATGGGCCGGAAGGACGGCAACGCGATGTGGACGTTCGCGACCGTCGGCGCCGTGGTGGTCGTCGTCCCGTAGGGACGACCGCACGCGGCTGCCGCTATGCGGCGTCGCGCTGCGCGGGCGGCCGCTGCTCCGGCCGCCCCTCGCGTCCCTGAGGTCCCTGCGACGCCTGGGAGTCTTGCTGCTCGCCGCTGGGCGGTGTGGACACCGCGGTGGCGGCGGCGCAGGCCGCCAGCAGATCCTTCATCGACACCGCGGACGTCACTGGCGGCTGCGGCTTCGCTTCACGCTCGGGCGTCGGCATGGATGCCTCCTGGGCTCCGGTGGAAGGCGTGGTTAGGCACACCTAACCAGCTCTCGGTACCCATGTGACCACGCCCGGCCCGCCGCGCGCAACAATATGCCGACAGCCTGTCGGAAAACTGATCCGCCCGGCCTCAGTGAGCCGATTCCAGCTCCGTCCGCAGCGCCGACCAGCGCTCCCCGATCCCGACCAGGGTCACCGAACGCCGCTCGTCGTCCGTGTCGCCGACCGCACGGTGGATCTGCACGTGCAGCCGGTCGTCCGAGAGCTCCTCGACCTTGCCGTCGCCCCACTCCACGACCACCACCGAATCCGGCAGCGACACGTCGAGGTCGAGGTCCTCCATCTCGTCCAGGCCACCGCCCAGGCGGTACGCGTCGACGTGGACGAGCGCGGGACCGCCGCACAGCGACGGGTGGACGCGGGCGATCACGAAGGTGGGCGAGGTGACGGCGCCGCGCACCCCGAGACCTTCGCCGAGACCGCGGGTCAGCGTCGTCTTCCCCGCGCCGAGCTCACCGCTGAGCATCACGAGGTCGCCGGGGCGCAGCAGGCCGGCCAGGCGGCGGCCCAGGTCCTGCATCCGTTCGGGGGACGTGACGTCGAGCCGGGTGGTGACCGGGCCGTCCTCCACCGGGGCGGCCGGGGCACCCCCGGCCGAGGTGCTGGTGAGCGGGGTCTGCGTGACCGGCGGGCGCGTGGCCTCAGTCGCCGGGCGGCTGTGCGGTGCTTCCATGCCCGCCAACGTTAGCCGTTGCCGCCACGGCTCCGATCCGCACCAGCAGGTCCGCAAGCCGGTCGGTGACCGTCTGCGGGTGCTCCAGCATCACCAGATGCCCGGCGTCCGGGACGATGACCAGCTCCGCGTCCGGCAGCTCGTCGGCGATCACCTCGCTGTGCGAGCTGGGTGTCACCAGGTCCTTGTCGCCCGCCAGGATCAGCACCGGCATATCGCGGAACGCGGGCAGCGCCGCGCTCTTGTCGTGCTCGGTGAAGGCCGGGTAGAACTCCGCCACCACGTCGATCGGCGTGGACTCGATGAGCCGCTCGGCGAACCGCTCGACCGCCGGGTCCACGTCCCGGGAACCGAACGAGTACCGCTTGATGAGCCCGGCGAAGAGGTCGGCGGTCGCCCGCCGGCCCCGCTCCACCAGCTCCGGCTGCGAGCCGAGCGCCTTCAGCACCCCGGGGAGCACCCGCCGCACGGCGTTCACGCCCGCGACCGGCAGCCCGAAACTGACCTCGCCGAGTTTCCCGCTCGACGTCCCGACGAACGCGACGGCGGCGACCCGGTCCCGGACCAGCTGCGGGTACAGGTCGGCGAGCGCCATGATCGTCATGCCGCCCATCGAGTGGCCGACGAGGATCAGCCGGCCCTCGGGGGCGGCCGCGTCGATGACCGCCTTCAGGTCGCGGCCGAGCTGGTCGATGCCGACCGTCACACCCTGCGCCGCGGCCCGGCCGCGCTCGGACCGGCCGTGGCTGCGCTGGTCCCAGTGCACCGTGCGCACCAGCCCGCGCAGCGCCGCCCGCTGGAAGTGCCAGGAGTCCTGGCTGAGGCAGTAGCCGTGGCTGAAGACGACGGTGACGGGCCCGGGGGCCTTGCGGCCGAAGAGCCGCCGGCGGCGCGGTCCCGACCCGGCGGGCCCGGCACCGGCACCCGCCGCGGTGCCCGCGCCCGTACCGCCGTCGGGTTCGACCTCGTCCGTCTCGTAGTACAGCTCGGTGCCGTCGTCGGCGACGGCCCGGCCGGGCATACCGCGCAACGCGCCGTACGGCCCCGAGGCGTCCAGCGCCAGCCTGGCCCTGCGGCGCATGCCCCGGCCGACGGTCATCCGCTCGACCGCGACACCGGCCGCGGCACCGGCGGCGATCACGCCTATGGCGGCTCCGGCGAGGCCCGCCCGGCGCCAGCCGACCGCCGTGGCGGCCGTCGCCACCGCGTCCCCCGCGCTGCTCTCGCTCACCGTGCCGCGCTCCTCGTCGGTCGTGGTCCGTCAGGTCAGGACGTGCAGAACAGAGCTGATCAGACCGGACCGGCCGGCGTCTCGTTCAGATAGACGCGCGGTACCCGACCGCTGATGCGGGTGACGATCTCGTACGCGATCGTGCCGGCCGCCTCCGCCCAGTCCTCCGCGGTCGGCTCGCCGCGGTCGCCGGGGCCGAACAGCACCGCCTCGCTCCCCGCCTCGACGACGTCCCCGCCGAGATCGACGACGAACTGGTCCATCGCCACCCGCCCCGCGATCCGCCGCCAGGCACCGCCCACCAGGACCGGGCCGCGTCCGGAGGCGTGGCGCGGGATGCCGTCCGCGTAGCCGAGCGGCACCAGGCCGAGTGTCGTCTCCGCGGATGTCGCGTAGTGGTGCCCGTAGCTGACGCCGTGCCCGGCCGGCACCTGCTTGACCAGGGCGATGGACGCGGCGAGCGTCATCACCGGGCGCAGTCCGAAGTCGGCCGGGGTGCCCAGCTCCGGGCCGGGCGAGATGCCGTACACGGCGATCCCGGTCCGTACGAGGTCGAAGTGCGACTCGGGGACCGTCAGCGTCGCCGGGGAGTTGGCGATGTGCCGCACCTCGGGTTCGACGCCCGCCTTCTCCGCGTACGCCACCATGTCCCGGTACACCGCCAGCTGCGCGGCGATCGACGGATGGCCCGGCTCGTCGGCGCAGGCGAAGTGGGACCACAGACCGGTGATCCGCACCGTGCCCTCGACCTCGGCGGCGCGGGCGGCGGCGACCAGCTCGGGCCAGTCGGCGGGCTGGCAGCCGTTGCGCCCGAGTCCGGTGTCCGCCTTGAGCTGGACACGGGCCGGCCGCCCGGCCTCCCGGGCGGCGGCGGCGACCTCGCGCAGCGCCCACATGCCGCTCACCGACACGTCGATGTCCGCCTCGATCGCCTCGCGCCAGGGGCCGCCCGGTGTCCACAGCCAGCACATCATCGCGCCGCCGATCCCGGCAGCGCGCAGGGCGAGCGCCTCCTGCGGCGTCGCGGTGCCGAGCCAGGTGGCCCCCGCTTCGAGCGCGGCCCGGGCGCACGGCACCGCCCCGTGCCCGTAGGCGTCGGACTTGACGACGGCCATGAGTTGCGCGCCGGCCGCCCGGGCACGCAGCGCACGCACGTTGGCGCGCAGGGCGGCGAGGTCGATCTCGGCCCGGGCTCTCAAGGACGCTGTCTCGTTCATCGCGCCCAGTCTCTCAGAGGCGTACGACAGGGTCCTCGGGTACCGGGGGTGACCGGCCGTGTCATCGGTGGCGGCGCCCGCCGGGGCGCCGCAGATGTCACCGATGGTGCAGCTCATGTTCCACATGGTCGACGAGGACCGGGACATGACTGTGCGAAACGTCCTTCACCGCCGTGACGAGGGTCACCTGTCCCCCCGCACGGACCAGATCGACCAGCTCGCGCACGGCGGCGGTGTGCGGGGGGTCGACGAGCTCGGCCCGGTAGCGGTCCACGAACTCGTCGTAGCGGACGTCGGTGCGGTCCTCGTGGTACCAGGAGCGGAGTTCGTTCGACGGGGTGAGGTCCTTGAGCCACCGGTCGATGCCGGCCCGGTCCTTGGCGACACCGCGGGGCCAGAGCCGGTCGACGAGGACGCGGGTCCCGTCGTCGTCCTCCCTGGCGTCGTACACCCGGCGTACGCGTAAGGAGTCGCTGCCCACCGTCGACCACTCCTCCCCGGCTCTCATCTGCGGTTCCGTCTCTGCTGCCCAGGATCGCTCAGGCCCGTACGTCCCGCCACGCCGCCGGCACCGCGTCAGCGACGTCCTGGGCGGCGACCGGGCCGCCGCCCGAGGCGTGACGGGCCGCGAGGCCGTGCAGGTAGGCGCCGACCGAGGCGGCGTCGCGCGGGGCGAGACCCGCGGCCAGCAGGGAGCCGGTCAGCCCGGAGAGGACGTCGCCGCTGCCCGCCGTGGCCAGCCATGCGGTGCCGGTCGGGTTGACCCGTACGGGAGTGCCCTCGGTGCCGGCGGCGACCAGGGTCGTCGATCCCTTGAGCAGCACGGTGGCCCGGTAGCGGGCGGCCAGTTCCCGTACGGCGGCGAGCCGCCCCGCCTCGACCTCCTCGCGTGCCACGCCGAGCAGCGCGGCGGCCTCCCCGGCGTGCGGGGTGAGCACCGTCGGCGCGGTGCGCGAACGCACCGTGGAGACGTCGAGCAGCCGCAGCCCGTCGGCGTCCACCAGCACCGGGACGGCGGCGGCCAGCACGTCCGCGACGGCCGAGACGGCCTCCGTGCCGTCCCCCAGCCCGGGTCCGACGACCCAGGCCTGCACCCTTCCCGCCTTCGACGGCGGGCCCGCGTGCACCAGCGTCTCGGGGTACCGGGCGATCACCGCGGCGGCGCCCGGGCCGACGTACCGCACCGCCCCCGCGCCGCCCCGCAGCGCCCCGGCGACGGCGAGGACCGCCGCCCCCGGGTAGCGCGCGGACCCGGCGACGACACCGACGACACCGCGGCGGTACTTGTCGCTCTCGCCGCCGGGTACGGGGAGCAGCGCGGCGACGTCCGCGTACTGAAGCGCCTCCAGATCGGGCACGTCGGGCAGCTCGTCACCGAGCCCGATGTCGACGAGGTGCAGCGCGCCCGCCCGGTCGGCGGCCGGGTCGACGAGCAGTCCCGGTTTGTACGCACCGAAGGTGACGGTGGCGTCCGCCCGCACGGCGTCGCCGAGCACCTCGCCGGTGTCCGCCTCGACGCCGCTGGGCAGATCGACGGCGACGACCGGCGCCCCGGTCGCTTCGAAGGCCCGCACCAGCGCGGCCGCCTCCGGGCGCAGCCCGCCGCGGCCGCCGATGCCGGTGATGCCGTCGACCACGAGGTCGACGCGGCCGGCCGGGAAGGCGTCGGCCGACCCGGCGTCCGCCACCCGTCCGCCCG
The DNA here is from genome assembly GCF_042882275.1 of Streptomyces sp. NPDC058231. Lineage (NCBI taxonomy): Bacteria > Bacillati > Actinomycetota > Actinomycetes > Kitasatosporales > Streptomycetaceae > Streptomyces > Streptomyces sp. NPDC058231. The sequence goes on along the minus strand of NZ_JBHVWN010000015.1, from coordinate 59,801 downwards.
CCGCGCGGAGCGCCGCGACCCCGCCCGGGTGGGCGCGGTCCGGCGAGGTGAGCAGCGCGCGGACGCCCGCGCCGCGCCGGGCCAGCCGGGCCCCCGCGTACAGCGCGTCGCCGCCGTTGTCGCCGCTGCCGACGAGCAGGACGACCCGGGACCCGTACACCCGGCCGCCCCGCCGCAGCAGATCGCCGCAGGCCGCGGCGAGCCCGGCGGCGGCCCGCTGCATCAGGGCGCCGTCGGGCAGCCGCGCCATCAGGGCGCGCTCGGCGGCCCGTACGGTCTCCACGCTGTACGCAGTTCGCATACGGTCAACCCTCCGCGATCACCACGGCGGACGCCACCCCCGCGTCATGGCTCAGCGAGACGTGCCAGTGCCGTACGCCCAGCTCGGCCGCGCGGGCGGCGACGGTGCCGCCGACGCGCAGCATGGGCCGGCCGCTCTCCTCGACATAGACCTCGGCGTCCGTCCAGAGCAGCCCGCCCGGCGCACCGAGCGCCTTCGCGAGGGCCTCCTTGGCGGCGAACCTGGCGGCCAGCGAGGCGGTGCCGCGCCGCTCGCCGCTGGGCAGCAGCAACTCCTGGTCCAGGAAGAGCCGCTGAGCCAGGTGCGGCGTGCGCTCCAGCGCCGCGCCGAACCGCTCGATCTCCGCCACATCGATCCCGACCCCGATGATCACGCGCTCACTCGATCCTTCTTCGACTCATTCGACGGTCACGGACTTCGCCAGATTGCGCGGCTGGTCCACCTCGTTGCCGCGGGCGGTGGCCAGTTCGCAGGCGAAGACCTGCAACGGGACCGTCGCCACCAGCGGCTGAAGCAGCGTAGGCACTGCGGGGACCCAGATCAGGTGGTCGGCGTACGGAACGACCGCCTCGTCGCCCTCCTCGGCGATGACGATGGTGCGGGCGCCGCGGGCCCGGATCTCCTGGATGTTCGACACGATCTTCTCGTGGAGCACCGAACGCCCGCGCGGCGACGGCACGACCACGACGACCGGGAGGTCCTCCTCGATGAGGGCGATGGGTCCGTGCTTGAGCTCGCCGGCGGCGAACCCCTCGGCGTGCATGTACGCGAGCTCCTTGAGCTTCAAGGCGCCTTCGAGGGCGACCGGGTAGCCCACATGGCGCCCCAGGAAGAGCACGGTGTTCTTGTGCGCGAGCGACCGGGCCAGCGCGCGTACCGGCTCCATGGTCCGCAGGACCAGCTCGACCTGCCCGGGGATCTCGGAGAGCTGCCGGACGACGGTGCGGATCTCGTCGCCCCACTTCGTGCCGCGGGTCTGGGCGAGGTACAGGGCGACGAGGTAGCAGGCGACGAGCTGGGTCAGGAAGGCCTTGGTCGAGGCGACGGCGACCTCCGGTCCGGCGTGCGTGTACAGCACGGCGTCGGACTCACGCGGAATGGTCGACCCGTTCGTGTTGCAGATGGCGAGGACCTTCGCCCCCTGTTCGCGGGCGTGCCGCAGCGCCATCAGCGTGTCCATCGTCTCGCCGGACTGGGAGATGGCGATGACCAGGGTGCGCTGGTCGAGGATCGGGTCGCGGTAGCGGAACTCGCTGGCCAGCTCGGTCTCGCAGGGCAGCCGGGTCCAGTGCTCGATGGCGTACTTGGCGATCATCCCGGCGTGGAACGCGGTCCCGCAGGCGACGATGACGACCTTGTCGGTCTCCCGGAGCACGCTCGGCGGGATGCGTACCTCGTCCAGGCGGAGCGTGCCCGTCCGGTCGATCCGCCCGAGGAGGGTGTCGGCCACGGCCTTCGGCTGCTCGGCGATCTCCTTGAGCATGAAGTAGTCGTAGCCGCCCTTCTCGGCGGCGGACGCGTCCCAGTCCACGTGGTACTTGTGGACCTCGGCGGGCCGCCCGTCGAAGTCGGTGACCGTGACGGACTCCCGGCGCAGCTCGACGACCTGGTCCTGCCCCAGTTCGATCGCGGACCGGGTGTGCGCGATGAACGCGGCCACGTCGGAGGCGAGGAACGCCTCGCCCTCCCCGACCCCGACCACGAGCGGCGAGTTGCGCCGGGCCCCGACGACCACGTCCGGCTCGTCGGCGTGCACGGCGACCAGGGTGAACGCCCCTTCGAGCTGCCTGCACACCAGCCGCATCGCCTCCGCCGGGTCGCCGCACGAGGAGTACGCCTCGGCCAGCAGATGGGCGACGACCTCGGTGTCGGTCTCGGACGCCAGGTCGTGTCCGCGCTCGGCGAGTTCGGCGCGCAGCAGGGCGAAGTTCTCGATGATGCCGTTGTGCACGACGGCGACGCGGCCCGCGTTGTCCAGGTGCGGGTGGGCGTTGGCGTCGGTGGGCCCGCCGTGGGTGGCCCAGCGGGTGTGGCCGATCCCGGTGGTACCGGCCGGAAGGGGGCGCTCGACCAGTGCCTTCTCCAGGTTGACGAGCTTCCCGGCCTTCTTCACGGAAGCCAGCCCGCCGTCCGCGAGAACGGCGACGCCCGCGGAGTCGTAACCCCGGTATTCGAGGCGCTTCAGTCCTGCGACGACGACATCAAGCGCGGATTGCCCACCGACGTACCCGACGATTCCACACATACCGATCCCGATCCTTTCGTGGCCCGCCCTCCCCTCACTTCACTCGGCATCGTCGCAGAAGGGGGGCGGACCGCCCGGGATCACTCGTCGGCGCAGTCGCCGTAATCCTCCGCGAGCCGCAGCCGCGGACCCGCTTCGCGCTCCGGCGGCAACCCGCCCGGAGCGGTACGCGGACCCGGCGCCGGGCCGCGAAGTCCGGCCGGGCGTACGGGATCGCGGGACTCAGCCCGCCATCGCCCGCCGGGCCTCGGCCACCACGCCGGGGTCGGTGACGAAGTGGGTGTCCTGCTCGGCCGACGCGCCCCCGGCGCCGAGCGGCACCCAGCCGCCGCCGCGCCGGGGCGACGCCCTGGTCTTGGCGGAGAGATGGACGGCTGCCGCGCCGGCGGCGATCAGGGCCGGGATGTCGGCGGGACGTACCCCGCCGCCGGCCATCACCTGCACCCCGGGTGCGGCGGCGGCCATCGCGGCGATCGTCCCCAGCCCGTCCGCCGCGGCGGGGGCGCCGCCCGAGGTGAGCACCCGGGTGAGGCCGAGCGGGGGCAGCAGCGCGGCGGTGGCCACCGGGTCGGCCGACTGGTCGACGGCACGGTGCAGGGTGATGTCCACCGGCCGGCCCGGGGCCCGGGCCGCGTCGACGAGCCGGGCGACCGCCTCGGTGTCCAGGGCTCCGTCGGCGGTCAGCGCGCCGATCACCACCCCGGAGGCGCCCGAGGCGATGACGGACCGCACCTCGGCGGCCATCAGCGCGATCTCCTCCGCGTCATGGACGAAGTCGCCGGGCCGGCACCTGACCAGCACCTGCACCGGCAGCCCCTCCCCGGCGACCACTTCCACCAGCGCTGCCGACGGGGTCAGACCGCCCAGCTCCAGGGCGGTGCAGAGCTCGACCCGGTCGGCGCCGTTCTCCCGGGCGGCACGGGCGCCGGCCGGCGAGGTGACGGCGATCTCCAGGGCGGGGCGCACGGTCACTCGTCGTCCCCGGTCAGCGGCTGGTCGGAGGCGGGGATGATGCGGGCCGAAAGGTCCGGGTCGGCCATCTCGCGGTCGAACGGGAACATCGGGCGGCGGATGCGGTGGTGGCCCAGGCGCACCAGGTTCTGGTCCACACCGCCGGGGGTGAGCGCCATCTTCCAGCCGACCGACATGTCGAAGAGCTCGGGCTCCAGGTAGCCGATCTTCACGATCACGATGTCGGCGCCGCGCGGGTCGAGGTCCAGGTCGGTGAAGTCGTGCTCGTGGTGGTAGGGCTTGCGCAGCTTGGTGAGGATCGCGTACACGCTGCCGACCCGGACGACGACCTCGGTCTCGGCGTCGCGGTCGCCGTGCCGGACGGCGTGCACCACACCGGTCAGGGTGACCGGGCCCGCGTGCCGGTCGTCCACCTCGGCGCCGGCGGTGACCGTGACGGTGGCGCCGACACCGGCGGCGACAGCGGTCTCGACGGCGGCCGGTCCGGGCACCGAGGCGTAGATGACGGTCGGGCCGTCGTCCTCCCTGAACTCCGGGCGGGCCAGCAGCCGGGTCAGGCCCCAGGTCACGTCGCCTGCCCCGCCGGCGGTCGGATTGTCCCCGGTGTCGCTGATGAAGTACGGGCGCCGGTCGGAGGCGAGGGCCTCGTCCAGGATGCCGTCGAAGGTGCCGGTCGGGGCGACGAAGTCGAAGTCGTCGCGGGCCTTCCAGAAGCCCTCGGCCAGACGCTCGGCACCGGCCGAGACGGCTGCCCGGTCGGTGCCGGTGACCATCACCACGGCGCGGTTGCGCGGCTCGTCCGCCCAGGCGTAACCGACCCATATCGCGGCGTCGATCACTCCGTCCACGGCCTCGACCTCGTCCACCGCCGCGTACACGCTCCTGGCCGGCTCGATCCGGGTGGAGGTCTGCTCGCCGGCCAGCAGCACCGGCACCGGCACCCAGGCCTTGACCGGACGGGGCGCACCGGATGCCAGCAGGTCCACCAGGTTGCGGACGGCCCGCTCCTTGGTCTCCATGTGGTCCTCGTGCGGGGCCATCCGGTAGCAGGTGATCAGGTCGCTGCCGTGGGCGAGTTCGCGGGAGACGTTGCCGTGCAGGTCCATCGAGGTGGAGATGATCACGTCGGGGCCGACGGTGGCGCGGATGCGCTCCAGCAGCACCGCCTCGGCGTCGTCGACGCCCTCCACGGTCATCGCGCCGTGGATGTCGTACCAGAGGCCGTCCGGCCGGGGCAGCGCGGCGAGCCGTTCGATCAGCTCGTCGGTCAGCTCGGCCCAGGCGGCGGCGGTGACGGTGCCGCCCGGCAGCGACTTGCCGACCAGGGCGCCGTGCCAGTCGGCCGCCTCGCGCAGTTCCTCACCGGGGGCCAGGAAGGGGTAGCGGTCCAGCACCTCGGCGCCGCGCGAGGGGTGGAAGGCGGGGGCCTGGGTGCGGGCGGGAGAGAAGGTGGACGACTCGATGCCGAGGCCGGCGACGGCTATGACCGGGCGGGCTGCGGCGGTGCGGGATTGCGACATGGCTCCTCGTAGGGGTGGGGCGTCAGACGTGACGGGGCGCGGGGGCGCGGAACCGGTCGGCGGCGCCGACCTCGCTCAACGCCCGGGCCAGGGCGCGCTGCAGGGCGAACTGCCCGGCGCCGACCAGTCCGGCGTCGGCGCCCAGGCTGGCCCGCTCGATGGTGAGGTGTTCGGTGACCAACGGGTGGCAGCTCTCGTAGAGCTGGCTGCGCACGGCGGCCACGAACGGTTCCAGGGTGGAGAGGATGCCGCCGAGGTAGACGGCGTCCGGATTGAAGAAGTTGACGTTGGCGGCGAGCACCTGGCCGAGGTAGTCCCCGGCCCTGCGGACCGCGCGGGTGGCCTCCGGGTCGGCGTCCATGGCCAGCCGGGCCACGTCCTCGGGGCTGCTGACGTCGGCCCCGCGCTCGCGCAGGATGCGGACCAGGGCGGCGCCGGACGCCACGGTCTCCAGGCAGCCGGTGTTGCCGCAGGAACAGGGGATGTCGGCGCCGGCGTCGATCCGGATATGGGTGATGTCACCGGCCGCGCCGGTGGCGCCCCGGTAGAGCCGCCCGTCGGCGATCACACCGGCGCCGATCGCGGAGCCGATCTTCACCATGATCGTCTGACGGTGTTCGGCGGGCCGCACGGTGTGCTCGCCGACCGCCATGCAGTTGGCGTCGTTGTCCACGGCGGCCGGGACGCCGAAGCGTTCCTCCAGCCACGCGGTGACCGGGAAACGGTTCCAGCCCGGCATCCGCGACGGCAGGACGACCGACCCCGACGCGATGTCCACCGGCCCGGGCAGCGAGAGCCCGACCCCGCGCAGCCGGCCGCGCCCGTGCTGCTCGGCCAGCTCCTCCAGGGTCTCGGCGAGCCGGGGCAGAGCCGCCTCGGGGCCGTCCGCGATCACGAAGGGGACGGTCGAGACATCGGTCAGACCGCCGCCGGGCAGCACCACACCTATCCGGGCGTGCCGGCCGCCGAGGTCGGCGGCGACGGCGAACTCGTCGTTGCTTCCCAGTCTCAGCACTTTGCGGGGGCGGCCGCCGGTGGAGGACTGGGTGCCCTCCTCGGCGATCAGCCCGCGCTCCACCAGATGGGCCACGGTGAGAGAGATGGTGGAGGCGGCGGCCCCCAGCAGTCCGGCGAGTTCGGCGCGTGACGAGGCCTGGCCCGATGCGACGAGTTCCAGGACCCGCGCGGCGAGGGCGGGGGTGCCTTTCGCGGCCCTGCGGTCCCATGCACTTATTTCAGTCATGTACGAAGTAACTTCCGCAACGGTGTAGGTGGCGAAGACAATACGCCCGCGCTCGGCGCGGGGGAACAGCTCCGCGAAGGAAGTGGACCCGAACCAAAGCCTCTTCAAACTACCCAAATACACCCAACAGAGCAGGGTGATCGGGGCTGGATGGCTTTTGTCGGAGGCGCAGTAACTTACTTTTTACTAATTCTTGTTTGTTTCTTCGGCGTGTCCGGCGTTAGCTGTCGTCAACGCAGTGCCGGTCCCGGGCATACGGGTCCTTTCACTCTGAGGAGAGTCATGTTCCTTGCTCAATCGGCGAACAGCCGCCGCTGGGCCCTTGTCGCGGGTGCCGCCGTCACCGCGGGTGTCATGCTGACCGGTTGTTCCGGAGGCGGCACCTCGTCGTCGTCCGCCTCCGGCTCGTCGGACACCATCAACTACGCACTGCCGGCCAACTTCACGCCGAACTGGATCCTCCCGGTCGGCACCGCCGCGCACCTGAACACCAACAACTCCTCCATATCCCAGTCCCTCTGGGAGCCGCTGATCGCGTACGACGGCTCCACCGGCAAGGTCGGCTGGAACAAGGACAACTCGCTGGCCACCGCCGCCGACTTCGCCGCGGACAGCAAGAGCGTCTCGATCACGCTCGGCGACCGGCACTGGAGCGACGGCAAGCCGATCACCTCGCGCGACGTGGAGTTCTGGTTCAACCTGGTCAAGGCCAACAAGGCCGACTGGGCCAGCTACAGCCCGGGCAAGGCGCCGGACAACTGGACCTCGCTGAAGGCCGTCGACGACACGCACTTCACCATCACCTTCGACCGGGCCTACAACCAGCAGTGGATGCTCGCCAACGAGTTGAGCATGATCCGCCCGATGCCGCAGCACGTCTGGGACAAGACCAGCGACTCGGGCACCGTGTCGGACCTCGACCGCACCGCGGCCGACGCCAAGAAGGTCTGGGCGTACCTCAACGACGCCGCCAAGAAGATCTCCGGTTACGCCACCGATCCGCTCTGGAAGACGGTCAGCGGCCCGTACACCATCAAGTCGTTCACCACGGCCGGCAAGGTCCAGCTGACGGCCAACGCCAAGTACGACGGCGGCGGCAAGGCCAACATCAAGAACGTGAACCTGCTTCCGTTCACCACCACGGACGCCGAGGAGAACGCGCTCCGGGCAGGCACGGTCGACTACGGCTACATCAACGCGACCAACCTCAGCCAGGAATCGTCCTTCGCCGCCAAGGGCTACGCGCTGAAGCCGTGGTCGGGCTGGGCCATCACGTACATGCCCTACAACTTCAACAACCCCGCCATGGGCGCGGTGTTCAAGCAGCTCTACGCCCGCCAGGCGATCCAGATGTCGGTGGACCAGACCACCCTCTCCAAGGTGGTCTTCAACGGCACCGCGGTCTCGACCTACGGACCGATCCCGCAGGGCCAGAGCTCGTCCTTCGTCTCGTCGGAGCAGAAGAACAACCCGTACCCGTTCTCCACCGCCAAGGCGAAGCAGCTGCTGACCGGCCACGGCTGGACGGAGCAGGACGGCACCATGGTGTGCACCGCCCCCGGCACCGGTGACAACCAGTGCGGCGACGGCGTGGACAAGGGCACCAAGTTCCGGATGCAGGTGCTCTCGCAGTCCGGCTCGACCGTGACCGACAACATGATGAGCGCCCTGCAGTCGTCGTTCGCCAAGACCGGCATCGACTTCAGCATCAAGACCGCCCCGGTCAACTCGGTCCTCTCGCAGGCCGGCCAGTGCAAGGCCGACCAGGCCGGTTGCAAGTGGCAGCTGTCGTTCTTCGGCACCGCGGGCAGCTGGTACTTCCCGGCCTACCCGAGCGGTGACTCGCTCTTCGCCACCGGCGGCGGCTCCAACTTCGGCAGCTACTCCAACTCCGCCGTGGACAAGCTCGTCACCCAGACCACCACGTCCTCCTCCGACGAGGCGGTGCAGAAGTACAGCGCCGCCCTGGCCAAGGACCTCCCGGTCGTGTGGCTGCCGGAGCCCGACTACCAGGTCTCCGTGGTCAAGAAGGGCCTGAGCGGCTTCGCCCAGGACTCGCTCGCCAACTTCCACCCCGCCATGTGGAAGTGGACCACCAAGTAAGCCCAGCCGGTGACCACACGTACCACTGAGCCGAAGCGACCGGAAAACACATGAGCACTTCCTCGTACCTGATCAGGCGGGTCCTTCAAGCCGTCGTGGTGATCGTCATCGTGACGATCGTGGTATTCGGTCTGCTGCACGCCCTGCCCGGGGGTCCCGCTCGCGGGATCCTCGGCCCGCAGGCCACGGCGCAGCAGATCGCGTCCTTCAACCACGAGCAGGGCCTCGACAAGCCACTTCCCGTGCAGTACTTCTACTACCTGAACCAGCTGCTGCACGGCGACCTCGGGACCTCGTACACCCTCAATGAGCCGGTCTCCCAGCTCATCACCGAGCGGCTGGCCAAGACCCTGCTCCTCACCGCCCTGTCGGCGATCGTCGGCCTCGTGCTGGCCATCCCGCTGGGCATGTGGCAGGCCGTCCGGCGCAACAAGCCGGTCGACTACGTCATCACCACGCTGAGCTTCATCGCCTACTCCACGCCCGTGTACTTCCTCGGGCTGATCCTGGTGCTGGTGTTCAGCCAGGCGCTGCCGTGGTTCCCGTCCCAGGCTCCGCAGGGGGACACGCTCGCCCAGGTGTTCTCCGAACCGCAGGCTCTGGTGCTGCCGGTGGTCGCCGGTGCCGCCTCGATGATCGCGGTGTTCAGCCGCTACATGCGGGCGGCCACCCTGGAGAACCTCTCCGAGGACTACGTCAGGACGGCGCGGGCCGGCGGTTCCCGCTCCCGCGCCATCCTGTGGCGGCACGTGTTCCGCAACTCGCTGACGCCGGTGGTCGCCATGCTCGGCTACTACGTGCCGGTGCTGTTCGGCGGCGCCCTGGTGGTCGAGCAGCTCTTCAACTACCCCGGTATGGGACTGCTCTTCTGGACCGCCGCGCAGTCCTCCGACTACCCGGTGCTGCTGGGCTGCGTGCTCGTCATCGCGACCGCCACGGTGGTCGGCACGCTGCTCGCCGACGTCGTCCAGCGGATCATCGACCCCCGAGTGAAGGCAGGCCGGGCATGAGCGCCGTCATCCAGCCGGGCCAGGTGCCCGGCACGGTCACCGACGCCGCCACGGCGTCCGGCTCCCGGCTCGCCGTACGGCGCTTCCTGCGCAACCGGCTCGCCGTGGTCGGACTCGGCGTCGTGGTCTTCTTCTTCCTGCTCTGCTTCGCCGGTCCGCTGGTGTACTCCACCGACCAGACCCACACGATGCTCCAGCAGGTCAACCTCGCGCCCAGCGGCTCGCACTGGCTCGGCACCGACGCGGTCGGCCACGACGAGCTGGGCCGGCTGATGTACGGCGGCAAGGTGTCGCTGATCGTCGGCCTCGCCGCGGGCATCCTGGCCACCGTGATCGGCACCCTGTGGGGCGCCGTCGCCGGCTACGCGGGCGGCTGGGTCGACGCGTTCATGATGCGGATCGTGGACGCGGGGATCGCCATCCCGGCGCTCTTCATCCTGCTGGTGGTCTCCGCCATCACCACCCCGGGACTGAGCGGACTGATCGTCATCCTGGGCTTCGTCTCCTGGCTGGTGCCGTCCCGGCTGATCAGGGCCGAGACGCTGACCCTGAAGAACCGCGACTACGTCCTGACCCTGCGGGCCATCGGCGGTACGCACGCCCGGGCGATCACCCGGCACATCCTGCCGAACTCGGTCTCGACCATCATCGTCGCGGCCACCTTCCAGATCGCCGACGCCATCCTGCTGGTCGCCTACGTCTCCTACCTGGGCCTGGGCGTCCAGCCGCCGGCCACCGACTGGGGCGGCATGCTCTCGGCCGGACTCACCGCCGCCTATTCCGGCTACTGGTGGCTCATCCTGCCGCCGGGCCTGGCCATCATCCTGGTGGTGTGGGCGTTCAACGCGATCGGGGACGGACTCCGCGACGCATTCGACGTGAGGGGACGCGGATGACCGCCACCCAGGGCCCCGCCGCCCCGCAGGCCGGGCCGATTCTCGAACTCGACGACCTCGGTGTCGTCTTCACCACCGAGACCGGCGAGGTGCCGGCCGTCCGGGGTGTCTCCCTGCACGTCCGCCCGGGCGAGACCCTCGCCCTGGTCGGCGAGTCGGGCTCCGGCAAGTCCACCATCGCGCTGGCCGCGATGGGCCTGCTGGCCGGCAACGCCCGCGCCACCGGAAGCGCCACCATCGCCGGCCACCAGATGGTCGGTGCCCGTGAGACCGACCTGGCGGCGCTGCGCGGCCGGACCGTCTCCATGGTGTTCCAGGAGCCGGCCACCGCGCTCGACCCGCTGACCCGGATCGGCAGGCAGATCGCCGAGGTGATCCGCAACCACCGCAAGGTGTCCGCCAAGGAAGCGGCCGCCGAGGCCGTCGAACTCCTCCGCAAGGTCGGCATCCCGGAGCCGGAGCGGCGGGCCACCGCCTACCCCTTCCAGCTCTCCGGCGGACAGCGCCAGCGGGTGGTCATCGCCATGGCCATCGCCAACGAACCGTCGCTGCTGATCGCCGACGAGCCGACCACCGCGCTGGACGTCACGGTGCAGGCCGAGATCCTCGACCTGCTGCGCCGGCTCGCCGTCGAGACCGGCACCGGCGTCCTGCTGGTCACCCACAACATGGGCGTGGTCGCGGACTTCGCCGACCGGGTCGCCGTGATGTACCACGGCGAGATCGTGGAGACCGGGCCGGTCGAGGACGTGCTGCTCCGCCCGTCCCACGAATACACCGAGCGGCTGCTGGCCGCGGTGCCGCGGCTGTCGGTCGCCGAGGCGGGCGGGCCGGCCGCGCCGGCCGTCGCCGCCCGCCCGGACACCGAGCCGGTGGTCGAACTCCGCGACATCTCCGTGGTGTTCGGCCACGGTAAGGGCGCCGTGCGAGCCCTGGACGGGGTCTCGCTCGCCGTCCACGCCGGGGAGACCCTGGGCCTGGTCGGCGAGTCGGGCTCCGGGAAGTCGACCGCGTCCCGGGTCGCGCTCGGTCTGATCCCGCCGAGTTCCGGCACCGTCTCGCTGTTCGGCACCGACCTGGGCCGTACCCGGTCCCGGGCCCGCCGGGCGCTGCGGGCCGGTATCGGCGTGGTCCTGCAGGACCCGGTGGCCTCGCTGGACGCCCGGATGACGGTCGGCGAATGCATCGCCGAGCCGCTCAGGGTGCACCGCCGCGAGCTCTCCGCCAAGGACCGCCAGAGCAAGGTCGCCGACGTCCTCGACCGGGTCCGGCTGCCGCGTGAACTCGCCCGGCGTGCCCCACGGGAACTGTCCGGCGGTCAGCGTCAGCGGGTCAGCCTGGCCCGAGCCCTGGTCCTGGAGCCGCGGCTGCTGGTCGCGGACGAGCCCACCAGCGCACTCGACGTGAGCGTGCAGGAGGCGGTGCTCGAAGTGATCTCCGAGCTCCAGCACGAGCTGGGCTTCGCCTGCCTCTTCGTCTCCCACGACCTGGCCGTCGTACAGCACTTCGCGCAGCGCGTCGTCGTGATGCGGGCCGGCCGGATCGAGGAGCAGGGCCCCACAGGCGCGACCCTGCTGCACCCGGAGACCGACTACACCCGCCGGCTGCTGGCCGCCGTGCCGGTACCCGACCCGGTGATCCAGCGCGGCCGCAGAGCCGAACGTCTGGCCACCCTCGCGGCCGGCCGGGCGGAGGTCCAGGTATGAGCTTCCGTGACCGTACGCTCTTCGCCGGAGTGGACATCGGCGGCACCACGACCCAGGTGGTCGTCTGCGCCGAGGACCTGACCGTGCTGGACCGCGCCGAGGTGGCGACCCCGGCGGCCGACGGCGGCCGGGCCATGATCGGCGCCGCCCTGGGAGCGCTGGCCCCGCTGCTGGAGCGCACCCCCGGCCGGCTCGCCGGTTGCGGGGTCGGCGCGGCCGGCGTGGTGGACTCCGCCACCGGCCGCATCCTGGTGGCCAGCGACTCCTTCACCGGCTGGGCCGGCTTCGCGGTGACGGACGCCGTGCAGGAGGCGCTGGGTGTCCCGGCGTTCCTGGACAACGACGTCAACGCCTTCCTCTACGGGGAGGCGTCCGGCGGCGCCGTGCGCGGCGAGTCGGACGTCCTCGGGATGACGCTGGGCACCGGGGTCGGCGGTGCGCTGTGGACCGGCGGCGCACTGTTCGCCGGGCCGCACGGCGCGGCCGGCGAGATCGGGCACATTCCCGGCTTCGGTGATCTGCTCTGCTCGTGCGGCGGCCGGGGCCACCTGGAGACCTTGGCCTCCGGCCGTTCCATCGGCGCCCGTTACGCGGACCGCACCGGCCGCCGGCTGACCGCCCGCGAGGTCGCGCAGGCCGCCGGCCACGGTGACCAGGACGCCCTCGCGGTGTACGAGGCCGCCGGTGCCGGGATCGCCCAGGCGATCGTGATGACGGCGGGCGTCGTGGACATCACCACGGTGGTGATCGGTGGCGGGGTCAGCCGTGCCTGGCCGCTGCTGGAACCCCTCATCCTGACGTCGCTGGCCGCCGACCCGCCGGTCAGCGGCCACCCGGTCCGGCTGGTCAGGGCAGCCCTGGCCGGCGACGCGGTGCCGGTCGGCGCCGCGGCCCGGGCCCGGCAGGAGCTGACGGCGAAGGTCGCGGCCTGAGCGGACCGCCGCGGGCGCCAGGAGCCCGCTCCGACACCACGAGCCTGCGTGCCGTGGCGTCGGAGCGGGCTCTTCGCCGTTCCTCCGGGGGCCCCGTGAACCCTTTCGCCCCCTGCGGGTAACAAGGGGTGACACGTTCACCGAACGAACCCGAGGAGCCACTGTGGCCGGACCCCCGGCTGGACCCCTGCCCGAGCCACCGGCCGGCCCCGCACCCGGCCCCGCACCCGGCGCCCCGACCGGACGGCCCTGCGACGCGCACGACGACGACGCCGGGATCGTCACCCAGTCGCTGGAACAGCCCGAGATCTTCGCCGGGCTCTACGACCGCCACGCTCCCGACATCCACCGGTACGTCGCCCGCCGCCTCGGGGAGGGCGCGGCGGACGACATCACGGCGGAGACGTTCCTCATCGCCTTCCGTTCCAGGCGCCGCTACGACGCCGCCCGCCGCAACGCGCGGCCCTGGCTGTACGGCATCGCGGCGAACCTCATCGGCAAGCAGCGGCGCGGCGAGGAGCGGAGCCTGCGCGCCCTGGCCCGCACCGGGGTGGACACCGTCGCCGCCTCCTGGAGCGACCGGTCCGACACCCGGATAGCCGCCCGGGCGCCGCTGGCCGGAGCGCTCGCCGCACTCTCCCCCGGCGACCGGCACGTGCTGCTGCTCGTCGCCTGGGCCGACCTCGGGTACGAGGAGGTCGCGCAGGCGCTGCGCATCCCGGTCGGCACCGTACGGTCCCGCCTCAACCGCGCCCGCCGCAAGGTCCGTGAGGCGCTCGACACCGACCCCGCATTCACGTCCGACGTCATGGAGGCGAGCCCGTCATGGACGACATGACCCAGCTGCGCGAGATGCGCGCCGACGCTCCCGTTCCCGACCGTGCCGCGCTCGCTCCCGGCAGGCAGCGGCTCACCGATGCCGTGGCGGGCGGCCGCCGCGGCCTCCGGCTGCGCGCCGACTGGCGGGTCGCCTCGATCGGCGCGGCCGCGGCGATCACCGCCGCTGCCCTGCTGACCACACAGATCGGCGGCGGGCCCGGCTCGTCCCACGGTGCCACCGCGGCGAGCCCCCTGAGCCTGCACAGCCCGGCCGAGGTCCTGAACCGGGCGGCGGACGCGCTGGAGAAGCAGGAGGCCCCGGCCGAACCGCGCCCCGACCAGTGGATCTACACCAGGACGAAGATCGCCGCGGGGGGGGCCCACGGGGGGGGCGGCCCGAGGGGGGAGGTATACTACGAACCCCCATACAGCGTGCCGGACCAACACAAACCCCCGGCGAACAA
>NZ_JBHVWN010000015.1:0-45580 GCF_042882275.1 Streptomyces sp. NPDC058231 | reverse complement strand
TACCTGTGTATCTACACAAGGACCAAGATCGCCGCGCCGGACCCCACGGGGGCCTCCGGCGCCAGGGTGAAGGTGACGTACGACCCCGATTCCTGGGTCCCGTACGACAACTCCGCCGCGGCGAAGAACGGCAAGGACGACGACTACCGCACGTCCCAGCAGGTCTACCGGGCCGCGGAGAAGCTGCCCGACGACCCGGCGCAGCTGTTGAAGAAGGTCCGCTCGTTCTATCCGACGGGCCACACCGCCGAGAGCCCTCCCGAGGCCGAGGCGCAGCACACCTTCCGTGCGATGGGCCTGATGGTCGAGGCGTACCCGATCGCACCGGACGCTCTCGCCCGGATCTACCGCGCGCTGGCCACCGTCCCCGGCGTCCGTGTCACCGACCACCTGGTGAAGGACGCCGCCGGGCGCGAGGCCATCGCCATCACCCGGAAGGAGGACGGCTCGCACGAGCAGCGCGAGATCCTCATCAACCCGCGCGACTACAGCTACGCGGGCCTGCGCTTCGTGGCCGCCGAGGACTACGAGGTGAAGAGTCCCTTCACCGCCGGCCCACCCGGGACGTACAAGGCCGGGGATGTCCTCAACAGCGAGGCACGGGTCATGGCCGCCGTCGTCGACGCGAAGGGCCAGAAGCCCTGACCGCACGGCCCTGACCCTCTAAGGGGGAGTGACCGGCCGGTGTCCGCCACAGGGGGGCGGACACCGGCTTCTCCCGCGCCGCCCCGGGAACCGCACCCCACGTGACCGACCCCACCCCCCACTCCCTCGGAACTCCCGGGACAATGAACCCGTGATCACTTCGCCGCCACGGAGCACCCACCGACGCGCCGAGCACGCTTCGACGCCTTACGTCGACCTCTCCCGTGCCGAATGGAGCGCCCTGCGCGACAAGACCCCGCTGCCGCTGACCGCCGCCGAGGTGGAGCAGTTGCGCGGGCTCGGCGACGTCATCGACCTCGACGAGGTGCGCGACGTCTACCTGCCGCTCTCCCGGCTCCTGAACCTCTACGTCCAGGCCACCTCCGGCCTGCGCGGCGCCCTCAACACCTTCCTCGGGGACGCGGGCAACGGCCACGGCGAGCAGCGCGGCACCCCGTTCGTCATAGGGGTCGCGGGCAGTGTCGCGGTCGGCAAGTCGACCAGCGCCCGCATCCTCCAGGCGCTGCTGGCCCGCTGGCCGGAACACCCTCGGGTGGAGCTCGTCACCACGGACGGGTTCCTGCTGCCGATGAAGGAGCTCCAGGCGCGCGGACTGATGTCGCGCAAGGGGTTCCCGGAGTCGTACGACCGGCGCGCCCTGACCCGTTTCGTCGCCGACATCAAGGCCGGCAAGGACGAGGTGACGGCGCCGGTCTACTCGCACCTGATCTACGACATCGTGCCGGGCGAGCGGCTCACCGTGCGCCGCCCCGACATCCTGATCGTCGAGGGTCTCAACGTGCTGCAGCCCGCGCTGCCCGGCAAGGACGGCCGCACCAGGGTCGGTCTCGCCGACTACTTCGACTTCAGCGTGTACGTGGACGCGCGCGCCGAGGACATCGAGACCTGGTACCTCAACCGCTTCCGCGCACTGCGCGAGACCGCGTTCCAGAACCCGTTCTCGTACTTCCGCAAGTACACGCAGGTCTCCGAGGCGGAGGCCATGGAGTACGCGCGCACCATGTGGCGGACCATCAACAAGCCGAATCTGCTGGAGAACGTGGCACCGACCAGGGGTCGTGCCACCCTGGTACTGCGCAAGGGGCCGGATCACAAGGTCCAGCGGCTGTCCCTGCGCAAGCTCTGAGTCGGCGACCCCACGGGAGTCCGCGTGCTGCACCTGCGTCTGATCGTGCCCACCGGCCGTACGGACGAGGTGGTGCGTCTCGTCGAGCGTTCCGTCGGCGCCACGCATCTGGTGCTGATGCCCGGCGCGGCGCTCGATCCCGCAGGCGACGTGGTGACGTGCGACGTGGCCCGCGAGGCGGTCGACGAGGTGATCGCCGCGCTGCGCGGGCTCGGCATCGACCGGTCCGGTGCGATCGCCATGGAGGACACGGAGCTGACGCTCTCCGCGCATGCCGACCGGGCCGAGAAGGAGGCACCGGGCGAGGGCGTGGACGCGGTGCTGTGGGAGAAGCTGGCGGACGCCACCCACGAGGAGTCGACGTTCAGCGCCACGTATCTGGCGTTCCTCTCGGTGGCCACGATGCTCGCCGCCTGCGGTGTGATGCTCGACAACGCGGTGCTGATCGTGGGCGCGATGGCGGTGGGCCCCGAGTTCGGTCCGCTGGCCGGCATCTCCACCGCGCTGGTGCGGCGCGCCCCGCGCCTGGTATGGCGCTCGCTGTGGACGCTGATCGGCGGCTTCGCCGTCGCCATGGTGGTGACCGCCGGGTTCGCCTGGCTGATGAACGGACTCGGGCTGTTCACTGCCGCCATGATCGAGGCGGACCGACCGAACACGTCGTTCATCTGGCAGCCGGACTGGATGTCGCTGGTGGTGGCACTGCTGGCGGGCATCGCCGGGACGCTCTCCCTGACCTCGGCGAAGTCGGGGGCGCTGATCGGCGTCGCGATCTCGGTGACGACGGTGCCCGCGGCCGCCAACGCGGCGGTGGCCTTCAGCTATCAGGACCTCTCGCAGACCCTGGGCTCGGCGGGCCAGCTGATGGCGAACCTCGGGGGGATCGTGCTCGCGGGGACGCTGACGCTGCTGCTCCAGAAGGCGCTGTGGGCGCTGCATCTCCGCCGGATCCGGTCGGCATGACGCGGCCGCTCCGAGGGACGGAACGCCGGACGGACCCGATGCGCACCAGCCATCGGACCCGCCCGGCGACCGGGAACAGCCGGGTGACGCGCTACCCCAGCGCGGACTTCACCGCGTCGGCCAGCCGGCCGGCCACCGACCGTGCCTGCTCGATGTCAGCCGCCTCGACCATGACCCGTACCAGCGGCTCGGTGCCCGACTGACGGAGCAGTACGCGCCCGGTGTCACCCAGCTCGCGCTCGGCGTCCTCGACCGCGGCGGCCAGCTCCGGGGAGGAGGTGACCCGGGACTTGTCGACGTCCGGGACGTTGATCAGGATCTGCGGGAGCCGCTGCATGACACCCGCCAGGTCGGCGAGGGTACGGCCGGTGGCGACGACCCGGGCCGCCAGCAGCAGGCCGGTCAGCGTGCCGTCGCCGGTCGTGGCGTGGTCGAGGACGATGACGTGGCCGGACTGCTCGCCGCCGAGCGCGTACCCCTCGTTCTTCATCGACTCCAGTACGTACCGGTCGCCGACGGCGGTCTGGACGAGGTTGATGCCCTCCCGCTCCATGGCGATCTTGAAGCCGAGGTTCGACATGACGGTGCCGACCACGGTGTCCTTGCGCAGCTGCCCGGCCTCACGCATGGCGAGCGCCAGCACGGCCAGGATCTGATCGCCGTCGACCTCCTCGCCCGAGGCGTCCACGGCGAGGCAGCGGTCGGCGTCCCCGTCGTGCGCGACGCCGAAGTCGGCGCCGTGCTCGACGACGGCGGCCTTGAGCAGGGCCAGATGGGTGGAGCCGCAGCCGTCGTTGATGTTCAGGCCGTCCGGATCGGCACCGATCGTGATCACCTCGGCGCCGGCCCGTGCGAAGGCCTCGGGCGAGACCCGGGAGGCCGCGCCGTGCGCCTCGTCGAGGACGACCCGCAGCCCGTCGAGCCGGTTCGGCAGCACCGCGACGAGGTGGGCGACGTACCGGTCGAAGCCCTCTGCGTACTCCGTGACCCGTCCCACGCCGTCGCCGGTCGGGCGCGTCCACGGCTCACCGGTGCGGTGCTGCTCGTAGACCGTCTCGATCCGGTCCTCCAGCTCGTCGGCGAGCTTGTGCCCCCCGCGGGCGAAGAACTTGATGCCGTTGTCCGGCATGGCGTTGTGGCTGGCGGAGAGCATCACGCCGAGGTCGGCGCCCAGCACGCCGGTGAGGTGCGCCACCGCCGGGGTGGGCAACACACCGACGCGCAGGACGTCCACGCCCGCGCTCGCCAGACCGGCCACGACGGCGGCCTCCAGGAACTCCCCTGAGGCACGTGGGTCACGACCCACCACGGCTGTCGGCCGATGCCCGTCGAAGCTGCCCGCCTCGGCGAGTACATGCGCCGCAGCGACCGACAGACCGAGCGCGAGCTCGGCCGTCAGATCCGCGTTGGCGACGCCGCGCACACCGTCCGTGCCGAAGAGTCGTCCCACTGGTGTCCTCCGAAAATGCTCCGAAACCGAACCGCAAAAACCAAACAAGTCAGACAGGCCTGGCAGACAGGCCGGCGCGAGGCAGCGCAGAAAGCCATGCCGGGCATGGCGGGCCTATTAACGTCTCATGCCGTTATACGCCCGCAGGCGTCAATAGACGAACGCCCCGGGGGCACAAGGAGTGCCGCCGGGGCGAACGTATAAAGCAGATGAGCAGGCGGATTAGCGCTTGCTGTACTGCGGGGCCTTACGGGCCTTCTTGAGACCGGCCTTCTTGCGCTCGACCGCACGGTCGTCGCGGGAGAGGAAGCCGGCCTTCTTCAGCGGGGCGCGGTTGTTGTCCACGTCCGCCTCGTTCAGCGCACGGGCGACACCGAGGCGCAGGGCACCGGCCTGACCCGAGACGCCGCCACCCGAGATGCGGGCGATGACGTCGTAGCGGTTGTCGAGCTCGAGCACCTTGAAGGGCTCGTTGACTTCCTGCTGGTGCACCTTGTTGGGGAAGTAGTCCTCAAGGGTGCGACCGTTGATCTTCCACTTGCCGGTGCCCGGAACGATCCGGACACGGGCGATGGCGTTCTTGCGACGGCCAAGGCCGGCGGCGGGCTGCGGGTCGCCGAAGCGGGACGCCAGCGACTCGCTGGTGTACTCGCCCTCGACGGGAACCTCGGACTCGAAGGTCGTCACCTCGGCGAAGACCTCTTCGCCCTCGGTGCCCTCGATGGGGTTCTCAACAGTGGTCTCGGCCACGATTCTCCTCAGATCTTTCTTTATGTCTTAGGGGGAGGCCGGAACTACTGCGCGACCTGGGTGATCTCGAACGGGACAGGCTGCTGCGCAGCGTGCGGGTGCTGGTCGCCCGCGTAGACCTTGAGCTTCGAGAGCATCTGACGGCCCAGGGTGTTCTTGGGGATCATGCCCTTGATGGCCTTCTCGACGGCCTTCTCCGGGTTCTTGGAGAGCAGCTCGTCGTAACGCACGGAGCGCAGACCACCCGGGAACCCGGAGTGGCGGTACGCCATCTTCTGGGTCTTCTTGTTGCCGGAGAGGTGAACCTTCTCGGCGTTGATGATGATGACGAAGTCGCCCATGTCCATGTGGGGGGCGTAAATCGCCTTGTGCTTGCCTCGGAGGAGGTTCGCAGCCGTGGTGGCCAGACGACCCAGGACGATGTCCTCGGCGTCGATGATGTGCCACTGGCGAGTGACATCGCCGGGCTTGGGGCTGTACGTACGCACTTCGTAGCCTTCGCTTCTTCAGTGGATGAGGTCCAGACACATGGCACCCCTGAAGCGATCATGCAGCTGGGGCTCACAATGCCGGGAACGCTGTCCGTATGCGAGCCACTGGTAACTGCTCCAGAGAACCTACGTAAGGGCTCTTCGCGTGAGAACGACGAAGCCGATACGTATAACAAACCCCGACAGTACCCGCCCCGCCCGGGACGGGTCAAAACGCGCCGGCCCTACCGCGCCCGCTCCACCCGTCGCTCGTCCCACACCGGCTCCGCGGTCTCCCGCACCACCCCGTCCGACCCGAACACCAGATAGCGGTCGAACGACTTTGCGAACCAGCGGTCGTGCGTGACGGCCATCACAGTTCCGTCGTACGCCTCGAGACCGTCCTGCAGCGCCTCCGCCGACTCCAGGTCCAGGTTGTCCGTCGGCTCGTCCAGCAGCAGCGCGGTGGTCCCCGCCAGCTCCAGCAGCAGGATCTGGAACCGTGCCTGCTGCCCGCCGGACAGCTTCTCGAAAGGCTGGTCGCCCTGGCGCTCCAGCTCGTAGCGGCGCAGTACGGACATCGCCCCGCCCCGGTCCTTCGCGTGCTCCGTCCACAGGATCTCGACGAGCGTGTGCCCCATCAGCTCCGGATGGGCGTGCGTCTGCGCGAAGTGGCCGGGCACGACCCGCGCGCCCAGCTTCCACTCCCCCGTGTGCGCCACCGGCTCCCCGGCGAGCAGCCGCAGGAAGTGCGACTTGCCGGACCCGTTCGAGCCGAGCACGGCGACCCGCTCCCCGTAGTAGATCTCCAGGTCGAACGGTTTCATCAGGCCGGTCAGCTCCAGCCCCTTGCAGGTCACCGCCCGCACCCCGGTCCGGCCACCGCGCAGCCGCATCTTGATGTCCTGCTCGCGCGGCGGCTCCGGCGGCGGACCCGCGTCCTCGAACTTCTTGAAGCGGGTCTGCATGGCCCGGTACCGCGACGCCATGTCGGGGCTGATCGCCGCCTGCTGCCGCAGCCGGTGGACCAGCGCCTTCAGCCGGGCGTGCTCCTCCTCCCAGCGCCGCAGCAGCTCCTCGAACCGGGCGAACCGGTCCTTGCGCGCCTGGTGATACGTGTCGAAACCGGCGCCGTGCACCCACACGTCGCTGCCCGCCGGGCTGGGCTCCACACTGACGATCTTCTCGGCGGCCCGGGAGAGCAGCTCCCGGTCGTGCGAGACGAAGAGGACCGTCTTACGGGTCTCCTTCAGCTTCCCTTCCAGCCACCGCTTGCCGGGGACGTCGAGATAGTTGTCCGGCTCGTCGAGCAGCAGCACCTCGTCGGGACCGCGCAGCAGCGCCTCCAGCACCAGCCGCTTCTGCTCACCACCGCTGAGCGTGCGCACCTCGCGCCACTGCGCCTTCTCGTACGGCACCCCGAGCGCCGCCATGGTGCACATGTCCCAGACGGTCTCGGCCTCGTACCCGCGGGCCTCCGCCCAGTCGCTCAGCGCCTGCGCGTACGCCATCTGCGCGGCCTCGTCGTCGACGGTGAGGATCAGCTGCTCGGCCCTGTCGACCTCCCGCGCCGCCTCCCGGATGCGCGGCTGGGCGACGGAGACGAGCAGGTCCCGGACCGTACGGTCGTCCCGCACCGAGCCCACGAACTGCGGCATCACGCCCAGCCCGCCGCTGACCGACACCGTGCCGCCGTGCGGCTGGAGCTCCCCGGACAGCAGCCGCAGCAACGTCGTCTTCCCGGCGCCGTTCGCCCCCACGAGGGCGACCACGGCCCCGTCCGCGACCCGGAACGAAGCATCGCCGAGCAGCACCCGCCCGTCCGGTAGGTAGTACTCCAGGTGGCCCGCTTCAAGATGTCCCATACACAGCATTGTCACGGCCCGCGAAGCCCTGGCCCAACCGGTTTACGTCTCCTCTAGGATTCGCCGCATGAGCTTTGGGCAAGGGGGGCCCTCCTGGGGGCCCGGAGGCAACCACACTCCGGACTGGGCAGCGCTGGCCGAAGAATCCGCCGCGCGGAGCCGCCGCAAGAAATGGCTGCTGATCGGCGGCGGCGCGCTCGCCACCGCCGCGGTCGCGGCGATCGTCGCCACAGCCGTGATCACGACCAACCACGACAGCGGCTCCACCGGCTCGGACAGGAACACCGGTGACCTGCCGGGGCCCGCCGATCTGCCGACCGACTCGGCCGAGCCCGCGCCGTCCTTCTCCACGGTGGCGCCCCCGCCCCCGCCGGACCCGAAGGACTACATATCGGATGTGAAGAAGGACCGGGCGCCGATCACCGTCGACTCCTTCTACCCCGGCAAGAAGCTGACGATGGGCGACCGCGCCTACGCCAAGGGCGCCACGCACCACACCACCAGCTGCGCCGCCACCACCCAGGGCGCACTCGGCTCGATCCTCACGAACAACGGGTGCGGCCAGGTCATCCGCGCCACGTACAGCAGGGCCGGGGTGGCCGTCACGGTCGGCATCGCGGTCTTCGACACCGAGGCGCAGGCGAAGAAGGCGGCCCAGCAGGCGTCCGGCGGTCTGGCGTCGCTGAGCGGCTCGGGCGTACCGACGTTCTGCCGTGCCGGAGCGATCTGCCGCCGCACCGCCAACTCGTACGGCCGCTACGCCTACTTCACCGTCGGGGGCTTCACGAGCGGCAAGAACGTCACCAAGGCGGACAGGGACGTCTTCACGGTCGGCGACGACCTGACGAACTTCACGTTCCGTCAGATCCGCCACCGCGGCGAGGTCCAGGCCTCCGCGGCGGCGACCGCGTCCACCGGCTGACCGGCGCCGGGGGCGGCGGCGCGTGCGGCGCCGCCCCCGGCACCCCGCGAACGCCCGGCTCCGGTCACAGCACTAGCAGCAACCGCCGCCCGGCAGCGACCGCACGTTGCGGGCCTCCTTGTTCCGCGCCGCGAGCAACCCGTCGGCGGGATAGGCGACTTCCTCCAGCGTCAGCCCGTGCGGCCGCACCACGTGCACGCCCGGATCCCGGACCCCGGCGGCCAGTACCTCGGCCGGCCACGGATCGGGGCGGCGCCCGTCGCCCACGAACAGCATCGCTCCCACCAGCGCGCGCACCATGTTGTGGCAGAACGCGTCGGCCTGCACGGTCCCCGTGACCACTCCGGACACCGCGTCCCGCTCCCAACTCAGCTTCTGCAGCGTACGGATGGTCGTCGCACCCTCGCGCTTCTTGCAGTACGCGGCGAAGTCGTGTTCCCCGAGCATGCGCGCGGCCGCCGCGTTCATCGCCTCCACGTCCAGCGGACGGTCGTGCCACAGCACATGGCCCCGGGTCAGCGGATCGGCACCACCGGGGCGGTCGGATACCCGGTACGCGTAGCGCCGCCACAGCGCGGAGAAACGGGCGTTGAACCCCGGCGGGGCCTCGGCCACCTTCCAGATCCGTACGTCGGGCGCCATCCGCCCCGCCATCCGCCGCAGCAGCAACTCGCCGTGCTCGGCCCACACCCCGGCCGGCAGGTCGACGTGCGCGACCTGACCGCGGGCGTGCACCCCGGCGTCCGTCCGGCCGGCGACCGTCAGGTCGTACGTACGCGAGGACCGGGTCACGGTCCGCAGCGCGTCCTCGATCTCCCCCTGCACGGTCCGCCTGGCCGTCTGCTTCGCCCAGCCGGAGAAATCCTTGCCGTCGTACGCAAGGTCCAGCCGCACCCGTACGTGTCCGGGCTCCACTTCGTCACTCACCCAACGATCCTCTCAAGCCTGAACATACGGAACGGGCCCGCACCGCCCCGAAGGGTGATGCGGGCCCGTCCAGTGGTCTCAGAACGCTCAGGCGTCCTTGGACTCCTCCGCCGGAGCGGCGTCCTCGACGGACTCGGCCGGGGCCTCGTCCTTCTTGAGGGAGTCTTCCTTGACCGCACGCTTCGTCGCGGCCTCGGCCTCACCGGTGGCCTGCTGCGCCACGGTCAGCGCCTCGACCAGCTCGATGACGGCCATCGGGGCGTTGTCGCCACGACGGTTGCCGATCTTGGTGATGCGGGTGTAACCACCGGGGCGGTTCTCGTAGCGCGGGGCGATCTCGGTGAAGAGCGTGTGCACGATGCTCTTGTCCGTGATCGTCGCGAGCACCAGGCGACGGTTGTGGATGTCGCCCTTCTTCGCCTTGGTGATCAGACGCTCGGCGACCGGACGCAGGCGGCGGGCCTTGGCCTCGGTCGTCGTGATGCGGCCGTGCTCGAACAGCGACTTCGCGAGGTTCGCGAGAAGCAGACGCTCGTGCGCGGCGCTGCCGCCCAGACGGGCACCCTTTGCGGGACGCGGCATGGTGTTTCTCCTTGTGTGCTGCACCGGCCGTATCAGGTACCGGTGTCAGTTCCCGTGAAGCGGCCGCCTCACGGAAGATCATGGGCCGGACAGACCCGTCGGGCCCGTCCGGCGTCCGAGGGCAGAGCCCTCACCCCGGTCCGGGGTGCCCGGGAAACCCGGACGCCCCGGCCGGAGGCGTACTAGTACTGCTCGGTCTCGACGAAGCCCGCGTCCGCGTCGTCGTCGGCGCCGAAGGCGTCGGCGGCGGCGGTCGGGTCGAATCCGGGCGGGCTGTCCTTGAGCGCCAGGCCCATGCCGGCCAGCTTCGCCTTGACCTCGTCGATCGACTTCGCACCGAAGTTGCGGATGTCGAGCAGGTCGGCCTCGGAACGCGCCACGAGCTCACCCACGGAGTGGATGCCCTCGCGCTTGAGGCAGTTGTACGAGCGGACCGTGAGCTCCAGCTCCTCGATCGGCAGCGCCAGGTCGGCAGCGAGAGCGGCGTCCGTCGGGGACGGGCCCATGTCGATGCCCTCGGCGTCGATGTTGAGCTCGCGCGCCAGACCGAACAGCTCGACCAGGGTCTTACCGGCCGACGCCATGGCGTCACGGGGACGCATGGCCTGCTTGGTCTCGACGTCGACGATCAGCTTGTCGAAGTCGGTGCGCTGCTCGACACGGGTCGCCTCGACCTTGTACGTGACCTTGAGCACCGGCGAGTAGATGGAGTCGACCGGGATACGGCCGATCTCCTGGCCCGCCTGCTTGTTCTGGACGGCGGAGACGTAGCCGCGACCGCGCTCGACGGTCAGCTCCATCTCCAGCTTGCCCTTGCCGTTCAGCGTGGCGAGGACCAGGTCCGGGTTGTGGACCTCGACGCCGGCCGGCGGGGCGATGTCAGCAGCGGTGACCAGGCCGGGACCCTGCTTGCGCAGGTACATCACGACCGGCTCGTCGTGCTCCGAGGAGACGACCAGCTGCTTGATGTTGAGGATGAGGTCGGTGACGTCCTCCTTGACGCCCGGCACGGTGGTGAACTCGTGCAGGACACCGTCGATCCGGATGCTGGTGACAGCGGCGCCCGGGATCGAGGAGAGGAGCGTGCGGCGGAGAGAGTTACCGAGGGTGTAGCCGAAGCCCGGCTCCAGCGGCTCGATCACGAACCGGGAGCGGAACTCGTCGACGACCTCTTCGGTCAGCGACGGACGCTGAGCGATAAGCATGCTGTGGTCCTTCAGTCGTGGGCGCCCACTATTTGACGCCCCCAGATACTGACAAGGGTACGGGCGGCACGACCCGAAAGAGCCGTACCGCCCGGACCCGCGAGCTCTCCTACTTGGAGTAGAGCTCGACGATCAACTGCTCCTGCACCTGGGTGTCGATCACCTGGCGCTCGGGCAGGGAGTGCACGAGGATCCGCAGCGTCGACGGCACGGCTTCGAGCCACGCCGGAACGGTGCGCTCGCCGGCCTCGGCCTGGGCCACCTGGAAGGGGGTTAGGGCCTTGGACTTCGTGCGGACCTCGATGACGTCGTTCGCGGCGACGCGGGCCGACGGAATGTCGGTCTTCGTGCCGTTCACGGCGATGTGTCCGTGACGCACCAGCTGACGGGCGTGGTCGCGGGACTTGGCGAAGCCGGCCCGGTAGACCACGTTGTCGAGGCGGGTCTCAAGGATGCGCAGAAGGTTCTCACCGGTCTTGCCGGTCTTCTGGTTCGCTTCCTTGTAGTAGTTCACGAACTGCTTTTCAAGGACACCGTAGATCCGCGAGCACTTCTGCTTCTCACGAAGCTGAAGAAGGTACTCACTGTCCTTGGTGCGCCCGCGTCCGTGCTCACCCGGGGGGTAAGGACGGATCTCGATCGGGCACTTCGCGCTCTCGCACTTGCTGCCCTTAAGGAACAGCTTCTGCTTCTCACGACGGCAACGCTTGCAGTCGGCCCCGGTGTATCGCGCCATTTTCCAGTTGTCTCCGTTGCTTCAGAGCGTCAGACGCGACGGCGCTTGGGCGGCCGGCATCCGTTGTGCGGAGTGGGGGTGACGTCCTGGATCGAACCGACCTCGAGGCCGGTGGCCTGGAGGGAGCGGATCGCGGTCTCGCGGCCGGAGCCCGGACCCTTCACGAAGACGTCGACCTTGCGCATGCCGTGCTCCTGCGCGCGGCGGGCGGCCGACTCGGCGGCCATCTGCGCGGCGAAGGGGGTGGACTTGCGCGAGCCCTTGAAGCCGACGTGGCCGGCGGAGGCCCAGGAGATCACGTTGCCCGAGGGGTCCGTGATCGAGACGATCGTGTTGTTGAACGTGCTCTTGATGTGCGCGTGGCCGTGAGCAACGTTCTTCTTTTCCTTGCGACGCACCTTCTTGGCTGCGCCCTGACGTCCCTTGGGGGGCATGTCTGTACTCCAGATGGAGAGGGGAGGTGATCGGTCCTACAGCGAAGACCGCTGGATGCTGCGACGGCCCGGGGATCCGGACTGCCACAGTGCGTCCGCTGAGGACTACTTCTTGCCCGGCTTCTTCTTGCCGGCGATCGCGCGACGCGGGCCCTTGCGGGTACGAGCGTTCGTGCTGGTGCGCTGGCCGTGGACCGGCAGGCCGCGGCGGTGACGCAGACCCTGGTAGCAGCCGATCTCGACCTTGCGGCGGATGTCGGCCTGAATCTCGCGACGGAGGTCACCCTCGGTGCGGAGGTTGGCGTCCACGTACTCGCGGATCTTGACCAGGTCCTCTTCGGCCAGGTCGCGAACGCGCGTGTTCGGGTTCACACCCGTGGTGGCGAGGATCTCCTTGGACCGGGTGCGCCCGATACCGAAGACGTAGGTGAGGGCAACCTCCACGCGCTTTTCGCGCGGGATGTCAACACCTGAAACGCGTGCCATTCAATGGCTCCAGTTGTTATTTCGGGGGTCTTCCGCAGTACCACTCCCGGCCGCCGACCACTTCCGCGAGGAAGCGGTGGTACGTCCGGGTCCCCGGCCCCCGCCGGAGGTGTCGTCAGCCGAAGCTTGGACGGGCACTGCGTATGTACGTATTACGTGCGTCGCGCGAAGTGCTGCGAGATGCAGGGGGTCGTGCGTCAGCCCTGGCGCTGCTTGTGGCGCAGGTTGTCGCAGATGACCATGACCCGACCGTGACGGCGGATCACCTTGCACTTGTCGCAGATCTTCTTGACGCTCGGCTTGACCTTCATGGGATGTCAGGTTCTCCGGGTCAGTGCCAGCACCCCGCCGTGGCGGGGTGTGGGCAAGATCTACTTGTATCGGTAGACGATCCGGCCACGCGTCAGGTCGTACGGAGAGAGCTCCACCACGACCCGGTCATCCGGGAGGATTCGGATGTAGTGCATCCGCATCTTGCCGCTGATGTGCGCGAGGACCTTGTGACCGTTCTGGAGTTCCACCTTGAACATGGCGTTCGGGAGGGACTCGATCACGGTGCCCTCAATTTCGATGGCACCTTGCTTCTTGGCCACGCTTCGCCTTTCGAATCGGCTACCTTGATCGACTCCCAGCTCCGTATGCGGACACACGGACGCACGAGAGCCGACGAGTCAGTCTACGTCAGCGGACCCCAAAAGACGAATCCGTCAAGTTTGCCCACCCCAGGAGATCCTTAGACCCGATTTCGGGCCCCAGTCCTCGCGCGACCGCCGCCGTTCGGCGGAGCGAACAGGACGGGCGGCCGCACCGGCACGGAACCGGCGGGGGCGGGGTTCGGCGTGCCTCAGCCCAGCGGGTCGGGCGCCGCCTGGATTCCGTACTCGGCCAGCTTGGCGCGGCCGCAGTCGGGAGCCGTCAGGACCAGGGGGCCCTGCTCGGTGAGGGCGATCGAGTGCTCCCAGTGCGAGGACCAGGTGCCGTCGGTCGTGATGACCGTCCAGTCGTCCTTCAGCACCTCGGTCTGCGGCGTACCGAGCGAGACCATCGGCTCGATGGCCAGGCAGAGACCGGGGACCAGCTTGATGCCCTTGCCGCGCTTGCGCGCGACGTAGTTCAGCAGGTGCGGGTCCATGTGCATCTCGGTGCCGATGCCGTGGCCGCCGTAGTCCTCGATGATCCCGTACTTGCCGGTGGCCGGACGCGGCTGGCGGCGGATGTACGACTCGATCGCCTTCGAGATGTCGACGAGCCGGTTGTTCACCTTCATTGCGGCGATCCCGGCCCACATGGACTCCTCGGTCACCCGGGAGAGCTCGATGAGCTCCGGAGCGTGACCGGTTCCGACGAAGGCCGTGTACGCGGCGTCGCCGTGCCAGCCGTCCACGATCGCGCCGGCGTCGATGGAGATGATGTCGCCGTCCTTCAGGACGGTCTTGTCGTCCGGGATGCCGTGCACGACGACCTCGTTGACCGAGGTGCAGATGGTCGCCGGGAATCCTCCGTACCCGAGGAAGTTCGACTTCGCCCCGTGGTCGGCGATCACCTTGCGTGCGACCTGGTCCAGGTCCTGGGTGGTGGCGCCGGGCACCGCCGCTTCCCGCGTGGCCGCATGAATGGCAGCGACCACCAGCCCCGCCTCACGCATCTTCGCGATCTGCTCGGGGGTCTTGATCTGCACCATTGCGCGGCGCCTCTCTGCATCGAAGGGGGACGGGGTGCGGCGTACTCCACGATACGGCGCAAACAGTCGGCCGCGGCGCCCAAGGACGCCGCGGCCGTCTGCACAGGTATTACAGGGTGTTCCTCAGTCCTCGGCGGACTTCTTGAGGGCTTCCATCGCCCGCTCGGTCACGTCCATGACCTTGCCGAGCGCGGAGATCGTGACCACCAGGCCCTGGGCCCGGTAGTAGTCGATGATCGGCTCGGTCTGGGTGTGGTAGACCTCCAGCCGGGTCCGGACCGTCTCCTCGGTGTCGTCGTCCCGCTGGTACAGCTCGCCGCCGCAGGTGTCGCAGACACCCTCGGTCTTCGGCTGGTTGTACGTCACGTGGAAGACGTGCGAGCCGTCGTTCCGGCAGATGCGGCGGCCGGCGATGCGCTTGACCACCTCGTCCTCGGGGACCTCCAGGTCCAGGACCGCGTCCAGCTTGGTGCCCTGCTCCTTGAGCATGGCGTCCAGTGCCTCGGCCTGCCCCACGTTGCGCGGGAAGCCGTCCAGCAGGAAGCCGTTCACGGCGTCCGGCTGGGACATGCGGTCCTTGGCCATCCCGATGGTGACCTCGTCCGGCACCAGCTGCCCCGCGTCCATGTAGGCGCGGGCCTGCTTGCCAAGGTCGGTGCCCTGGCTGATGTTGGCGCGGAAGAGGTCGCCCGTGGAGATCTGTGGAATCGACAGGTTCTTGGCAAGGTACGCAGCCTGCGTTCCCTTGCCGGCACCGGGCGGCCCGACGAGGACGATTCGCATCAGCGGAGGAACCCTTCGTAATTGCGCTGCTGGAGCTGACTCTCGATCTGCTTCACGGTCTCCAGACCCACACCCACGATGATGAGGATGCTCGTCCCGCCGAACGGGAAGTTCTGGTTTGCACCGCCGAAGCCTGCCAACGCCATCGTCGGCACAAGAGCGATCAGACCCAGGTACAGCGAGCCCGGCCAAGTGATCCTGTTGAGCACGTAGCTCAGGTACTCGGCAGTAGGTCGACCAGCCCGGATACCCGGGATGAAGCCACCATACTTCTTCATGTTGTCGGCGACTTCCTCGGGGTTGAACGAAATCGCCACATAGAAGAAGGCGAAGAAGACGATCAACAGGAAGTACGCCGTGATGTAGTACGGGTGGTCGCCCTTGACGAAGTGGTCCTTGATCCAGGTCGCCCAGCCCGCAGTGGAGTTGGAGAACTGGACGACCAGGGCCGGGATGTAGAGCAGCGAAGAAGCGAAGATGACGGGAATCACACCCGCCTGATTCACCTTCAGCGGGATGTACGTGGACGTACCGCCGTACGACCTGCGGCCGATCATGCGCTTCGCGTACTGCACCGGGATACGGCGCTGAGCCTGCTCCACGAAGACGACGAGAGCCACCATCACGAAGCCGACCAGGATGACCGTGCCGAACTCGATCCAGCCGTCGGCCAGCTTGCCGCTCTGCTTGATGGCCCACAGGGCGCCGGGGAAGCTGGCGGCGATCGAGATGAACATCAGGATCGACATGCCGTTGCCGATGCCGCGGTCGGTGATGAGCTCACCGAGCCACATGACGGCGGCGGTGCCGGCGGTCATCGTGATGACCATCACGATGGTGGTGAAGATCGAGTGGTTGGGGACGATCTGGTCGGCGACCGGGCAGCCGCTGAAGAGCGCGCCGCTGGTGGCCGTGGCCACCAGGCCGGTGCCCTGGAGGATGGCGAGCGCGACCGTCAGATAACGCGTGTACTGCGTGATCTTGGTCTGCCCGGACTGCCCCTCCTTCTTGAGCGCCTCGAGTCGGGGAATGACCACAGTCAGCAGCTGAAGGATGATGCTGGCTGTGATGTACGGCATGATGCCGAGCGCGAAGATCGTGATCTGCAGCAGTGCACCACCGCTGAACATGTTCACCAGGCCGAAGAGGCTGTTGTTGCCTTTACTTGCCTGATCAACACAGGTCTGGACGTTCTCGTAGCTCACACCCGGTACCGGGATGTGTGCCCCGAGCCGGTAGAGCACGATGATGCCGAGCGTGAAGAGCAGCTTCTTGCGCAGGTCGGGCGTCTTGAACGCCCGGGCGAACGCGGTGAGCACGGTGCCTCCTGCGACCCCCGCGCGATGCGTAGAGGTGACGGTCTTGAGGATCGACGAATACGTAACAGTGAAAGTTTCCCGGGCCTGCGCCCAGGGGTTTACCACATCAAGTGCACGCCACCTTACCGGCGACCATGCCCCCCTAGGAACGACCAACCGGGGATGCCTCAAATGAGAGGCATCCCCGGTCGGATGTTCAAGCCATCGAGTTGTCCGAGTTGTCTCAGACGAGCTCAGTGACGGTGCCGCCGGCGGCGGCAATCTTCTCCTTGGCGGAGCCGGAGACGGCGTCAACCGAAACCTGCAGCGCCACGGAGATCTCGCCCTGTCCGAGGACCTTGACGAGGTGGTTGTTGCGCACGGCACCCTTGGCGACCAGGTCGGCCACCGTGACCTCTCCACCCTCGGGGTAGAGCGTCGCGAGCTTGTCCAGGTTCACGACCTGGTACTCGGTGCGGAACGGGTTCTTGAAGCCCTTGAGCTTCGGGAGACGCATGTGGAGGGGCATCTGCCCACCCTCGAAGCGCTCCGGAACCTGGTAACGGGCCTTCGTGCCCTTGGTACCACGACCAGCGGTCTTACCCTTGGACGCCTCACCACGACCCACACGGGTCTTGGCGGTCTTGGCGCCCGGGGCAGGCCGGAGGTCGTGGGCCTTCAGCGGCTTGTTCTCCGCCATGTCAGTCGACCTCCTCAACCGTCACGAGGTGGCGGACGGTGTGCACCATGCCGCGGAACTCGGGACGGTCCTCCTTGACAACCGTGTCGTTCAGGCGCTTGAGCCCGAGCGAACGCAGGGTGTCGCGGTGGTTCTGCTTGCTGCCGATGTACGACTTCGTCTGCGTGATCTTGAGGCGAGCCATTACGCACCCGCTCCCGCACGTGCACGAAGCAGAGCCGCGGGGGCGACGTCCTCGAGGGGCAGACCACGGCGAGCCGCGATCTCCTCGGGACGCTGCAGACCCTTGAGGGCCGCCACGGTCGCGTGCACGATGTTGATCGCGTTGGACGAGCCAAGCGACTTCGACAGGATGTCGTGAACGCCGGCGCACTCCAGAACGGCGCGCACCGGGCCACCGGCGATAACACCGGTACCGGGGGAAGCCGGCTTCAGCAGCACGACACCCGCGGCCCGCTCGCCCGTGATCGGGTGAGGGATGGTGCCCTGGATGCGCGGAACCTTGAAGAAGTTCTTCTTGGCTTCTTCCACGCCCTTGGCGATGGCCGCGGGAACTTCCTTGGCCTTGCCGTAACCGACACCGACGGTGCCGTCACCATCGCCCACCACGACCAGCGCGGTGAAGCTGAAGCGACGACCACCCTTCACAACCTTGGCGACGCGGTTGATCGCGACAACGCGCTCAACGTACGCGGTCTTCTCGGCGGCAGCTGCGCCGCCGTCACGGCCCTTCCGGTCCCGCCGCTCGCCGCCACCGGCACCGCTTCCGCGGCGCTGGGGTCCAGCCATTGGATTTACCTCTCTCTGTTACGTCCGCTGTGCGTAGGAACCGGGGCTTAGAACTTCAGCCCGGCTTCACGGGCGGCGTCAGCCAGAGCGGCAATCCGCCCGGCGTACTGGTTACCACCGCGGTCAAACACGACGGCCTCGACGCCTGCGGCCTTGGCACGCTCAGCGACCAGGGCGCCGACCTGCTTGGCCTGGGCGCTCTTGTCACCCTCGCCACCACGGATGGACACGTCCAGGGTCGACGCCGACGCGAGCGTGTGGCCCGCGATGTCGTCGATGACCTGAGCGACCATGTGGCGGTTGGAACGCGTCACGACCAAGCGGGGACGCTCCGGCGAACCGGAGATGTGCTTGCGGACGCGGATGTGGCGACGCTTGAGGGCGGCACGCTTGTATGCGTCGCCCTTGGCGATCTTTACGCCGTATGCCATCGCTACTTACCAGCCTTTCCGACCTTGCGGCGGATGACCTCGCCGGCGTACTTGACGCCCTTGGCCTTGTACGGGTCAGGCTTCCGCAGCTTGCGGATCTTGGCCGCGGTCTCGCCGACCTTCTGCTTGTCGATGCCCTCGACGGAGAACTTCGTGGGGGACTCCACCTTGAAGGTGATGCCCTCCGGGGCCTCGATCAGGATCGGGTGGCTGTAGCCCAGGGCGAACTCCAGGTTGGAGCCCTTCGCCTGGACTCGGTAACCGACACCACTGATCTCGAGCGCCTTGATGTATCCCTGGGTCACACCGGTGATCATGTTCGCCACCAGCGTGCGGGACAGGCCGTGAAGGGCCTTGTTCTGACGCTCGTCGTTCGGGCGGACGACGTTCAGGACGCCGTCCTCACCCTTGGTGACCTCGATCGGCGCGGCAACGGTGTGCGAGAGGGAACCCTTGGGGCCCTTCACCGCGACCGTACGGCCATCGATGGTGACGTCCACACCGGCGGGAACCTGGATGGGGAGCTTGCCGATTCGCGACATTAGCTATTCCTCCGTTCCCGACTACCAGACGTAGGCGAGGACTTCCCCACCTACGCCCTTCTTCTGAGCCTGCTGGCCGGTCAGGAGACCGTGGGACGTGGAGATGATCGCCACGCCCAGGCCGCCGAGGACCTTCGGCAGGTTGGTGGACTTTGCGTATACACGCAGACCCGGCTTCGAGATTCGCTTGATGCCGGCGATCGAGCGCTCGCGGTTCGGGCCGAACTTCAGCTCGAGGACGAGGTTCTTGCCAACCTCGGCGTCCTCGACCTTCCAGCCCGTGATGAAGCCCTCCTGCTGGAGGATCTCCGCGATGTGCGACTTGATCTTGCTGTGCGGCATCACGACGTCGTCGTGGTACGCCGAGTTCGCGTTACGCAGACGCGTGAGCATGTCTGCGATGGGATCAGTCATGGTCATGAATTGGCCTTCGGCCTCTCTCGCCGGGGTTTCCTGTATGCGCCATCCCTCTCCCCACTCAGTGGCGGGACGGGTGCGGTGCGGGGACCTACGGCGTAGTAAGTCGGTCTTGGGCGGCAGGCGCCCAACCCTTCAAGCCTACGGCATGAAGAGCCGGGCTCCTGCCGACCAGATGCTTACCGAGAGCTTCCGGGTAGTTCCAACGCCCAGTGGGCGAAGGAGATTTACCAGGAACTCTTGGTCACGCCCGGCAGCTCGCCACGGTGAGCCATCTCACGAAGGCACACGCGGCACAGGCCGAACTTGCGGTAGACGGAGTGGGGCCGGCCGCAGCGCTGGCAGCGGGTGTACCCGCGAACGCCGAACTTCGGCTTACGGGCGGCCTTAGCGATCAGAGCCTTCTTCGCCACGGTCAGTTCTCCTTGAACGGGAAGCCGAGGTGACGAAGGAGGGCACGACCCTCGTCGTCATTGGTCGCCGTGGTGACCACGGTGATGTCCATGCCCCGGACCCGGTCGATCTTGTCCTGGTCGATCTCGTGGAACATGACCTGCTCCGTGAGACCGAAGGTGTAGTTGCCACGGCCGTCGAACTGCTTCGGCGACAGGCCACGGAAGTCACGGATACGCGGCAGCGCGAGCGACAGCGTACGGTCCAGGAACTCCCACATCCGGTCACCACGGAGGGTGACGTGGCAGCCGATCGGCTGGCCCTCGCGCAGCTTGAACTGCGCGATGGACTTGCGGGCCTTCGTGACGGCCGGCTTCTGACCGGTGATCGTGGTGAGGTCGCGCACGGCGCCATCGATCAGCTTGGAGTCGCGGGCGGCGTCGCCCACACCCATGTTGACCACGATCTTGACCAGACCGGGAATCTGCATGACGTTCTCGTACGAGAACTCCTCACGCAGCTTGCCGGCGATTTCCTCGCGGTAGCGCGTCTTGAGACGCGGCGCAGTGGTGGCAGTCATCAGATGTCCTCACCGGTCCGCTTGGCAACGCGGATCTTCTTGCCCTCGTCGTCAAAGCGGTAGCCGACGCGGGTGACGACCTTCTTGCCGTCCTTCTCCACAACCAGCTGAACGTTGCTGACGTGGATCGGGGCCTCGGTGGTGACAATGCCACCGGTCTGCGAGCCGCGAGCCGTCTGACCGGCCTTGGTGTGCTTCTTGACCCGGTTGACACCCTCGACGAGGACGCGGTTCTGCACGGGGTAGGCCACGATGACCTTGCCCTGCTTGCCCTTGTCCTTACCGGTGATGACCTGAACCAGGTCGCCCTTCTTGATCTTCATGCTTACAGCACCTCCGGCGCGAGCGAGATGATCTTCATGAACTTCTTCTCGCGCAGCTCACGGCCCACCGGGCCGAAGATACGGGTGCCGCGGGGGTCGCCGTCGTTCTTCAGAATGACGGCGGCGTTCTCGTCGAAGCGGATGTACGAGCCATCCTGACGGCGACGCTCCTTGACGGTGCGAACGATGACGGCCTTGACGACGTCACCCTTCTTCACGTTGCCACCGGGGATCGCGTCCTTGACGGTGGCGACGATGACGTCACCGATGCCCGCGTAGCGGCGACCCGAACCACCGAGAACACGGATGGTGAGGATTTCCTTCGCACCCGTGTTGTCGGCGACGCGAAGTCGCGACTCCTGCTGGATCACGTCTATCTCCTGATCGTCTGCCGGTTCCCGGCGGGGAGCTCCGCAAGTGACTTACGGTGCTCCCCGCCGAGCCTGGCGGAACTTGCCTGAGGGGAATGCCCCTCAGGAATTACTTGGCCTTCTCGAGGATCTCGACGACGCGCCAGCGCTTCGTCGCGGACAGCGGCCGGGTCTCCATGAGGAGGACACGGTCGCCTACGCCCGCAGCGTTCTGCTCGTCGTGAGCCTTCAGCTTGTTCGTACGGCGGATGACCTTGCCGTACAGCGCGTGCTTGACGCGGTCCTCGACAGCGACGACGACGGTCTTGTCCATCTTGTCGCTGACGACGAGACCCTCACGGGTCTTGCGGAAACCGCGGTCGGTGTTCGTCTCAGTCACAGTCTTCTCGCTCATCAGGCGCTCTCCACCGTCTCGATGCCCAGCTCGCGCTCGCGCATCAGGGTGTAGATCCGGGCGATGTCCTTACGGACGGACTTGAGCCGGCCGTGGTTCTCGAGCTGACCGGTCGCCGCCTGAAAGCGGAGATTGAACAGCTCTTCCTTGGCCTCGCGGAGCTTGTTGAGGAGCTCCTCGTTGCCCAGCTCGCGCAGCTCGGACGCCTTGGTACCGGCCGACATCACGACTCACCTGCCTCGCGCCGAACGATCCGGCACTTCATCGGAAGCTTGTGAGCAGCGCGGGTAAGCGCCTCACGAGCAATCTTCTCGTTCGGGTAGGACAGCTCGAACATCACCCGACCGGGCTTGACGTTCGCGATCCACCACTCGGGAGAACCCTTACCGGAACCCATGCGGGTCTCGGCAGGCTTCTTCGTCAGGGGGCGGTCCGGGTAGATGTTGATCCAGACCTTGCCGCCACGCTTGATGTGGCGGGTCATCGCGATACGAGCGGCCTCGATCTGGCGGTTCGTCACGTACGCCGGGGTCAGCGCCTGGATGCCGTACTCGCCGAACGCAACCTGCGTGCCACCCTTGGACATACCGCTGCGCTTCGGGTGGTGCTGCTTGCGGTGCTTGACCCTACGGGGGATCAGCATTTCGGTCAGGCCTCCGTTCCGGTGCTCTCAGCCGGAGCAGCGGCGGCGGGAGCGTCGGCCTTGGGGGCCTCCGCTGCCGGCGCGGACTGCTGCGGCTTGCGACCGCGACCGCCACGCTCGCCACCGCGGCCACCGCGGCCGGCCGGGCGGTCAGCGCCGCCACGGGCCGGGCGGTTGCCAGCGCGGGCAGCAGCGTTCTCGGCGCGGACCTCGGCGATGTTCTTGACGTCGCCCTTGTAGATCCAGACCTTCACACCGATGCGGCCGAAGGTCGTCTTGGCCTCGAAGAAGCCGTAGTCGACGTTCGCACGGAGCGTGTGCAGGGGCACACGGCCCTCGCGGTAGAACTCCGAGCGGGACATCTCGGCGCCGCCGAGGCGGCCACCGCACTGGATCTTGATGCCCTTGGCGCCGGCCTTCATCGAGCTCTGCATGCTCTTACGCATGGCACGACGGAAGGAGACGCGGGAGGAGAGCTGCTCGGCGACGGCCTGGGCCACCAGCTGAGCGTCCACCTCGGGGTTCTTGACCTCGAGGATGTTCAGCTGGACCTGCTTGCCGGTCAGCTTCTCCAGCTCGCCACGGATGCGGTCGGCCTCGGCGCCACGGCGACCGATGACGATGCCCGGGCGGGCGGTGTGGATGTCAACGCGGACGCGGTCGCGGGTGCGCTCGATCTCGACCTTCGAGATGCCGGCCCGCTCCATGCCCTTCGTCATCATGCGACGAATGGCGACGTCTTCCTTGACGTAGTCCTTGTACAGCTTGTCGGCGTACCAACGGGACTTGAAGTCCGTGGTAATGCCGAGCCGGAACCCGTGCGGGTTTACCTTCTGGCCCATTACCGGGTTCCTTCCTTGCTGCTGACGACCACGGTGATGTGGCTGGTCCGCTTACGGATCCGGTAGGCACGGCCCTGAGCACGCGGACGGAACCGCTTCAGGGTCGGGCCCTCGTCCACGTACGCCTCGCTGATGACCAGCGAAGAGGCGTCGGTGTGGTCGTAGTTGTGTGCAGCGTTGGCGATGGCGCTGTCAAGCACCTTGCCAACCGGCACGCTCGCGGCCTGCGGGGCGAAACGCAGGACCGCCTGAGCCTCCGTGGCATCCATGCCACGGATGAGGTCCACCACGCGGCGGGCCTTCATGGGCGTGACGCGGATGTACCGCGCCTGGGCCCTGGCTTCCATGGTTGTCCCTTCGGTGTAAGTCATAGTCAGTCACCCCGCGTTAGCGGCGCTTCGACTTCCGGTCGTCCTTGACGTGGCCGCGGAAGGTGCGAGTCGGCGAGAACTCGCCGAGCTTGTGGCCGACCATCGACTCGGTGACGAACACCGGGACGTGAATCTTGCCGTTGTGCACCGCGATGGTGTGACCCAGCATGGCCGGGACGATCATCGAGCGACGGGACCAGGTCTTGATGACGTTCTTGGTGCCTGCCTCGTTCTGTACGTCCACCTTCTTGATGAGGTGGCCGTCGACGAAGGGCCCCTTCTTGAGACTGCGCGGCATCTAAACCCGCTCCTAGCGCTTCTTGTTCGTCTTGCGGCGGCGGACGATGTACTTGCTCGATGCCTTCTTCGGCGAGCGAGTACGACCCTCCTTCTGACCCCACGGCGAGACCGGGTGGCGACCACCGGAGGTCTTGCCCTCACCACCACCGTGCGGGTGGTCAACCGGGTTCATCGCGACACCGCGGA
Source organism: Streptomyces sp. NPDC058231 (assembly GCF_042882275.1). Lineage (NCBI taxonomy): Bacteria > Bacillati > Actinomycetota > Actinomycetes > Kitasatosporales > Streptomycetaceae > Streptomyces > Streptomyces sp. NPDC058231. Next base: position 21,954 of record NZ_JBHVWN010000015.1, on the reverse strand, counting down.
CGGTCGGGCGAACGCCCTTCCAGCGCATACGGCCGGCCTTGCCCCAGTTGATGTTCGACTGCTCGGCGTTGCCGACCTCGCCGATCGTCGCGCGGCAGCGCGCGTCGACCAGGCGGATCTCACCCGACGGCATACGAAGGTGGGCCATGGTGCCCTCCTTCGCCAGCAGCTGCACGGAGGCACCCGCGGAACGGGCGAACTTCGCGCCGCCGCCGGGCCGCAGCTCGATGGCGTGGATGGTCGTACCGACCGGGATGTTGCGCAGCGCCAGGTTGTTGCCGGGCTTGATGTCGGCCGCGGGGCCGTTCTCGACCCGGTCGCCCTGCGTCAGTCCACGCGGCGCGATGATGTAGCGCTTCTCGCCGTCCGCGTAGTGCAGGAGCGCGATGCGCGCGGTGCGGTTGGGGTCGTACTCGATGTGCGCGACCTTGGCCGGCACGCCGTCCTTGTCGTGACGACGGAAGTCGATCACTCGGTAGGCGCGCTTGTGGCCACCGCCCTGGTGGCGAACGGTCACACGACCGGCGTTGTTACGGCCGCCCTTGCTGTGCAGGGGGCGGACCAGCGACTTCTCCGGCGTGGACCGCGTGATCTCGACAAAGTCGGCGACGCTGGAGCCACGACGGCCCGGGGTCGTCGGCTTGTACTTGCGGATACCCATTTCTCAGTCCTCGTCCGATTCCGGACGACTCGACCTCCGTCAGGAGGTCGGGCCGCCGAAGATGTCGATACGGTCGCCCTCGGCGAGGGTCACGATGGCGCGCTTCGTGTCGGCGCGCTTGCCGAAACCGGTCTTGGTGCGCTTGCGCTTACCCTGCCGGTTGATCGTGTTGACCCCGGTGACCTTGACCGAGAAGACCGCTTCCACGGCCTGCTTGATCTGGGTCTTGTTGGAGCCGGGCGCGACGATGAACGTGTACTTGTTCTCGTCGAGCAGCGCGTAGCTCTTCTCGGAAACGACCGGCTTGACGAGAACGTCGCGCGGGTCCGTGAAGGTCTTGCTGGTTACGGTCGCCTCGCTCATCAGGCGTCGCTCCCTTCGGTCTCATCGGCCTTGGGGCCAGACACGAAGGACTCGAAAGCGGCCTGGGTGAAGACCACGTCGTCGGAGACGATCACGTCGTACGTGTTGAGCTGGCCCGGCTCCAGGATGTGCACCTGGGGCAGGTTACGGGCGGACAGCCACGCGGCCTCGTCGGCGCGGTCGACGACCAGGAGCAGGTTCTTGCGCTCCGAGATCTTGCCGAACAGCGTCTTGGCGGCCTTCGTGGAGACTGCACCGTCGACCACGCCGGTGACGACGTGGATACGGGAGTGGCGAGCCCGGTCGGAGAGGGCACCACGCAGGGCGGCGGCCTTCATCTTCTTCGGGGTGCGCTGCGAGTAGTCGCGCGGCTGCGGGCCGTGGACGACGCCACCGCCGACGAACTGCGGTGCGCGGGTCGAACCCTGGCGGGCGCGGCCGGTGCCCTTCTGGCGGTACGGCTTGCGGCCACCACCACGGACTTCGCCGCGCCGCTTGGTCTTGTGCGTGCCCTGACGGGCAGCAGCCAGCTGTGCGACAACGACCTGGTGGATCAGCGGAACGCTGGTCTTCGCGTCGAAGATCTCCGCGGGGAGCTCGACGGTACCGGCCTTGTCGCCTGCCGGCGAAAGGATGTCAATGGTGCTCATTACCTCAAGCCCCCTTGGCCGCGGTACGGACCAGGACGAGGCCGCCGTTCGGACCGGGGACTGCGCCCTTGATGAGGAGCAGACCCTTCTCCGCGTCAACCGCGTGGATGGTCAGGTTCTGGGTGGTGACACGCTCGTTGCCCATGCGACCCGCCATGCGCATGCCCTTGAAGACACGGCCGGGGGTGGCACAGCCACCGATGGAGCCGGGCATACGGTGCACACGGTGGGCACCGTGGGACGCCTTGCCACCCTTGAAGTTGTGACGCTTCATCACACCGGCGAAGCCCTTGCCCTTGCTCTTGCCCGTGACGTCAACCTTGACGCCGGACTCGAACACTGCGGCAGTGACCTCCTGGCCCAGCGTGTACTCGCTGGCGTCAGGGGTGCGGAGCTCCACCAGGTGGCGGCGCGGGGTCACGTCGGCCTTGGCGAAGTGGCCCTTGAGGGGCTTGTTCACCTTGCGCGGGTCGATCTCGCCGAAGGCGATCTGGACCGACTCGTAGCCGTCGCTGTCGTTGGTGCGGACCTGGGTGACGACGCAGGGCCCGGCCTTGACGACGGTCACCGGGACGACCCGGTTGTTCTCGTCCCAGACCTGGGTCATGCCGAGCTTCTCGCCCAGGACGCCCTTAATGTTCTTAGCCATCTCGCGCGTCACCTCAGAGCTTGATCTCGATGTCGACGCCGGCCGGCAGGTCGAGACGCATCAGCGAGTCAACCGTCTTCGGCGTGGGGTCGAGGATGTCGATGAGGCGCTTGTGCGTGCGCATCTCGAAGTGCTCGCGCGAGTCCTTGTACTTGTGCGGCGACTTGATGACGCAGTACACGTTCTTCTCAGTGGGCAGCGGCACCGGGCCCGCGACCGACGCACCAGTGCGGGTCACCGTCTCGACGATCTTCTTCGCCGAGGAGTCGATGACCTCGTGGTCGTAGGCCTTGAGCCGGATGCGGATCTTCTGTCCCGCCATGGCTACTAGTAGTCCTGTCTCTCGTAACGCTCTGGAACCCGGGGGTTCTGGAAACTCCTCCTCCGACCCACGCGGTCGGGCGTGTCGCATCCCCTCTACGCGGATCTCCCGAAGGATTTCCCAACCAAGGGGGTGCGGGCCGTGGACCGCGGAACCGGGGGCGGAACACCCACCGGGTGCCTGGCCGGCGCCCCACTTACGCTTCCCGAAAGATTCCCGTACGTCCGGCCCGCATGGGGCCGACGAGTACTGTGGGACTCGCTTCCGGTCCTCCCGGCGGGAGGCGCGCAGCATTGACACTCAACCGAGCAACCTGGCCAGTGTGCCATAGCGGGCGCGGCGCTGGCCAATCGGGCGGAGGATCTTACCCCGCGTGCCCGAATGGTCAAACGCGGGCGTGCGTCGCCGGGGAGCTGCGGCGACGTCCGTTCGCCCGGCTCCGGGTGTCACGGCCGCGCCGCCCACCGTGACGGATGCCACGCTCCGTCCACCCGCCGAGACGGCCGCCGCCGGTCGCGGGATCGCCGGTGATACTCCGTCCGTGAAGAAGAGCACCGAGCCGGCCTGGACGCTGCGCCCCGCCGGCCTCTCCGACCTCGAACAGATCGCCGAACTGAGGGCCCTGGTCATGCGCCCCGACCTGGAGCGCCTGGGCCGGTACGACGAACATCGCGTACGGCAGCGGCTGCGGGACGGCTTCGTACCGGAGTACACCTCGGTCGTCGTCGCGGACGGCGCGTTCGCCGGCTCCGTCACCATGCGACCGGTGGAGAACGGCTGGTGGCTGGAGAGCTTCTACCTCTCCCCCGCCGTGCAGGGCCGCGGCATCGGTTCCGCCATCCTGCGCGGCCTGCTGGAGCGCGCCGACGCCGAACGGGCGGAGGTCCGTCTGCACGTCCTCCAGGGCAGCGCCGCCCGCAGGCTGTACGAGCGCCACGGATTCACCCTGGAGGGCGAGGACCCCGTCGACGTCCATCTGGTGCGCCGCTCCGGCGTGTGGCAGCGGCAACCGGCGTGACCACCGCGCGCGCCGTCTAATCTGCCGCTCGAGGCGTCCTCGACCGGCCGCTTCGACGGAAGTGAGCGGACGGAGCGGACGGCGTGGCGGATCGGTCCGGGCCGGGACACGGCGGCGGCGGAGCACGGCGGCGCACCGTCGTCGCGGCAGCCGCGGCGGCTGCCCTGACGGGCGTCGGCGCATGCTCCGTACCGGTTCCCCGGCGCACCGAACCCTTCGCCGACCCGCTCCCCGGCATGCCGATCGACGGCGCCCGGCCGGCCCTGGTGATGCAGCTCCTCGCCCACCCCGACGACGACCTGTACTTCATGAACCCGGACACCCAGCAGGCCCTGGACGCCGGGACACCGCTGGTGTGCGTGTACCTCACAGCCGGTGAGGCCGTCGGCGTCAACAGGATCCCCGGCCGGTCGCTGCCCCCCGCGGACAGGTCCGCCTACTCCTCCGCCCGACACCAGGGGCTCCGCCAGTCGTACGCCGTCCAGCTCGGCCTGCCGGTGTTCAGCCCATGGCACAGGACCGTACTCGGGCTGGCCGGCGGGCTCCGGGCCGAGATCGACACCCTGACCGGCACCGGCGGGCAGCGGGTCGAACTGATCTTCCTCAACACGGCGATGCACGCCGGCCGCGGCAGGCTGGGGCTGCCCTCCCTCTGGCAGGACCGGGCGATGCGCCTCCCCACCGTGGTCGCCGAGGGCTCGCCCCTGCAGCGGGCCGGTTCGTACACCTACGACGAGCTGATCGACGTCCTCGTCGGGCTGTTCGAGCGCTACCGGCCGACCGTCGTCCACACCATGGACCCCGACCCGGACATCCAGCACAGCTCCGAGGCCGTCCGCCGCCGGGACAGCGAGCAGCCGGGCTATTCCGACCACCCCGACCACACCGCGGCCGCCTCGTTCGCGTGGGTGGCACTGATCCGGTGGGTGACCCGCGCCACCGCAGGCGGCGGGGCCGTGCCGCGGTTCGTCACCACCGCGTTCCGGGGCTACTACAACCGGCACTGGCCGAAGAACCTGCCGCGCCGCGTTCTGGCGGAGAAGGCGGCACATCTGGTTCCGTACGGCGGCGGGGCCGACTGGCGGTGCGGCAACCCGGCGGGGTGCGGGGACTACAACGTGGGCGGCGACCGGCCGCTGACCAATCGGAAGGGCTGGGTACGAGCCACCCGCTACCGCTATCCGGGCCCCCGCCCGGCCGTCACCGCGGATCCGGACGGGCGGCTCTGCGCATACGGCGTGCTGGGGCTGCGGGCGGTCCGGTGGCGCGAGACCGCGCCGGGCAGCGGGGTCTGGGGCGAACCGGACGACCTCGGCGGCGGCCCCCTCACGCCGGTCCTGGGCGGGGCCGTGACGGCCGACGGCAGACAGCTGCTGTTCGGGCTGCGCCTCGCGGCGCTCAGCGGGCACGGGGCGGCCGACGAGCGGGAGATCGTGCTCCTCGAACAGCGCTCCCGCGGCGGTTCCTTCCGTGCCTGGTGGGGGCTGGGCAACCCGGAGCGGAACAACCGCGGCCGGGGCCGCCGGATCGGAGTCCCGGTGGCGGTGACCGCACCCGACGGGCGGGTCCATCTCTTCGTACGGAACGCGGACAAGGGCGTGAGTACCAGGGTGCGCGATGCCTCCGACCGGTGGAGCGGATGGCGCGACATGGGCGGCGGCGAGGTCCAGGACGGGCTGGGCACCGTGGTGGACGGGCGCGGCCTGGTCCATGTGTTCGGCGCCGGGCATCACACGGTGCACCACTGGACCCAGCGCACGCCCGGAGCCGCGCTGACCGCCCACCCGCCGGTCCAGGGGGCGCCGGTGCCCGGTGACGGGCCGGGTGTCCGGGTCGGCACGGACGGATCCGTGGAGCTGCTCTACCGGGCGGCGGCGCGCGCGGCACTGACGGTCGTACGTGAGGGGAGCACGGCGGACCGGGGCGGCTTCGACGGATACGGTCCGGTCGCCTCCGTCCGCTCGGCCGCCGGGGAGGTGCTGCTGGGCCGCACCGAGGCGGGCCGGATCCAGCTCCTCACCGCCGTGGGACTGTCCGTACGGTCCCGCGGCCCGGTGGCGCTCGACGGCCCGTCGCTGCACTCCGGGGACGCGGGAGGGCCGACGGTGGTGGGCCTGGGACCGGACGCCCGCCCCTGGCTCTGGCGTCCGTGACGCCGTACCGGGACATGCGGAAGGGCCCCGGTCCACCGCTTGCGCGGCGGGCCGGGGCCCTTCTTGGTGCTCTGTGCGGAGCAACCAGGTCAGACCGTCAAGTAATTACTTGAGGATCTTGGTGACCTGGCCGGCGCCCACGGTCCGACCACCCTCACGGATGGCGAACTTCAGGCCCTCTTCCATGGCGACCGGCTGGATCAGCACGACGTTCATGAGGGTGTTGTCACCCGGCATGACCATCTCGGTGCCCTCGGGAAGGGTCACAACGCCCGTCACGTCCGTGGTACGGAAGTAGAACTGCGGGCGGTAGTTGTTGAAGAACGGGGTGTGACGGCCACCCTCGTCCTTCGACAGGATGTAGGACTGCGCCTGGAACTCGGTGTGCGGCGTGACCGAACCCGGCTTGATGATGACCTGGCCGCGCTCGACGTCCTCGCGCTTGATGCCACGAAGAAGCAGACCGACGTTCTCACCGGCCTGGCCCTCGTCGAGCAGCTTGCGGAACATCTCGATGCCGGTGACCGTGGTGGTGGTCTTCTCCTGCTTGATGCCCACGATGTCAACGGTCTCGTTGACCTTGAGGACACCACGCTCGATACGACCGGTGACGACGGTGCCACGACCGGTGATCGTGAAGACGTCCTCGATCGGCATCAGGAACGGCTTCTCGACGTCACGCTCGGGCTGCGGGATCGACTCGTCGACGGCCTTCATCAGGTCGAGGACGGTCTGGCCCCACTCCTTGTCACCCTCAAGAGCCTTGAGCGCCGAGACCTTGACGACCGGAAGGTCGTCGCCCGGGAACTCGTACTCGGAGAGGAGCTCACGGACCTCGAGCTCGACGAGCTCCAGGATCTCCTCGTCGTCCACCATGTCGGCCTTGTTCAGGGCGACGACGATGTACGGAACGCCGACCTGGCGGGCCAGGAGCACGTGCTCCTTGGTCTGCGGCATCGGGCCGTCGGTGGCGGCGACCACGAGGATGGCGCCGTCCATCTGCGCCGCACCCGTGATCATGTTCTTGATGTAGTCGGCGTGACCCGGGCAGTCGACGTGCGCGTAGTGACGCGACTCCGTCTGGTACTCGACGTGCGCGATCGAGATCGTGATACCGCGCTGGCGCTCCTCGGGAGCCTTGTCGATCTGGTCGAAGGCCGAGGCCTCGTTCAGGTCCGGGTACGCGTCGTGCAGCACCTTGGTAATGGCGGCCGTGAGGGTCGTCTTACCGTGGTCGATGTGACCGATGGTGCCGATGTTGACGTGCGGCTTAGTCCGCTCGAACTTCGCCTTCGCCACTGGGTCCTCCTGTGGAGTGGTTCTGTACGCCTTGCTTCATCGGCGCCAGGTGATCTTTGCTGGGATGCCGGTGCCGGGGGCATCCGACGCGTCGCTTGCGCTCCGCGGCGAATGCCCCACCAGGCTCCGGTGACAAGCCTAAAGCGTGAGCTCGGGAGAGTTACTCGCCCTTGGCCTTCGCGATGATCTCCTCGGCGACGTTCCGCGGAACCTCGGCGTAGGAGTCGAACTGCATCGAGTAGCTTGCGCGACCCGAGGTCTTGCTGCGGAGGTCTCCGACGTAGCCGAACATCTCCGAGAGGGGCACGAGGCCCTTCACGACGCGAGCGCCGCTGCGCTCCTCCATGGCCTGGATCTGGCCACGGCGGGAGTTGAGGTCGCCGATGACATCGCCCATGTAGTCCTCGGGCGTGGTGACCTCGACGGCCATCATCGGCTCGAGGAGCACCGGGGACGCCTTGCGGGCACCCTCCTTGAACGCCTGCGAACCGGCGATCTTGAAGGCGAGCTCGGAGGAGTCGACCTCGTGGTATCCACCGTCGAGAAGGGTGACGCGGACGCCGACCATCTCGTAACCGGCCAGGATGCCGAACTGCATGGCTTCCTGAGCACCCGCGTCCACCGAAGGGATGTACTCACGGGGGATGCGGCCACCGGTGACCTTGTTGACGAACTCGTAGGAGGCGTCGCCACCCTCGATGGGCTCGAGGGCGATCTGCACCTTCGCGAACTGGCCGGTACCACCAGTCTGCTTCTTGTGCGTGTAGTCGATGCGCTCGACGGCCTTGCGGATCGTCTCGCGGTACGCGACCTGCGGCTTGCCGACGTTCGCCTCGACGCGGAACTCGCGCTTCATGCGGTCGACGAGCACCTCGAGGTGAAGCTCGCCCATACCACCGATGATGGTCTGGCCGGTCTCCTCGTCGGAGTGCACCTGGAAGGACGGGTCCTCCTCGGAGAGGCGCTGGATGGCGACACCCAGCTTCTCCTGGTCACCCTTGGACTTGGGCTCGATGGCGACCTGGATGACCGGCGCCGGGAAGTCCATGGACTCCAGGATCACCGGGCTCTTGTCGTCGCACAGCGTCTCACCGGTGGTGGTCTGCTTCAGGCCCATGACGGCGATGATGTCACCGGCACCCACCGACGCGATCTCCTCACGCTTGTTCGCGTGCATACGGTAGATCTTGCCGATGCGCTCCTTCTTGCCCTTGACCGAGTTCAGCACCGCGGTGCCGGCCTCGAGGCGACCGGAGTAGATCCGGACGAAGGTGAGCTTGCCGAGGTGCGGGTCGCTCGCGATCTTGAACGCCAGGCCGGAGAACGGCTCGTCGTCCGAGGGCTTGCGCTTGATGACGACCTCGGGGTCCTTGACGTCGTGGCCCTCGATGGCCTCGACGTCCAGGGGGGAAGGCAGGTAGCGGACGACCGCGTCGAGCAGGGGCTGGACGCCCTTGTTCTTGAACGCCGTGCCACAGAACACCGGGGTGACGGTGACGGAGCCCGCGCCGCCCTTCGATGCGAGGGTGATCCGACGGATCGCCTCGTGCAGCTGGTCCTGGGTGGGCTCGACGCCCTCCAGGTACAGCTCCATCATCTCGTCGTCGTTCTCGGAAACGGCCTCGAGCAGCTTGCCGCGCCACTCCTGAGCCGCCTCGATGTGGGTGTCCGGGATGTCGACGGTGTCGTACATCTCGCCCTTGAGGGCCTCTTCCGGCCACACGAAGGCCTTCATCGACACGAGGTCGACGACGCCCTTGAAGTCGGCTTCGGCACCGATGGGGAGCTGCATGACGAGCGGGACCGCACCGAGGCGGTCGACGATCATGTCGACGCAGCGGTGGAACTCGGCACCCGTACGGTCGAGCTTGTTGACGAAGCAGATACGCGGCACGCCGTAGCGGTCCGCCTGACGCCAGACGGTCTCGGACTGCGGCTCGACGCCGGCGACTCCGTCGAACACGGTGACGGCGCCGTCGAGGACGCGGAGCGAACGCTCCACCTCGACGGTGAAGTCGACGTGACCCGGGGTGTCGATGATGTTGATGGTGTGGTCAACATCATTGAGCGGCCAGTGACAGGTCGTCGCGGCGGACGTGATCGTGATGCCGCGCTCCTGCTCCTGCTCCATCCAGTCCATCGTGGCAGCGCCGTCGTGGACTTCACCGATCTTGTACGAAACACCGGTGTAGAACAGGATCCGCTCAGTGGTGGTCGTCTTGCCCGCGTCGATGTGGGCCATGATCCCGATGTTGCGGACCTTGGCCAGGTCAAGCGAAGTGGTGGCCATAAGGCTCAATCTTCTCTCGGTCTCGATGTGGGTAGCGACTACCAGCGGTAGTGCGCGAAGGCCTTGTTGGACTCGGCCATCTTGTGGGTGTCCTCGCGCTTCTTGACGGCAGCGCCAAGACCGTTGGAGGCGTCGAGCAGCTCGTTCATGAGGCGCTCGGTCATCGTCTTCTCGCGGCGGGCGCGGGAGTAACCCACGACCCAGCGCAGTGCGAGGGTGGCGGCGCGACCGGGCTTGACCTCGATCGGCACCTGGTAGGTGGCGCCACCGACACGGCGGGACTTGACCTCGAGCGAGGGCTTGACGTTCTCAAGCGCGCGCTTCAGCGTGATGACCGGGTCGTTGCCGGTCTTCTCGCGGAGGCCTTCCATGGCGCCGTACACGATCCGCTCGGCAGTGGAACGCTTGCCGTTGAGCAGGATCTTGTTGATCAGCGAGGTGACAAGAGGAGAACCGTAGACCGGGTCGATGATGACCGGGCGCTTCGGGGCGGGGCCCTTACGAGGCATTCTTACTTCTCCTTCTTGGCGCCGTAGCGGCTGCGGGCCTGCTTGCGGTTCTTGACACCCTGGGTGTCAAGGGAGCCGCGGATGATCTTGTAACGAACACCCGGCAGGTCCTTCACACGGCCACCACGCACGAGCACGATGGAGTGCTCCTGCAGGTTGTGTCCCTCACCCGGGATGTAGGCCGTGACCTCGATGCCGGAGGTCAGACGCACACGCGCGACCTTACGGAGGGCCGAGTTCGGCTTCTTCGGGGTGGTCGTGAACACACGCGTGCAGACGCCGCGGCGCTGGGGCGAACCCTCAAGCGCGGGCGTCTTGTTCTTCTCGACCTTGTCCTGCCGGCCCTTCCGGACCAGCTGCTGGATCGTAGGCACTACTTCTCCGGTTTCTGTGTGCCGTTCGTGAAACTAACCTGGAACATCTCCGACCCACGCGGTCGGGTGTGTCGAATACTGCAGACTGCTGCCCGTAGGCAGAAGGGCGCAGATTGCGGTGGCCACTGACAGACTCGATGCGGTTGAGGACACGCACACGAGCCCAGGCACACCCCAGGCACAAGGTCTGAGCGTACCTACCTCACGGACTCCGGTCAAAACAAATGCTGTCCGCCGCGACACGCGGGACTGAGCGTCGCGTCCCGTTCACCACCCGGCACAAACCAGTCGTTCCCCGCACATGATCACGTCACCTTCACCGTCGCTGAATAAGCACAGGTCAGCCCGGTGCGCACGCGCGCGGTCGACCGCCCCGCCGCTGCGGGACGGAGCCGGAGGAACGCCGGGGTGGGTCCGGGACTCCCCTGGAACGTACCCCAGGAGGTCCCGGCCGGCCGGGACGTCCCCCGGCGGGCCCGGGAAGCGGGCGCCCCGGGCCGTGGACGGCACCCCGGACGGCGCGTGGCCAACGGGGGGACCGTCCGGGACTCACGGCGCCACAGCCTCCGTCAGGGGCGCATGCCGAAGGGCGGCCACCCCGTCACGTACGGGGTGGCCGCCCTTCGGTCGGTCAGACGACTCGCTTACTGGTTGTACGGACCGTAGTCGTAGTCCTCCAGCGGAACGGCCTGGCCGGAGCCCGTGCCGAACGGCGAGTAGTCGATGTCGTCGTAGCCGACGGCCGAGTACATCGCGGCCTTGGCCTCCTCGGTCGGCTCGACCCGGATGTTGCGGTAGCGGGACAGACCCGTACCGGCCGGGATGAGCTTACCGATGATGACGTTCTCCTTGAGGCCGATCAGGGAGTCCGACTTGGCGTTGATCGCCGCGTCGGTCAGGACCCTGGTCGTCTCCTGGAAGGACGCCGCCGACAGCCACGACTCGGTCGCGAGCGAGGCCTTGGTGATACCCATCAGCTGCGGACGGCCGGAGGCGGGGTGACCGCCCTCGGTGACCACACGACGGTTCTCGGTCTCGAACTTCGACCGCTCGACCAGCTCGCCCGGCAGCAGCTCCGCGTCGCCGGACTCGATGATCGTCACACGGCGCAGCATCTGCCGGATGATGATCTCGATGTGCTTGTCGTGGATCGACACGCCCTGCGAGTTGTAGACCTTCTGGACTTCGCCGACCAGGTGGACCTGGACCGCGCGCTGACCGAGGATGCGCAGCACGTCGTGCGGGTTGGTGGCACCCACGGTGAGCTTCTGGCCCACCTCGACGTGGTCGCCCTCGCCCACGAGCAGACGGGCACGCTTCGAGATCGGGAACGGCGTCTCGTCGCTGCCGTCGTCCGGGGTGACGACGATCTTCTTGGTCTTCTCGGTCTCCTCGATACGGATGCGGCCGGCCGCCTCCGAGATCGGGGCGACACCCTTGGGCGTACGGGCTTCGAAGAGCTCGACGACTCGGGGCAGACCCTGGGTGATGTCGTCACCGGCCACACCACCGGTGTGGAAGGTACGCATCGTCAGCTGGGTACCGGGCTCACCGATGGACTGGGCCGCGATGATGCCGACCGCCTCACCGATGTCGACCAGCTTGCCGGTGGCGAGCGAGCGTCCGTAGCAGAAGGCACAGGTGCCGACCGCGGACTCACAGGTCAGGACCGAACGGGTCTTGACCTCCTCGACGCCGGCGCCCACCAGGGCGTCGATCAGGACGTCACCGAGGTCGACGTTGGCAGGCGCGATGACCTTGCCGTCGACGACGACGTCCTCGGCGAGCATGCGGGCGTAGACCGAGGTCTCGACGTCGTCCGTCTTGCGGAGCACGCCGTCCTCGCCCTTGACCGCGATCTTCAGCTTGAGGCCACGGTCGGTGCCGCAGTCCTCCTCGCGAATGATCACGTCCTGCGAGACGTCCACCAGACGACGGGTCAGGTAACCCGAGTCGGCGGTACGCAGGGCGGTGTCCGCCAGACCCTTACGGGCACCGTGCGTGGAGATGAAGTACTCCAGAACGGTGAGGCCCTCACGGAAGGACGCCTTGATCGGACGCGGGATGGTCTCGTTCTTCGCGTTCGACACCAGACCACGCATACCCGCGATCTGACGCATCTGCATCATGTTTCCTCGGGCACCCGAGTCAACCATCATGAAGATGGGGTTCGTCTTGGGGAAGTTCGCGTTCATCGCCTCGGCAACCTCGTTGGTCGCCTTGGTCCAGATCTGGATGAGCTCCTGCGTGCGCTCGTCCTTGGTGATCAGACCGCGCTCGTACTGCTTCTGGACCTTCTCGTCCTGCGCCTCGTAACCCGCGACGATGGCCTTCTTGGCCTCGGGCACGACGACGTCGGAGATGGCCACGGTGACACCGGAACGCGTCGCCCAGTGGAAACCGGCCGCCTTCAGGTTGTCGAGCGTCGCCGCCACGATCACCTTGGGGTAGCGCTCGGCCAGGTCGTTGACGATCTCGGAGAGCTGCTTCTTGCCCACCGAGTAGTCGACGAACGGGTAGTCCTCGGGCAGCAGCTCGTTGAAGAGCGCGCGGCCCAGGGACGTACGCAGCCGGAACGTGTCGCCCTGCTGGTACTCCTGCTCGCCTTCCTCGGCGACCGGCGGCACCCAGCCACGCGGCGGGATGGTGCCCACCGGGAAGCGGATGTCGACCTTCGCCTGGAGCGAGAGCTCCCGGGCGTCGAAGGCCATGATCGCCTCGGCCGTGGAACCGAAGGAACGGCCCTGGCCGACGACCTTGCGCTCCTCCTCGTCCGTGGTGAGGAAGAACAGGCCCAGCACCATGTCCTGGGTCGGCATGGTGACGGGACGACCGTCGGCCGGCTTCAGGATGTTGTTCGAGGACAGCATCAGGATGCGGGCCTCGGCCTGCGCCTCCGCGGAGAGCGGCAGGTGCACGGCCATCTGGTCACCGTCGAAGTCCGCGTTGAACGCGGTGCAGACGAGCGGGTGGATCTGGATGGCCTTGCCCTCGACCAGCTGCGGCTCGAAGGCCTGGATGCCGAGGCGGTGCAGGGTCGGTGCACGGTTCAGCAGCACCGGGTGCTCGGCGATGACCTCTTCGAGGACGTCGTACACCACGGTGCGGCCGCGCTCGACCATGCGCTTGGCCGACTTGATGTTCTGCGCGTGGTTCAGGTCGACCAGGCGCTTCATCACGAACGGCTTGAAGAGCTCCAGCGCCATCGCCTTCGGCAGACCGCACTGGTGCAGCTTCAGCTGCGGACCGACGACGATCACGGAACGCGCGGAGTAGTCCACACGCTTACCGAGAAGGTTCTGACGGAAACGACCCTGCTTGCCCTTGAGCATGTCGCTCAGGGACTTCAGCGGGCGGTTGCCGGGACCGGTGACCGGGCGACCGCGGCGGCCGTTGTCGAACAGCGCGTCGACGGCCTCCTGCAGCATCCGCTTCTCGTTGTTCACGATGATCTCGGGGGCACCGAGGTCAAGGAGACGCTTGAGGCGGTTGTTGCGGTTGATCACACGGCGGTACAGGTCGTTCAGGTCGGAGGTCGCGAAGCGGCCACCGTCCAGCTGCACCATCGGACGCAGGTCCGGCGGGATGACCGGCACGCAGTCGAGCACCATGCCCTTGGGGCTGTTGCTGGTCTGCAGGAACGCGGAGACGACCTTGAGGCGCTTGAGCGCACGGGTCTTCTTCTGGCCCTTGCCGGTACGGATGATCTCGCGGAGGCGCTCGGCCTCCTCGTCGAGGTCGAAGGACTCCAGGCGCTTCTGCAGGGCAGCGGCACCCATGGAGCCGTCGAAGTACGTGCCGAAGCGGTCACGCAGCTCGCGGTAGAGCAGCTCGTCGCCCTCGAGGTCCTGGACCTTGAGGTTCTTGAAGCGGCTCCACACCTCGTCGAGGCGGTCGATCTCGCGCTGCGCACGGTCGCGCAGCTGCTTCATCTCGCGCTCGGCACCTTCGCGCACCTTGCGGCGCACGTCGGCCTTGGCGCCCTCGGCCTCCAGCTCGGCCAGGTCGGTCTCGAGCTTCTTGGCGCGGGCCTCCAGGTCGGAGTCGCGACGGTTCTCGACCTGCTGACGCTCGACGGAGACGTGCGCCTCCAGCGAGGGCAGGTCACGCGTACGGCGCTCCTCGTCCACGAACGTGATCATGTACGCGGCGAAGTAGATGACCTTCTCGAGGTCCTTCGGCGCGAGATCAAGCAGGTAGCCGAGGCGCGACGGGACGCCCTTGAAGTACCAGATGTGGGTGACGGGGGCGGCAAGCTCGATGTGGCCCATGCGCTCACGACGCACCTTGGCGCGCGTGACCTCCACGCCACAACGCTCACAGATGATGCCCTTGAAGCGGACACGCTTGTACTTGCCGCAGTAGCACTCCCAGTCCCGGGTCGGACCGAAGATCTTCTCGCAGAAGAGTCCGTCCTTTTCGGGCTTGAGCGTGCGGTAGTTGATGGTCTCCGGCTTCTTCACTTCGCCGTGCGACCAGGTCCGGATGTCGTCCGCGGTGGCAAGGCCGATCCGCAGCTCGTCGAAGAAGTTGACGTCGAGCACTTGTCGTCAATCCCTCTTTCGGGGTCGAGTCTCAATCAATGGTCTGAACGGGTCCGGGGAGAGCCGGCCGCCCCTGAGCGGGGCGGCCGGCCAGCCCGTCAGACCTCTTCGACGCTGCTCGGCTCTCGCCGGGACAGGTCGATACCGAGCTCCTCCGCCGCGCGGAAGACGTCCTCGTCCGTGTCGCGCATCTCGATGGACATGCCGTCCGAGGACAGCACCTCCACGTTGAGGCAGAGCGACTGCATTTCCTTGATAAGCACCTTGAAGGACTCAGGGATGCCCGGCTCGGGGATGTTCTCGCCCTTGACGATGGCCTCGTAGACCTTCACGCGGCCGGTCACGTCGTCGGACTTGATCGTCAGCAGCTCCTGGAGGGCGTAAGCGGCGCCATAAGCCTCCAGCGCCCACACCTCCATCTCACCGAAGCGCTGTCCACCGAACTGAGCCTTACCACCCAGCGGCTGCTGGGTGATCATGGAGTACGGACCCGTCGAACGAGCGTGCAGCTTGTCGTCGACGAGGTGGTGGAGCTTGAGGATGTACATGTAGCCGACCGAAACCGGCTCCGGGAACGGCTCGCCGGAGCGGCCGTCGAACAGGTTGGCCTTGCCGGAGGGCTGGACCAGCCGGTCGCCGTCGCGGTTCGGGATCGTGGCCTCGAAGAGACCGGAGATCTCGTCCTCGCGCGCACCGTCGAAGACGGGCGTGGCGACGTTGGTGCCGGGGGCGACCTGGTCGGCGCCGATGGCCTGCAGGCGCTTGGCCCACTCGTCACCGAGGCCGGAGACGTCCCAGCCGCGGCTGGCGAGCCAGCCGAGGTGGATCTCCAGGACCTGTCCCGGGTTCATTCGGGACGGGACACCCAGCGGGTTGAGGATGATGTCGACCGGGGTGCCGTCCTCCAGGAACGGCATGTCCTCGATCGGGAGGATCTTCGAGATGACGCCCTTGTTGCCGTGACGGCCGGCGAGCTTGTCACCATCGGTGATCTTGCGCTTCTGCGCGACGTAGACGCGGACCAGCTGGTTCACGCCCGGCGGCAGCTCGTCGCCCTCTTCGCGGTCGAAGACGCGGACGCCGATGACCTTGCCGATCTCACCGTGCGGCACCTTCAGCGAGGTGTCGCGCACCTCGCGCGCCTTCTCACCGAAGATCGCACGGAGCAGGCGCTCCTCCGGGGTCAGCTCGGTCTCACCCTTGGGCGTGACCTTGCCGACGAGGATGTCGCCGGCGACGACCTCGGCACCGATACGGATGATGCCGCGCTCGTCGAGGTCGGCGAGGACCTCTTCGGAGACGTTCGGGATGTCCCGGGTGATCTCCTCCGGGCCGAGCTTGGTGTCACGGGCGTCGACCTCGTGCTCCTCGATGTGGATCGAGGAGAGGACGTCGTCCTGCACGAGGCGCTGCGACAGGATGATCGCGTCCTCGTAGTTGTGACCCTCCCACGGCATGAACGCCACGAGCAGGTTCTTGCCGAGCGCCATCTCACCGTTCTCGGTGGCCGGCCCGTCGGCGAGGACCTGGCCCTCGATGACCCGGTCGCCCTCGGAGACGACGACCTTCTGGTTGACCGAGGTGCCCTGGTTGGAGCGCGAGAACTTGGCGATGCGGTACGTGGTGTACGTGCCGTCGTCGTTGGTGACGGTGATGTAGTCCGCGGAGACCTCCTGGACGACACCGTCCTTCTCGGCCTTCAGGACGTCACCGGCGTCGGTGGCGCAGCGGTACTCCATGCCCGTGCCGACGAGCGGAGCCTCCGACTTGATCAGCGGCACCGCCTGACGCATCATGTTCGCGCCCATGAGGGCACGGTTGGCGTCGTCGTGCTCCAGGAACGGGATCATCGCGGTGGCGACGGACACCATCTGGCGCGGCGAGACGTCCATGTAGTCGACGTCGTCGCCCGGGATGTAGTCGACCTCTCCGCCACGACGGCGGACCAGGACGCGGGGCTCGGTGAACCGCATGTCCTCGGAGAGCGTCGCGTTCGCCTGGGCGATCACGAAGCGGTCTTCCTCGTCCGCGGTGATGTAGTCGACCTCGTCGGTGACCTGGCCGTCGACGACCTTGCGGTACGGCGTCTCGATGAAGCCGAACGCGTTGACGCGTCCGTACGAGGCGAGCGAACCGATCAGACCGATGTTCGGGCCTTCAGGGGTCTCGATCGGGCACATGCGTCCGTAGTGGGACGGGTGCACGTCACGGACCTCGAAGCCGGCCCGCTCACGGGAGAGACCACCCGGGCCAAGAGCCGACAGGCGGCGCTTGTGGGTGAGACCCGACAGCGGGTTGTTCTGGTCCATGAACTGCGACAGCTGGCTGGTGCCGAAGAACTCCTTGATGGAGGCGACGACCGGCCGGATGTTGATCAGGGTCTGCGGCGTGATCGCCTCGACGTCCTGGGTCGTCATGCGCTCACGCACGACGCGCTCCATACGGGCGAGACCCGTACGGACCTGGTTCTGGATGAGCTCGCCGACGTTGCGCAGACGCCGGTTGCCGAAGTGGTCGATGTCGTCGGTCTCGACGACGATCGTCCGGCCGGACTCGCCAACCGTCTCGGTCTCCCCGGCGTGCAGCTTGACCAGGTACTTGATGGTCGCGATGACGTCGTCGGTGGTGAGCACGCCGGCGTCCAGCGGCTCTTCGGCGCCGAGCTTCTTGTTCACCTTGTAGCGGCCGACCTTCGCGAGGTCGTAGCGCTTCGGGTTGAAGTAGAGGTTCTCGAGCAGCGTCTGAGCAGCCTCGCGGGTGGGCGGCTCGCCCGGGCGCAGCTTGCGGTAGATGTCGAGCAGCGCGTCGTCCTGGCCCTGGGTGTGGTCCTTCTCCAGGGTGGCGCGCATCGACTCGTACTCGCCGAACTCCTCGAGGATCTGCTCGGTGGTCCAACCGAGAGCCTTCAGGAGAACGGTCACGGACTGCTTGCGCTTGCGGTCGATACGGACACCGACCATGTCGCGCTTGTCGATCTCCATCTCCAGCCAGGCACCCCGGGACGGGATGATCTTGGCGGAGAAGATGTCCTTGTCGGACGTCTTGTCGATGGAGGAGTCGAAGTAGACACCCGGCGAGCGGACGAGCTGCGACACGACGACACGCTCGGTGCCGTTGATGACGAAGGTGCCCTTGTTGGTCATGAGCGGGAAGTCGCCCATGAAGACCGTCTGGGACTTGATCTCGCCGGTCTCGTTGTTGGTGAACTCGGCCGTGACGAAGAGCGGGGCGGCGAACGTGAAGTCGCGCTCCTTGCACTCGTCGATCGAGTTCTTCGGGGGCTCGAAGCGGTGGTCGCGGAACGTAAGCGACATCGACCCGGAGAAGTCCTCGATCGGTGAAATCTCCTCGAAGATCTCCTCCAGGCCGGACTTGGTGGGGACGTCTTGTCCACTGTCCAGAGCAGCCTCGACGCGAGCCTTCCAGGCGGCATTGCCGAGGAGCCAGTCAAAGCTCTCGGTCTGCAGCGCGAGGAGGTTCGGAACCTCGAGGGGCTCCTTGATCTTTGCAAAAGAGATGCGCAGCGGGGCGGTGCTGGCACCGTTGTTCGTATTCGCGGTCGAGGCGTTGCGCGAGGCGGCCAAGAGGGGGTCCTTCCGAGGGCTCGGACTCACTACGCGCGTACCGGTCCCAAGTTGGACACGGAGACAGAAATCCCAGGTCAGGGAAGTCGATCATCGATGCTCAAGCGTGGGCATGCCCCTGGTGACGGGCAGGAGGCAGCTAACAGGCAGCGCAAAGGGTCAGTGTAGCCAAACGGCACACTGATGTCCAGTCCGGGTTCTCAGAGACCCTCGAAACTCGCAACAGCTGTTCTCAACACCTATGAATCGCCCTCGCGCGGGATGCGCTCTTCTTTACTGCCCTCTTCGTCATCGATCCATGCCTCGGATCCGGATCGATGTGACGACGCGTCCTGAGAATTGCGCGCCACGTGCGGTTCGTCAAGGCCCCCCGGTCAGGACGGCGCCCCCGGGGCCTTCTCCGCACCCGCCGGCGGCCCCGAGAGGCGTACGGCGAAGATCACCATACTCGTCAACCGGGGAAGAGCAAGGCAACCGTCTCGGGTACGCCGAAGGGCGATCACCCTGATGGGTGATCGCCCTCCGCGATGTGACGTCCGTGCCGCGCGGCACGAGCAGTCCAGACGAGTCAGATGACTCGCAGGGTCACTTGACCTCGACCGAGGCGCCGGCGCCCTTGAGGGACTCGGCAGCCTTCTCGGCGGCCTCCTTGGCGACCTTCTCGAGGACGGGCTTCGGGGCGCCGTCGACGAGGTCCTTGGCCTCCTTGAGACCGAGCGAGGTCAGCTCACGCACGACCTTGATGACCTGGATCTTCTTCTCGCCGGCGCCGGTGAGGATGACGTCGAACTCGTCCTGCTCCTCGACGGCCTCGGCGGCGGCAGCAGCGCCACCGGCGGCGGCAACGGCGACCGGAGCGGCAGCCTTGACGTCGAACTTCTCCTCGAACGCCTTGACGAACTCGGAGAGCTCGATGAGGGTCAGGGTCTCGAACTGCTCGAGCAGCTCGTCCTGGGACAGCTTCGCCATGATGGCGTCCTTCCACTAAGTCGGCAGGTGCCGGGTGTATATGAAGGCGGGCGTACGGGCCCGCTGCGAGCCGTGGGGCGGAGTGTTACTCCGCCACCTCGGCGTCGGCGGGAGCCGGCGTACCGGCACCGCCCTGCTCGACCTTGGCGCGAAGGGCGTCCGCGGTGCGGACGAACTCCGACAGCGGGGCCTGGAAAGTCGCCGCGGCCTTGGCCATCGACGCCTTGATTCCACCGGCCACCTTGGCGAGCAGAACCTCGCGGGACTCGAGGTCCGCGAGCTTCTTGATCTCATCGGCGGACAGCGCCTTACCGTCAAGGACACCGCCCTTGATGATGAGGTTCGGGTTGTCCTTGGCGAAGTCACGAAGACCCTTCGCCGACTCCACCGGGTCACCGGTGACGAAGGCAACCGCCGTCGGGCCTGCGAACAGGTCGTCCAGCGTGTCGATCCCGGCCTCGTTGGCCGCAATCTTGGTCAGCGTGTTCTTCACCACGGCGTACTGGGCGTTCTCACCGAGCGAACGGCGCAGCTGCTTGAGCTGTGCCACGGTGAGACCCCGGTACTCGGTCAGCACAGCGGCGTTCGAGCTGCGGAACTGGTCCGCGAGCTCGGCTACCGCGGCAGCCTTGTCGGGCCTTGCCATGAGCGTCGGCCTCCTTCCGGGTGATGAGGACCGCTCAGAAGGGGCCGGGGAAAGACGAAACGCCCCGGCGCAGGCGCCAGGGCGTAGCTCGACCGAACGAAGTCCGGGAGCTTTCCACAGTCACCTGCGCAGGTCGTCCGCACTCAACGGATCCTTCGGTCACTGTTCCCTCTTGCGAGAGCACAGCAACGACCAGCGGTCTTTGGCTTCTGTAGGAGAATACGCGACCGGGGTCGCGCCGAGCAAATCCGTCCCGGTTCGGGCGGTGCGGGAGGTTTAAGACGCGGCGCCATCGCCCACCGGAGGCGCCCCGGCATCCGGACGGGGCGGTCGTGGCCGTTCGTTGCCGGGGGGCGGCCGTAGCGGCACACACCCCCGTCGTACGGCGCCGCAGCCCCGTCCCGCACGGTTTCCGGCCGCCCCGTCGTCGCCGGCCCGGGGCCGGGCAGCGCCCTCCGCTCCGGGTACGACAACGGGCCCCGCACCTCGAAAGGTTGCGGGGCCCGTCCATGTCACACGTGACGCGGCCTGTCGACGAGCACGGAGGCTCAGACGGCGGCCGGGTCCTCCTCGACGAGGAGGTTACGGGTGCGGTTGCCGTCCAGCGGGATGCCGGGGCCCATCGTGGTGGCCAGGGTGGCCTTCTTGATGTAGCGGCCCTTGGCGGCGGACGGCTTCAGACGGAGGATCTCCTCCAGCGCCGCGGCGTAGTTCTCGACCAGCTTCGTGTCATCGAAGGAGACCTTGCCGATGATGAAGTGCAGGTTCGAGTGCTTGTCGACGCGGAACTCGATCTTGCCGCCCTTGATGTCGTTGACAGCCTTCACGACATCGGGGGTGACCGTACCGGTCTTCGGGTTCGGCATCAGACCACGCGGACCGAGCACGCGGCCGAGGCGGCCGACCTTGCCCATGAGGTCCGGAGTGGCGACGACGGCGTCGAAGTCCAGACGGCCCTTCGCCACCTCGTCGATGAGCTCGTCGGCGCCGACGATGTCGGCGCCCGCGGCTTCCGCGGCCGCAGCACGGTCACCGGTCGCGAAGACCAGGACCCGGGCGGTCTTGCCGGTGCCGTGCGGGAGGTTCACGGTGCCACGGACCATCTGGTCGGCCTTGCGCGGGTCTACACCCAGGCAGAACGCGACCTCGACGGTGCCGTCGAACTTGGTGCTGGCGGTGTCCTTGGCGAGACGGACGGCCTCGAGGGGGGCGTAGTTGCGCTCCCGGTCGATCTTGGCGTCCGCAGCGCGGAGGTTCTTGCTGCGCTTCACTGCTGCTCCTGTGGTTTCAGGTGTGGAGGCGTGGTGCGGGCCAGCGCTTGGCCCTACCACTGAGGGACGACGGGGCTGATCAGCCTTCGACCGTGATGCCCATGGAACGGGCGGTGCCGGCGATGATCTTCGACGCGGCGTCCAGGTCGTTGGCGTTCAGGTCGGGCATCTTGACCGTGGCGATCTCGCGGACCTGGGCGCTCGTGAGCTTCGCGACCTTGGTCTTGTGCGGCTCGCCGGAGCCCTTGTCCACACCTGCGGCCTTGAGGATGAGCTTGGCAGCCGGCGGGGTCTTCGTCACGAAAGTGAAGGAGCGGTCGTCGTAGACCGTGATCTCCACCGGCACGACCATGCCACGCTGCGACTCGGTCGCGGCGTTGTAGGCCTTGCAGAACTCCATGATGTTGACGCCGTGCTGGCCGAGCGCGGGGCCGACCGGCGGGGCCGGGTTGGCCGCACCGGCGTTGATCTGGAGCTTGATAAGCCCCGTGACCTTCTTCTTCTTGGGAGGCATTGCTCTCTCCGGGTCCTAGTGAGAGTTTTTCGCCGTCATCCGGATCATCCGGATGCAGGCATACCGCACAACGATAACGGGTATAGCTGCGCGACCAAAAACCGAGCAGGTCAGACAGGCTGTAGAGCCTGTCTGACC
>NZ_JBHVWN010000014.1:123564-146606 GCF_042882275.1 Streptomyces sp. NPDC058231 | reverse complement strand
TCTTTCGTGTCCGATTCCCGGTCGAAGCGGCCCCCTGCGGAGCAGGAGAATTTTTACTGCGCCTTCCAGCTCCTCGCTTTCGCGATTCCCTTTCCGGCGAGTCCGACTCTATCAGATCCTTTCGGTCCTGATTCCCAGTCAGCGGGCTTGTCACCCCGGCCGTTGGGCCGTTCGGACGAGTGAGACTTTAGCGGAATCCTGGGCCCTGACGCTAATCGGGGCACGTTCCTTCGAACGTGGATTCCTCATTTCGCAAATGCGCACAGAAAGCCAGGCGACAGTTGTCGCTCGCTCGATGTGGTTCCTGCGGAATCGCTGTCCGGGGACCGACCGGAGTCGGCGCTCACGTCGGACAGCTCGGAGCACATTACGGATGTGGGTGGGTCGTGTCAACTCTGGCCAGGGGCAGGGTGTCGCGGAAAGCCAGGCGGTACTCACGGGGGCTGGTGGCCAGCTGGGTGGCGAAGTGCTGGCGCATGGTGATGTCACTGCCGAAACCGGTACGGCGGGCCACCTCGGGAAGTGGCAGGTCGGTGCGTTCCAGCAGCTTCTGGGCTGCGGCGATCCTTTGGGTGATCAACCAGCGCAGGGGTGTGGTGCCGGTGGTGGCCTGGAAGTGGCGGGCGAAGGAGCGGGGGGACATGCCGGCGCGGGCGGCGAGGCCGGCCACCGTGTGCGGCTCGGCCAGATGGGCCAGGGCGAAGGCGCGTACCTCCGCGAGGGTGTCGGCATCGCGATCCGTCTGCGGGGTCGGCTGTTCGATGAACTGGGCCTGGGTGCCGGTGCGGAACGGGGCCGTGACCATCGAACGGGCGATCGTCGCCGCGGCTTCGGCGCCATGGATCGTACGGACGAGGTGGAGGCAGAGGTCGATGCCCGCCGCGGTGCCGGCCGACGTCCAGATGTTGTCGTCATGGAGGAACAGCGCGTCCGGCACGACGGTCACAAGGGGATGGTGGGTGCGCAGGAGTTCGGTGAGGTTCCAGTGGGTGACCGCCTGACGGCCGTCGAGCAGGCCCGCCTGGGCGAGGGTGAACGCGCCCCCGCAGAGAGCGGCGATCGGGGTGGCCCGGGCATGGGCCCGGCGGAGGGCTTCGAGGACCGGGGCGGGGGCCGGCGTCAGATGGTCGTCGAGCCCGGGGACGACGACCAGGTCCGCACGGCTCAGCCAGGCGAGGGTGCGGTCCGGGGTGAGGGAGAGCCCGCCCCGCAGCGGGATGGGCGTCGGCGCGGCGGCGGTGCGGCGCAGGTCGAAGGGCGGGACCCCGCGGTCGGTACGGTCCACGCCCCAGACCTCGGTGATGACCGAGACGTCGAAGGCCCGGACTCCGGGGAAGGACATCAGAGCGATGCGCGTGGGTGCGGGATCGGACGCCATGCTGGCAGTAAAGCATCGATCGATGGCTTTTTGCCCTCTGGGGGATGGCGGCGCGGAGCGGGAACATCGACCTCATGGAGATCGCAGAGAACGCAGCCCTGATCGTGGTGGACGTGCAGGAGGGATTCGAGGAGGAGGCCCACTGGGGACCGCGGAACAATTCCGAGGCGGACCGGAACATTGCGCAACTGATCGACGGCTGGCAGGCGACCGGGCGGCCTGTCGTGTTCGTGCGGCATGACTCGACCAAGCCTGATTCGCCCCTGCGGCCGGGGTATCCCGGAAACGACTTCAAAGCGTATGTGGAGGAGCGGCGCGGGAAGGGCGGTGGGCCCGAGCTGTTCCTGACGAAGAGCGTGAATTCCGCCTTCTACGGGACACCCGATCTGGCCGCGTGGCTGGACGAGAGCGGGGTGCGGCAGATCGTGGTGGCCGGAATCCAGACCAACATGTGCGCCGAGACGACGGCGCGGATGGGCGGGAACCTCGGCTACGAGGTGTTCTTCGCGTTCGATGCGACGTACACGTTCGACGGCGTCGGGCCGTGGGGGTGGGCGCTGAGCGCGGAGGAGCTGGCGCGGGCCACCGCTGTGTCGCTGCACAGCGGTGGGTTCGCGAAGGTCGTGACCAGTGCGGAACTGGTGTCCGCTGCCGGGAAGTGAGGCTCAGCCGTTGCCCGAGGCCAGCTCGCGGCTGCGGTCGCGGGCTGCTTCGAGGGCAGCGATGAGGGCGGCACGTACGCCGTGGTTCTCCAGTTCGCGGATGGCGCTGATGGTGGTGCCGGCCGGACTGGTGACCGCTTCGCGGAGCTTGACCGGGTGTTCGCCGCTGTCCCGGAGCATCACCGCCGCGCCGATGGCTGCCTGCACGATCAGGTCGTGCGCCTGGGCGCGGGGCAGGCCGAGCAGGATGCCCGCGTCGGTCATCGCCTCGACGAGGAAGTAGAAGTACGCGGGTCCCGAGCCGGAGAGCGCGGTCGCCGCGTCCTGCTGCGACTCCGGGACGCGGAGCGTCTTGCCGACGCCGCCGAAGATCGTCTCGGTGGTGACGAGGTGTTCGGTGGTGGCGTGACTGCCCGCGGAGATGACCGACATGCCCTCGTCGACGAGGACGGGGGTGTTCGGCATGACGCGTACGACCGGGGTCTGCGCGGCGAGGCGGTCCTCGATGAATGCGGTGGTGATGCCGGCGGCGGCGCTGATGACCAGGCGGTCGGCGGTGAGGTGGGGGGTGAGCTCGTCGAGGAGCCGGCCCATGTCCTGGGGCTTGACCGCGAGGATGAGGATGTCGGCGCGCTTGGCGGCTTCGGCGTTGCTGACGGACTCGACGCCGTAACGGGTACGGAGCTCCTCGGCGCGCTCGGAACGGCGGGCGGTGACCAGCAGGTCGGCCGAGCGCCAGCCCGCCCGGATCATGCCGCTGAGCAGAGCCTCGCCGATCTTCCCGGTGCCGAGGACTGCGACTGTCTGGGTCATGTGGTTCACCCTCCGGACGGTGCGGTGGTACGCGGTTCTGTTGGTGCGTCGTCGCCGCCATCCTCGCACCGGGACTTCAGGCGGTGCGCCGCCGGAGGGTGGCTGCGCCGAGGGTGAGGACGAGGAGGGCGCAGCCGGCCACGATCAGGACGTCGCGGACGAAGTTGCCGGTGATGTCGGTGTGATGGAGGACTTCGTTCATCCCGTCGACCGCGTACGACATGGGGAGGACGTTCGAGATCGCTTCGAGGACGGACGCCATCCGGTCGCGTGCGACGAACAGTCCGCAGAGCAGGAGCTGCGGGAAGATCACGGCCGGCATGAACTGGACGGCCTGGAACTCGGACGCGGCGAAGGCGGAGACGAACAGGCCGAGTGCCGTGCCGAGCAGGGCGTCGAGCAGGGCGACGAGGAGCAGCAGCCACGGGGAGCCGGTGACGTCCAGGCCGAGCGCCCAGACCGAGAGTGCGGTGGCCAGGAGGGACTGGATGATCGCGACGGCGCCGAACGCGAGCGCGTAACCGGCGATCAGGTCGCCCTTGCCGAGCGGCAGGGCGAGGAGGCGTTCCAGGGTGCCCGAGGTTCGTTCGCGCAGGGTGGCGATCGAGGTGACCAGGAACATCGTGATCAGCGGGAAGATGCCGAGGAGCGAGGCGCCGATGGCGTCGAAGGTCTGCGGGCTGCCGTCGAAGACGAACCGGAGCAGCGTGATCATCACGACCGGGATGAGGAGCAGCAGCACGACGGTGCGCGGGTCGTGGGTCAGCTGGCGCAGGACCCGGGCGGCCGTCGCGAGCGTGCGGGCGGGGCTGAGGGCCAGGGGCCGGGGCCCGGGGCGGTGCGCGGCCGCTGCGGCGCCGGGGCCGGCTGCCGGCTGCGTCGTGCTGTTCGTGTCCGTCGTGCTCATCGGGCGTTCTCCTGACGGGTGGCGGCCTCGTCGACCAGGTGGAGGAAGGCTTCTTCGACGGTGGCGGTTCCGGTATCGGTGCGCAGTGCCTCGGGGGTGCCGTCGGCGAGGATCTCGCCCTCGCGCATGAGGAGCAGGCGGTGACAGCGCTCGGCCTCGTCCATGACGTGCGAGGAGACGAGGACCGTGGTGCCGTGGTCGGCGGCCAGGGCGTGGAAGAGGCGCCACAGGTCGCGGCGGAGCACGGGGTCGAGCCCGACGGTCGGCTCGTCGAGCACCAGGAGTTCGGGGGTGCCGAGCAGGGCGGCGGCGAGGGAGACACGGGCGAGCTGGCCGCCGGAGAGGTTGCCGGCGAGGGCGTCCGCGTGGCTGTTCAGGTCCACGTCGGTGAGGGCTCGGGCGACCGCGGCGCGGCGGGTGTCCCGGTGTCGGCGGCCCGGCTGGAGGATCGCCGCGAAGTAGTCGAGGTTCTGCCGGACGCTGAGGTCGGTGTAGACCGACGGCGACTGGGTGACGTAACCGATGCGCGGGCGGAGGGTGGGGTGGCCCGCGGGGGCACCGAGGACGTCGAGGGTTCCGGTGACCTTGGCCTGGGTGCCGACGACGGCCCGCATCAGGGTGGATTTGCCGCAGCCGGAGGGGCCGAGGAGGCCGGTGATCCTGCCGGGTTCGACGGTGAAGTCGAGGCCTCGCAGGATGGTGCGGCTGCCTCGTACGACCGTGAGGCCGCGGGCTTCGACGGCGACGCCCGAAGAATTCATCATGCGATGAATATTTATCCTCGCGCGACCCTCTCGTCAAGGGATCCGTGCGGCGAGGGGGCGTCGGACGGCCTCGGGGCGGGCCGTTGCGGGGTGGGGGTCAGCGCATCGCCACGCCGAGGTCGACCACGTAGCTCTCCTCGACCGTGCCTTCCGGGAAGAGTTCCGCGAGCCGGTCGCGCTCCTCGGTGAGGAATCGACGCGCGGGTTCCTCGCCGAGGACGAGGAAGGCGGAGTGGCTGCCGAGGTTGGCGAGGTGGGTGTCGATGGAGACCTGCCGGGTCCAGGGCACCTGGCGGTGTGCGAAGCCGAGAGCGGCGGGCAGGTCGCGGGATCGGACGGGCGAGCCGTGCGCGCTGTCGTCCGCGCCGAAGAAGCGGCGCAGCCGCGCGTCCTGCTCGGCGATCCAGGGAACGGCGTGATCGGAAACGTTCCACCAGAGCACGAGCGCGCCACCCGGCCGCAGGACGCGGAGGGCCTCGGGGGCGGAGCGGGCCTGATCGGTCCAGTGCCAGGACTGCGCGTACGTGATGAGGTCGGCCGAGGCGGTGGCGAAGGGGAGGTGGTTGCCGTCGCCACGCACGATCGGTACGTCCGGGAGCGCCCGGTGCAGTTCCGCCGCCATGCCGGGACCCGGTTCGACGGCGGTGACGTGTGCCCCGCGGCCGGCCAGGAGGCGGGTGGAGATGCCGGTGCCCGCGCCGACGTCGAGCGTGCGGGCGCCGCGCAGCGGGCGGCCGGTGAGCTCCTCGACCGCGGCGAAGAGCTCGGGCGGGTAGCCGGGCCGGGCCGCTGCGTACCGGGCGGCGGCCCGGTCGAAGGAGAGGGCGCGGGGACGGTGCGGGCCGGGCTGCTCGGCGGAGGCCGAGGCTGCGGCGTCGGGGGAGGCGGGGCCGGTTCGTGACATGTTGCCATCGTCGCCCCGCCGGGCTACTTGCGCCGGGGTTTCCGGCCCTGGGACGCCTTCCGTCCCGCCGGACTCCCGGTCCGGGCCGCGCGGCGCTTCGCGTACCGGGCGACAGCCGTCTCGTACTCCTCACGCCGCAGCTTCTCGCCCGGCGCCTCCAGGAACGAGCGGAAGAAGTACGCGAGGAGCGAGCCCACGAAGCCGATGGCCTTCAGGCCACGCAGGTTCTCCTCGCGGGCCGGGTCGGCGGGGCGGCGGCTGAAGCCGTCCCAGGTCCTGCGGAAGGCGACGGCGCTGCACACGGCGAACATCAGGACGACCATGACGCCGACGAAACCGCCGATGTCGGCGATCTCCAGGCCCTGGTAGGCGAAGCGGAGCACCCAGCAGGCGGCGACGGCCGCGACGAGCGAGCCGACCGCGGCGCCGGCCCGGCGGAGCCCGTACCGGCCGTCGTGGGCGACCCAGGTCGTACCGAAGAAGCGGATGGGCTCGGGTTCCGGGCCGGGGGAGGTACCGGTTCCGCTGCTCGCGCCGGAAGGCACGGCGCCGTCGAGGGGATGGCTTTTCTCGCTCACGGAGGTCGATTATCCCCGGGCCGTCACCGGCGACCGCGGCGCCACCTCGGCTGCGCGGTGGCCCCCGGCGGATGTTGATCGCCGGGGGCCGCCGTCTGCGGGATCCGTTGCCGGGTCAGCCGAGCTTCGAGACGTCGCGCACCGCGCCGCGGTCCGCGCTCGTCGCCATCGCCGCGTACGCCCGCAGCGCCGCCGAGACCTTGCGCTCGCGGTTCTTCGGCGCGTACACGCCGTTCAGCGCCTCCCGGCGGGTGGTCAGCTCGGCGTCCGGGACGAGGAGCTCGATGGACCGGTTCGGGATGTCGATCCGGATCCGGTCGCCGTCCTCGACGAGGGCGATCGTGCCGCCCGATGCCGCCTCCGGCGAAGCGTGGCCGATCGACAGCCCCGACGTACCGCCGGAGAAGCGGCCGTCGGTGACGAGGGCACAGCTCTTGCCGAGACCGCGGCCCTTCAGGAAGGAGGTGGGGTAGAGCATCTCCTGCATGCCCGGACCGCCGCGCGGGCCCTCGTAGCGGATGACGACGACGTCGCCCTCCTTGATCTCCTTGCGGAGGATCTTGTCGACGGCCTCTTCCTGCGACTCGCAGACGACTGCCGGGCCCTCGAAGGTCCAGATCGACTCGTCGACGCCTGCCGTCTTCACGACGCAGCCGTCCTCGGCGAGGTTCCCCTTCAGGACCGCGAGGCCGCCGTCCTTCGAGTAGGCGTGCTCCAGGTCGCGGATGCAGCCGCCCGCCGCGTCCAGGTCGAGCGTGTCCCAGCGCTCGGACTGGGAGAAGGCGGTCGCGGAACGGACGCATCCGGGAGCCGCGTGCCACAGCTCGACGGCTTCGGGCGACGGGGAGCCGCCGCGGACGTCCCAGTTCTTCAGCCACTCGCCGAGAGTGGCGGAGTGCACCGAGTGCACGTCCTCGTCGAGCAGACCGCCGCGGTGCAGCTCGCCGAGGATGGCGGGGATGCCGCCGGCCCGGTGGACGTCCTCCATGTAGTACGTGCCGCCGGGGGCCACGTTGGGCGCGACCTTCGACAGGCAGGGGACGCGGCGCGAGACCTCGTTGATGTCATCGAGGTCGTAGGCCAGCTCGGCCTCCTGCGCGGCGGCGAGCAGGTGCAGGATCGTGTTGGTGGAACCGCCCATGGCGATGTCCAGCGCCATCGCGTTGTCGAACGCGGCGCGGGTGCCGATGGAGCGCGGCAGGACCGTCTCGTCGTCCTGTTCGTAGTAGCGCTTGGTGATCTCGACGACCGTGCGGCCGGCCTCCTCGTACAGCGCCTTGCGGGCGGTGTGCGTGGCGAGGACGGAGCCGTTTCCGGGGAGGGAGAGGCCGAGGACCTCGGTCAGACAGTTCATCGAGTTGGCGGTGAACATGCCGGAACAGCTGCCGCAGGTGGGGCAGGCGTTCTCCTCGATACGGAGGATGTCCTCGTCGGAGACGTTCTCGTCGACGGCGTCGGTGATGGCGTTGATCAGGTCCAGTTTGCGGACGGTGCCGTCGACCAGGGTGGCCTTGCCGGCCTCCATCGGGCCGCCGGAGACGAAGACCGTCGGGATGTTCAGCCGCATCGCCGCCATCAGCATGCCGGGCGTGATCTTGTCGCAGTTGGAGATGCAGATCAGCGCGTCCGCGCAGTGCGCCTCGACCATGTACTCGACCGAGTCCGCGATCAGGTCGCGGGACGGGAGGCTGTAGAGCATCCCGGCGTGGCCCATGGCGATGCCGTCGTCGACGGCGATGGTGTTGAACTCGCGCGGGACGGCGCCCGCGGCCTTGATGGCATCGGAGACGATCCTGCCCACCGGGGCGAGGTGCGTGTGGCCGGGGACGAACTCGGTGAAGGAGTTGGCGACCGCGACGATCGGCTTGCCGATGTCCTCGCCGGCTACGCCCGAAGCCCGCATAAGGGCGCGGGCGCCCGCCATGTTGCGGCCGTGGGTGACAGTGCGGGACCTCAGCTGGGGCATCGTCTCTCGCTCCTTCGACAGAAAAGACTGTCTTCGAGCCTACGCCCCGACTCCAGGATCTGGACACCTTGTCCGTAATGCGGGATGACGTGCTCACTGAGTGGGCGGACGCATCCGCCGCTGCGGGCCGGGGTCCGGTGGTGGCCGGCCGCGGCCCTGGAGGCCCGCGACGACCGGTGGCGGCGAGGCGCTCAGGCCTCCGTCAGGTAGCGCTGCAGCGTCGGAGCCACCATGGTGATGATCTTTTCCGGATCCGCGGAGGCCAGCGGCTCCGCCTTGATCACGTAGCGGAGCATCGCGATCCCGATCATGTGCGACGCGGCCAGCTCCGCGCGGAACGTCGCGTCAGGTACGTCGAGCGCCTCCGCGACCCGCTCCAGCAGCCGCCGCAGCACGAAGCCGCGCAGCACCTTCGCCGCCGCCTCGTGCGTCAGCGCGGACCGCATGACCGCCAGCAGGGGGGCTCGGGTCGCGGGGTTCTCCCATACCTCGATGAAGTAGCGGGCCAACCGCTCCCCCAGGCCCTCCGTGCCCTTGCCGAGTACCGCCGGGACCACCAGCGCGGGTTCGAAGGTGACCTCGATCGCGGCGGCGAAGACATCGTCCTTCGTGCCGAAGTAGTGATGGACGAGTGCGGCGTCGACGCCTGCGGCCTTGGCGATGCCCCTGATCGATGTCTTGTCGTAGCCGCGTTCGGCGAATTCGGTGCGCGCCGCTTCGAGGATGCGCTCGCGGGCACCCGGGCCGGTGGCTTCGGTGGTACGGGCGGGGCGGCCCCGACGTCTGGGGCGCTTGTCGGGCGGGTGGCCGGCGCTCTCCCCGCCCCGGTGCTCGCCCGTGGTGCCGTCGGTCATGAACGCGGGATCTGCACCGACGAGGACGCCAGGTGCAGTCGGGTGAAGGCGAGCGCCTCCGCCAGGTCGGCCTCGCGTTCGGCGGCGGACATGGCGCGGCGGGTGTTGACCTCGATGACGACATGGCCGTCGAAGCCCGTGCGCGCCAGCCGCTCCAGCAGTTCGGCGCAGGGCTGGTCGCCGCGCCCCGGCACCAGGTGTTCGTCCTTGTTCGAGCCCTTGCCGTCGGCGAGGTGGACATGGGCCAGCCGGTCGCCCATCCGGCCGACCATGGCCATGCCGTCGGTGCGTGCGGTCGCGGTGTGCGAGAGGTCCACGGTGAAGTGGCGGTAGTCGTCGTTGGTGACGTCCCAGTCGGGGGCGTACGCGAGCATCTCGCGGTCCCGGTACCGCCACGGGTACATGTTCTCGACGGCGAACCGCACGTCGGTCTCGTCCGCCATGCGCCAGATCCCGTTGACGAAATCGCGCGCGTACTGCCGCTGCCAGCGGAACGGCGGATGGACGACGACGGTCGTCGCCCCGAGCTTCTCCGCGGCCGCCCGGGCCCGCTGCAGCTTCACCCACGGATCGGTGGACCAGACGCGTTGCGTGATCAGCAGACAGGGCGCGTGGACGGCGAGGATCGGTACCTGGTGATGGTCCGAGAGCCGTCGCAGCGCCTCGATGTCCTGGCTGACGGGATCGGTCCAGACCATCACCTCGACACCGTCGTAGCCCAGACGCGCGGCAATCTCGAAGGCCGTCGCCGTCGACTCCGGATAGACGGAAGCCGTCGACAGGGCGACCCTCGCATCCGGGATGCGCACCACTGGTTCTGCCACGCAGACAGGGTACGGGGCGGGTGTGCGCGCCACCGAGGGACCGCGGCGGAAAGTGAGAAGGGCCTCTTCCCCGTGCCGTCCCCCGTGCCGCCGCAACCGTGAGTGTCCCGTCCTACCCGCCCCTCCTCGCTGTGCCGCCCCCGGTCCCGTGCCGCCGCCGCTCGACCGCTTCCGTCCCTGCGGGGTTCCCGGGCCGCCCCTGAGCCGCCCTCCCCCGCTCAGCCGAGGACCGTGGCCGGCGCCGGCAGGTGGTCCAGGCGCCGCAGGATCACGCCCTCGCGCAGCGCCCACGGGCAGATCTCCAGTTCCTCGACCCCGAAGAGGTCCATCGCCCCCTCGGCGACCATCGCCCCGGCGAGCAACTGGCCGGCCCTCCCCTCGGAGACCCCGGGCAGCCGGCCGCGCTGGTCGGCGGTCATCGCCGCCAGCTTCGGCACCCACTCCTCCAGCGACTTCCGGGTGAGGGCGCGCTGCACGTAAAGACCCTCGGTGGAGCGGGCGGCCCCGGCGATCCTGGCGAGCTGTTTGAAGGTCTTGGAGGTCGCCACCACATGGTCGGGGCTGCCGAAGCGGCTGAACTCCCCGACCGTACGGGCGATGCTGGCCCGCACATGCCGGCGCAGCGTCTTCACCTCCGCCTGGTCCGGCGGATCGCCGAGCAGCCAGCCCGCGGTGAGGCGCCCGGCCCCGAGCGGCAGCGACACGGCGGCGTCGGGCTCCTCGTCGATCCCGAACGCCACCTCCAGCGAGCCGCCGCCGATGTCGAGGATCAGCAGCTTCCCCGCGGACCAGCCGAACCAGCGGCGGGCCGCGAGAAAGGTGAGCCGGGCCTCCTCCTCGCCGCTGAGCACGGCGAGGTCGACGCCCGTCTCGTCCCGTACCCGGGCCAGCACCTGGTCGGCGTTGCTCGCTTCCCGTACCGCGGAGGTGGCGAACGGCAGCACGTCCTCGCAGCCCTTGTCCTCGGCGGCCTGCAGGGCGTCGGCGATCGTCGTCACGAGCCGGTCCACGCCCACCGGTCCGATCGCCCCGTCCGCGTCGAGAAGTTCGGCCAGCCGCAGCTCCGCCTTGTGCGAATGCGCGGGCAGCGGGCGGGCGCCGGGGTGCGCGTCCACCACCAGCAGATGAACCGTGTTCGACCCCACGTCGAGGACTCCGAGTCTCATACCGGAACGCTACTGCGCCTGCGGACTTACTCTTGGCCCGTGCCAAAGACGAAAAAGGCGAAGCCGGGCAAAGTCACGAAGAACCAGAAGGCGAAGCGGGAGATGCAGCAACCGGAAGCGAACGGACCGGACCGGTCCGAAGACGAGAAGGGGATCGACTTCGCGCGCGCCTGGGTCGAATTCCCCGACCCGGCGGACGACGAACAGGTCTTCCGCTGCGACCTGACCTGGCTGACCTCCAGGTGGACCTGCATCTTCGGCAGTGGCTGCCAGGGCATCCAGGCGGGCCGCGCGGACGACGGGTGCTGCACGCTGGGTGCGCACTTCTCCGACGAGGACGACGAGAAGCGGGTGGCGGAGCACGTCGCCCGGCTGACCCCGGAGCTGTGGCAGTACCACGACGTCGGTACCGAGACCGGCTGGGTCGAGGTCGACGACGACGGGGAACGGCAGACGCGCCGCTGGAAGGGCTCCTGCATCTTCCAGAACCGGCCCGGCTTCGCGGCCGGAGCCGGCTGCTCGCTGCACATCCTGGCCCTGCGGGAGGGCAAGGAGCCCCTGGAGACCAAGCCGGACGTCTGCTGGCAACTGCCGATCCGGCGGACCTACGACTGGATCGACCGGCCGGACGACACGCGCGTGCTGCAGGTGTCGATCGGCGAGTACGACCGCAGGGGCTGGGGTCCCGGCGGCCACGACCTGCACTGGTGGTGCACGTCCGCGACGTCGGCGCACGGGGCCGGGGATCCGGTCTATGTGACCTACCGGCCCGAGCTCGTCGAGCTGATGGGCGAGAAGGCGTACGCGCGGCTGGTCGAGCTGTGCGAGGAGCGGCTGTCCTCGCTGCTGCCCATGGCGCCGCATCCGGCGGACCCGGTGAGGCCTGCGGAGTCCTGAGGGCCCGGGCTCGTACGCGTCAATCCGTCCTGCGGGGACGCGTCAGTCCCTCGGGGGATCGCTCGGACTTGTCTCCGGGCCGGGCGGGCTCGACGGATCCGTCGGTTCGGGGGACGGTGTCGGGTCGCTCGGTGACGGGGTGGGATCCGTCGGCCCGGGGGTGGGGTCGCTCGGTGACGGAGTGGGGTCTGCGGGGGTCGCGGGGTCCGTGGGGGTCGGCGAGGACGTCGGTGGCCCCGACGGACCGGAGGGGGTGGACGGGTCGGCGGAGTGGGACGGTTCGGCGGAGTGGGACGGAACTGCCGGGCCCCCGGACGGAGCGACCCCGTAACCGCTGATCGCCACGGCCGAGCCCGATGGCGCGAGGCCGACCCGCGCCCTCCAGGGTCCTGCCGGTTCCCGTGCGCGGTCCACCAGTACGTGGATCGTCACGCTCTCACCCGCCGCGAGGGTCCCGGAGGACCTGCTCAGACGCAGCCAGGAGGCATCCGCCCGTGCCGACCAGGCCACGGGTGTGCCGCCGGAGGCGGTCAGCGTGATCAGCGTCGTGCCACCGGAGGAGCGGGCCGTGATCCGGAGCGGCCCGGGGCCGGGCCGGCCGCCTGCCGAGCTGACGACCTCGGCCGAGACGTCCGGGGTGCGCTCGCCGTCCCGGAAGCGGGTGCCGGGATCGGGGCTGGCGTTGCCCGCGTTCTCGTAGTCGTACGGTTCGCCCTCCAGGCCGCGCCGGTCGTCCGCTCCCGTCGCGGCGACCGAGGAGCCGCCGTGCGCCTCGCCGGTCAGCGGGGCTCCCCGGTAGGCGGACCACAGCGCGATCACCGGAGCGGCGACGACCGTCGCCACCACCGTCGTCGTCACGACTCTCGCCCGCAGCCGGTCCCGGCGCGCGGCGTGGTCCTTCGGGTCCACCGGGAAGCCCGCCCGGTCGAAGCGCGGGGTGCCGGACCGATTCTTCTGGGCGTGGACCATCGCGACGTACGCGGACGGCCGCGGCGCCTCGGCGAGCGGGAGTGCGGCGGCAGGTGTGAAGGCACCGCCGGGCCAGGGGCCCTCGGCGCCGGCCCGTTCGGCGGCTCGGCGGCAGCGGGGGCAGTCGTCGACGTGGCGGACCAGTTCGCGGCGCAGGGCGGCGGAGAGCAGGACCCGGTGGTCGCCGGTGAGCCGGGCGACGGTGGGGCAGTTACCGGTCTCGACCACGGCGAGGGCGGCGCGGGTGCGTTCCACTTCGCAGCCCGCCGCGGCAAGGAGCTCACGGGCGGCCGCGGGTTCGAGCCCGAGGACGGCGGCCACGGCGCCGGGGGCGAGGCGGTGACGTACGGCGAGTTCGAGCGCTTCGCGCTGTTCGGGAGTGGTGCCGGCGGCTTCCGGCCAGGCCAGCTGTGCGAGTTCGCGGCGGTGCGCCTCGACAGCCGGGTCGGGCTCGGGGGCACAGCCGTGCGCGGCGGGCGTGACGTCCGCGGCGGAGCCCGGCGTGCGGTGCACGGAGTGCGCCCCCCGCGTGACCGTCCCGTGCGACTGCCGCTCCGGTTGTTCCGCCGTCTGTTCACCGGCCCGTCGTACCGAGTGCTTTCCCGCCCGCCTTCCGGCCTGCCGGGGGTGTGTCCGACGGGCCCGCCGCTGCTCGGCGAGCTTGCGCAGACACACCCACCTGGCCAGCGCGTACAACCAGGTTTTACGTTCCTGCTCGCCGGCCGGGCAGCGCCCGTCCTGCCGTTCCGCGAGGGCGAGCACACCGCCGAGCGCCTCGACGGCTCCCTCGTGGTCGCAGAGCACGGAGAGGCAGTAGGTGAACAGGCCGTCGAGATAGGGCTCGTAGCGGGACGGCGGTCGCTGCGGCGACGAGTGGGACGCTCGGCGCTGCGCCCGGTGTGCGCCGGTGGTGTGCGTGGGTGTCTCCAGCCTGCTACTCGTCACCCGGCGACCGTAGACAGGGCAGGCCCGCCCTCAGCGCGCCTTGCGTACTTTTAACCCTTACGGGTGAACGTATCGCTCAAATGGGGACAGGAATCCCCGATTCCGCACGACCTTCCCTTCCCCTCCCTTCTCTCCTCTCCCCCCTTCCCCGGCTCCCCTGTCTTCTTCCCGTCCTTCGCGTCCGTGCGCCCCGCCCCGGACGCCCGCGGGTGCTGCCGGGACCCGCGCCGGGCGGCGTTGTCAGTCCTCACCTATACGGTGGCGCCATGGCTGCCCGTACGAAAACCGCGAAGGACCGGCCGTCCTACCGCTGCACCGAGTGCGGCTGGACCACCGCCAAGTGGCTCGGTCGCTGTCCCGAATGCCAGGCATGGGGGACGGTCGAGGAATTCGGCGGCGCCCCTGCCGTGCGGACGACGGCGGCCGGCCGCGTCAGCTCGGCCGCGGTCCCCATCGGCCAGGTCGACAGCCGGCAGGCCACCGCCCGGTCGACCGGGGTCGACGAGCTCGACCGGGTGCTCGGCGGCGGGCTCGTCCCCGGCGCCGTGGTGCTGCTCGCGGGCGAGCCGGGCGTGGGCAAATCGACGCTCCTGCTGGACGTGGCCGCCAAGGCCGCCAGCGACGAGCACCGCACGCTGTATGTCACCGCGGAGGAGTCCGCGAGCCAGGTGCGGCTGCGCGCCGACCGCATCCGGGCGATCAACGACCACCTCTACCTCGCCGCCGAGACCGACCTCTCCGCGGTCCTCGGCCATCTGGACGCGGTCAAGCCGTCCCTGCTCATTCTCGACTCCGTGCAGACCGTCGCCTCGCCCGAGATCGACGGCGCCCCCGGCGGCATGGCCCAGGTCCGCGAGGTCGCCGGAGCGCTCATCCGCGCCTCCAAGGAACGCGGCATGTCCACCCTGCTGGTCGGCCATGTGACCAAGGACGGCGCGATCGCCGGGCCGCGGCTGCTGGAGCACCTCGTCGACGTGGTGCTGTCCTTCGAGGGCGACCGTCACGCCCGCCTGCGGCTCGTCCGGGGCGTGAAGAACCGCTACGGCGCGACCGACGAGGTCGGCTGCTTCGAACTGCACGACGAGGGCATCACCGGCCTCGCCGACCCCTCCGGACTCTTCCTCACCCGGCGCGACGAGCCCGTACCTGGCACCTGTCTGACGGTCACCCTGGAGGGACGGCGCCCGCTCGTCGCCGAGGTGCAGGCGCTGACGGTAGATTCGCAGATCCCCTCGCCCCGGCGCACCACCTCCGGCCTGGAGACGTCCCGGGTCTCGATGATGCTGGCCGTTCTGGAGCAACGGGGCCGGATCAGCTCACTCGGCAAACGGGACATCTACAGCGCGACGGTAGGGGGCGTGAAGCTCTCCGAGCCCGCCGCCGACCTCGCGGTCGCACTGGCGCTGGCCAGCGCGGCGAGCGACACACCGCTCCCCAAGAACCTGGTCGCGATCGGCGAGGTGGGCCTCGCGGGCGAGGTCAGAAGGGTGACCGGGGTACAGCGCAGACTGGCCGAGGCAAACCGTCTGGGCTTCACGCATGCGCTGGTCCCGACCGACCCGGGGAAGGTCCCGCCCGGTATGAAGGTCACGGAAGTCGCCAACATGGGCGACGCGCTCAGAGTGCTCCCGCGCCGGTCTCGTACGGAGGCCCCACGGGAGGACAACGCGCGCCGGTAGACTTTGCCCTGGTCTCGCCCGTCCGTACGAACGGTATGAGGGACGTAAGGGCACCGCAAACCTGTGACCGGAGGAGTGCAGTGGCAGCCAACGACCGGGCAGCATCGCCCGGAAAGTCCGGCCAAGGCACCGGTAACGAGGCGCTGATGCGCGCCTCGTTGACCGCCGTCGCGCCCGGAATGGCCCTGCGGGACGGCCTGGAGCGCATCCTCCGTGGCAACACCGGCGGGCTGATCGTGCTGGGCATGGACAAGACCGTCGAGTCCATGTGCACCGGCGGTTTCGTGCTGGACGTGGAGTTCACCGCGACGCGGCTGCGCGAGCTGGCCAAGCTCGACGGGGCGCTGATCCTGGACAAGGACATGACCAAGATCCTGCGGGCCGGCGTGCAGCTGGTCCCGGACGCCTCCATCCCCACCGAGGAGACCGGCACCCGGCACCGCACGGCGGACCGGGTCTCCAAGCAGTGCAACTTCCCGGTCGTCTCGGTATCGCAGTCGATGCATCTGATCGCGCTGTACGTCGACGGGGAGCGCCGGGTCCTGGAGGAGTCCGCCGCGATCCTCTCCCGCGCCAACCAGGCCCTCGCCACCCTGGAGCGGTACAAGCTCCGGCTCGACGAGGTCGCGGGCACGCTCTCCGCGCTGGAGATCGAGGACCTGGTGACGGTCCGCGATGTGACGGCCGTCGCACAACGCCTGGAGATGGTGCGCCGGATCGCCACCGAGATCGCCGAGTACGTGGTGGAGCTCGGCACCGACGGCCGTCTTCTCTCGCTCCAGCTCGACGAGTTGATCGCGGGGGTCGAGCCGGAGCGTGAGCTAGTCGTGCGCGACTACGTGCCGGAGCCGACCGCGAAGCGGTCCCGCACGGTGACGGAGGCCCTGACCGAACTGGACGCGCTTTCCCACACCGAGCTGCTCGAACTCGCGGTCGTGGCACGGGCGCTGGGGTACAGCGGCTCGCCCGAGACGCTGGACTCCGCGGTCTCGCCGCGCGGTTTCCGGCTGCTGGCGAAGGTGCCGCGGCTGCCCGGAGCGATCATCGACCGGCTGGTGGAACACTTCGGCGGACTGCAGAAGCTGCTCGCGGCGAGCGTGGACGATCTCCAGACGGTGGACGGGGTCGGCGAGGCGCGGGCGCGAAGCGTGCGCGAGGGACTTTCCCGGCTGGCCGAGTCGTCGATTCTCGAGCGTTACGTGTAGGGCGCGCGGCACGCAGTACGGGGCCGGATACGGCTCATGGCGCGGGGCCCGGTCGACGGACCGGGCCCCGAATGCGTTTCGGGCTGCGCCCTCGTTCCGTTCAGTCCTTCGCGAGGACGAACGAGGCGCGCTGGAGCGGCTCGCCGGGGGACTTCGCCTCGACGAGATACGTACCAGGCCCCGGAGTTCCCGCAGGCGGTGTCGCGCAGTGCGGGGCGCTCTTCTTCCGGTCCCACTCCACGGTGTGGACGATCGTCGAACCCGCCGGGACCCTCAGCAGCACGCCGGCGCCGTTGCGCGGGCAGTCCTCGGAGGACCACACCTCGTCGCCGGCCGCTTCCGTGACGGTGAGCACCGCGCTCTTCGGCCCGAAGTCGGCCTTGCAGTCGGCCGAAGACGTGTTCTTCGCGATCAGCTGGAACCTGGGCTTCCGGCCCGGGCCGTAGGTGAGCTCGGTGCGCAGGGTCAACTGCAGTGCGGAGGACGTGCAGTCGGGGATCGAAGAGCTTGCCGGGACCTGCTGGCCGACGGCTCCGCCGGACACCGGACCGGATCCGGAACCGGAGTTCCCCGAGCCGCCGTCGCTGCCGTCACCCGACCCGTCGGAACCCGCGTCCGTACCGCTTCCGCTGTCGCCGCTCCCACCCGAGTCGTCCGACTCGTCGCGTCCGCCGGGCTGTTGGCTGATGGCGGGGCCGGATCCGCTCGGCCCCGGGGTGATCGAGTGTGCGGGACCGGACCCGTTGGGCCGGGAGTCGTCCTTGTCCCCCGCGCCGCCACCCGAGGTGACGACCCATGCGACCAACAGCGCGAGCAGCACAACCAGCGCCACCGCTACGGCCCTCCGTCGCCAGTAAATGGTGGAGGGAAGCGGCCCGATCGGATTGCGCAGAGATCCCACGGCCCAAACTCTACGAGAGATCGGCGCCAACTCCCGCCCCACCCGCCGCCCTGATCGCCAAGTTTTACGGATCATCATCACGGGGTGGCTGGTTCTGCCCCCTATTTTCGTCAGGTGTGACCCCCGACGATCGCCCACCGTGACGGTGGCGCCGCTTTGCCTACGGTGTGTCACATGACGAGTTCGACTGCCGTGGCGGTTCTTTCCGCTGCAACTCCCGTGTCCGACAGCCCTGTCACAGCTCCTGCCTCTCCTGCCCCGCCGGCCCTCTCCTCTCCTCGCCCTCCTCCTCTCCGTACCGCCACATCGTCGGCTTCGCACCCGGCGCAGCCGTGGGTGCAGCATCTCGCCCAGATACGGACGGCGCTCGGGCTGCTGTTCTTCGGTGTCCTTCTCGTCGTGGGCCGGTGACGTGCGCGCGGAGCGGATGCGGCGGTCCTGGCCCTGTCGGCGCTTGCGCCGCTCGCGACAGCTGCCGGCCTCGCGGTCAGCGAGATGCTCAAACCGGTGGTGGACGAGGAGCGCCCCTGCAGGGCGGTCGCCGGCGCTGTCACCTCGCCGGCGCCCTGTCCGCCCACGGGTGACCGGGCTGATCGCCTTCTCGCGGGCCCGCGTCGGCGCGCACTGTCCACACGATGCAGACGCGGGTCCGTCGGTGGGCGGATCCGTGGCGACCCTGGTGATCATCCCGCCGGCGCACCCGGCGCGCCCGGCGCAATCGCTCGCCCGTACGGTGCGGGGGAGCCCGCCGCCCCTGGCGGTCCGGACAGCGGGCCCGG
The DNA here is from genome assembly GCF_042882275.1 of Streptomyces sp. NPDC058231. Lineage (NCBI taxonomy): Bacteria > Bacillati > Actinomycetota > Actinomycetes > Kitasatosporales > Streptomycetaceae > Streptomyces > Streptomyces sp. NPDC058231. The sequence goes on along the minus strand of NZ_JBHVWN010000014.1, from coordinate 128,415 downwards.
GAACGAACGGCCTCCTCCGGAACCGCGGCGAAGGGCGCTGATCGGGTCTCGTCGTGGGGACAGACGGGTGGCATTATCACCCCAAGGGCCCCCATGAGTCGCGACACCCCCGTGCCCATGACCATCGTCTGCCCTTCCGTGCCAGGATCGGCCTGCGATGACTGCCATGACTGCGACACAGACGCCCCCCACATCCCTCCACACTCCCGTCATCGGGTGGTTCGACCAGCACGCCCGCGATCTGCCCTGGCGCCGCCCCGAAGCGGGCGCCTGGGGTGTGATGGTGAGCGAGTTCATGCTGCAGCAGACCCCCGTCAGCCGAGTTCTCCCGGTGTACGAACAGTGGCTCGCCCGCTGGCCGCGCCCCGCCGACCTTGCCGCGGAGCCGCCCGGTGAAGCGGTCCGCGCCTGGGGCCGGCTCGGCTATCCGCGACGCGCACTGCGCCTGCACGGCGCCGCGCAGGCAATAACTGAACGACACGGCGGCGACGTACCGAGCGAGCACGGCCAGCTGCTCGCGCTGCCCGGGATCGGCGAGTACACGGCGGCGGCCGTGGCCTCCTTCGCGTACGGGCAGCGTCATGCCGTACTCGATACGAACGTCCGCCGGGTGTTCGCCCGGGCCGCGACCGGCATTCAGTACCCGCCGAACGCGACCACCGCCGCCGAGCGGAAACTCGCCCGCGCGCTCCTCCCCGACGAGGACGAACGGGCGGCTCGCTGGGCGGCGGCGACGATGGAGCTCGGCGCGCTCGTCTGCACCGCCAAGAACGAGGACTGCACGCGATGCCCGATCGCCACGCAGTGTGCCTGGCGGCTGGCCGGGAAGCCCGCGCATCAGGGGCCCCCTCGCCGAGGTCAGACCTACGCGGGAACGGACCGGCAGGTGCGCGGACGACTGCTCGCCGTCCTGCGTGAGGCGGTGACCCCGGTGTCGCAGGCCGCGCTGGACAGCGTCTGGGAGGAGCCGGTGCAACGGGCACGGGCGCTGGACGGCCTGGTCGCCGACGGTCTGGTCGAGCCGCTCCCGGGCGGCCAGTACCGATTGCCGCTGAGCTAGGGACGCAGCACGCGGGCCCTCCCCCGTTGTTACACAACCGATGGACAGCCGTGCGTCGGCGTATGGCTGCTCCGCACAGCGCCGTGACAACCGCTCCGTAACGTCTCCGACCGTCAGCAGCCACCAGCGGCTGGCGGAGGTTCGACGCGGTTCTACGGGGACGGAGGCGGTTGGAATGGCGCAGGGCGAGGTGCTCGAATTCGAGGAGTACGTACGCACCCGGCAGGAGGCCCTGTTGCGCAGTGCGCGCCGACTGGTCCCGGATCCGGTGGACGCGCAGGACCTGCTGCAGACCGCCCTGGCTCGTACCTTCGGCCGCTGGGACGGCATCGCCGACAAGTCCCTGGCCGATGCCTACCTGCGCCGCGTCATGATCAACACGCGTACGGAGTGGTGGCGGGCGCGCAAGCTGGAGGAGGTACCCACCGAGCAGCTGCCCGACGCCAGCGTCGAGGACGGCACCGAGCAGCGCGCCGACCGTGCCCTGCTGATGGATGTCCTCGGAGTGCTGGCTCCCAAGCAGCGCAGTGTCGTGGTGCTGCGACACTGGGAGCAGATGAGCACGGAGGAGACGGCCGCGGCGCTCGGCATGTCGGCCGGTACGGTGAAGAGCACGCTGCACCGTGCGCTGGCGCGGTTGCGCCAGGAGCTGGAGAGCCGCGAGGCCATGAGCAGGGAAGCCAGGGCCCGTGAGGCCCGCGGCCGCACTGCGGGCGAGCGTACTCCGGCCTCCGGAACTCCGGAGCGTGCACGGGTGGGGGCGCAGGTTCGTGGACAGGCGGACCGGCGCCATGACGAGCGGGGGCGGGAGCGGTGCGCGGCCTGACGGGCAGCGGTGACGGCGGATCGACGGCCGCCCACCGGAGCGGGACGGTCGGCGGCGGCGCCGTCGGCCGCAGCGGGACATCCGGCGCCGACGGAGCGACTGTCCGGGGCGGGTGCCGTCCGAACGGCTGGGCGACAGGCAGTACGGCGCTGGTCGGGCTCGCCGCTTTCGCGCTGCTCGCCGTCAGCTGCTCCACCGGCGGCACCGGGACGCGCGACGAGGGTCCGGCCGGCACCCAGCCGGTCGCCCAGGTCACACCGACGTCCACCGCGGCGTCCACGGTCAGGCCCACCCCGCGGGTCGATGTGGTCCAGCTGGTCAAGCGGGACTCCCGGGTGAGCGAGCGGGTCAGAACGGATCTGAAGCCCTGCACCGGCGACGAGTACCCGGTCGACACCTCGTACGGCACGCTGACCGGCGGCCGCTCGGCGGACGTCGTGGTGAACGTGATGACCTGCGGCGACTCGGTGGGTGTCGGCACCTACGTGTACCGCGAACGGAGCGACGGCACGTACGAGAACATCTTCACCACCGAGCAGCCCGCGGTCTACGGCACCATCGACCGGGGGGATCTGGTGGTGACGACGCAGGTGTACGAGAAGAAGGACGCGGTCGCGTACCCGTCGGGCGAGGAAGTGGTCACGTACCACTGGGCCGACAACCGGTTCACCGAGCACGACCGCGTGCACAACGACTTCAACAGAGCCGTGGGCAACGGAGAAGGGGAACTCCCGGAGCCCGCGGAACCGACGAAGAACTGAGAGCTGTCGATGGCCGAGACCCACGTCCTGTTCGTCGAGGACGACGATGTCATCCGCGAGGCCACCCAGCTGGCACTGGAGAGAGACGGTTTCGCGGTCACCGCGATGCCCGACGGTCTCTCCGGCCTGGAGGCGTTCCGGGCCGACCGGCCGGACATCGCCCTGCTCGACGTGATGGTGCCGGGGCTGGACGGGGTCAGTCTGTGCCGACGCATCCGGGACGAGTCGACGGTCCCGGTGATCATGCTGTCGGCCCGCGCCGATTCGATCGATGTGGTGCTCGGCCTGGAGGCCGGCGCCGACGACTACGTCACCAAACCCTTCGACGGCGCCGTCCTGGTCGCCAGGATCCGCGCCGTGCTGCGCCGCTTCGGTCATGCTTCGGGCGGCCGGCCGGGGGGCGCGGACTCGGGGTCGCAGCCCGACGGAGGGGTGCTGGTCTTCGGTGATCTGGAGGTCGACACCGAGGGCATGGAGGTACGCAGGGCCGGCGAGCAGGTGGCGCTGACCCCGACGGAGATGCGGCTGCTGCTCGAGTTCTCGTCCGCCCCCGGCACGGTGCTCTCCCGCGACAAGCTGCTGGAGCGGGTCTGGGACTACGGCTGGGGCGGGGACACCCGGGTCGTGGATGTCCATGTGCAGCGGCTGCGGACGAAGATCGGACAGGACCGGATCGAGACGGTCCGCGGCTTCGGCTACAAGCTCAAGGCATGAAGCGACTGGCTCTGCGGACGGGTGTCCGCTGGAAGATCAGTATCGCGATCGCCGCGGTCGGCGCACTCATCGCCGTCGCGCTCAGCCTCGTCGTCCACAACGCCGCCCGTGTCTCGATGCTGGAGAACGCCCGCGAGGTCCAACTGGAACGGCTGACCTACGCGCAGCTGCTGTACGAGGCGACGAAGACGAAGAAGGCCGAGCCGAAGTTCGGCGCCAAGCTCAACGACCCGACGATGCCGCTGAGCCTGCGCGCGGAGACGCGCAGGAACCGGCGTGCCACGCATGTCGACGAGAACGCGGACGGAGTGCCCGATGTGTGGGCCGCCGTGCCTCTGGCCAACGGCGATGTGCTGTCGCTGCACACCCGCTTCGCGGACCGCTCCGCCACGATCATGGGCGATCTCGACCGGGCACTGATCATCGGCTCCGTCTCCGTGGTCTTCGGCGGCTGTGCGCTGGGCGTGCTGATCGGCGGTCAGCTGTCGCGCCGGCTGCGCAAGGCGGCGGCCGCGGCAGGCAAGGTCGCCCAGGGCAATACGGGGGTACGGGTCCGGGAGGCCGTCGGCGGGGTCGTCCAGGACGAGACCGACGAGCTGGCCCGCGCGGTGGACGCCCTCACGGACGCGCTGAACGAACGGATCGAGGCGGAGCGCCGGGTCACCGCGGACATCGCGCACGAACTGCGCACCCCCGTGACCGGGCTGCTGACGGCGGCCGAGCTGCTGCCGCCGGGCCGCCCCACCGAGCTGGTGCGGGACAGGGCGCAGGCGCTGCGCACGCTCGTCGAGGACGTACTGGAGGTGGCCCGGCTGGACAGTGCGTCGGAGCGGGCCGAACTTCAGGAGATCGCACTCGGTGAGTTCGTCAGCCGCCGGATCGCGCTGCTCGACCCGGACGTGCGGGTCCAGGTCGTGCACGAGTCGTGGGTCAGCACCGATCCACGCCGGCTGGAACGGATCCTCGGCAATCTGCTGGGAAACGCCGCGAAGCACGGCTCCACCCCGGTGGAGGTCACGGTCGAGGGCCGGCTGGTGCGCATACGCGATCACGGGCCCGGCTTCCCGGAGGCGTTGCTGCGCGAAGGGCCGAGCCGGTTCCGTACCGGCAGCAGCGACCGCTCCGGGCAAGGGCACGGTCTGGGACTGACGATCGCCGCCGGTCAGGCCCGGGTGCTCGGTGCCCGGCTGACCTTCCGCAACGCGGCGCCGCGGGGCGCGGCGCAGGGAACCGGTGGAGCGATCGCCGTGCTGTGGCTGCCGGAGCACGCGCCGACGACCACCGGTAGCTTCCCGGTCCTGCATCTCGCCGAGCAGCGCGGGTCCGCGAACACACGGGCTGCCACACCTTCGGACGGCTCGTACTCCGGCGGCTGACCCGGGCGGGTCCGGGAGACGGAGAGGCCCTTGGGGCACACGGTCCGAGGGGCCCCCCGGGCGCGGCGCCGAGGGGGGGGGGGGGGGTTTAAAAAAAAAACCGGCCCCCCCAAA